>QHCD01000093.1 GCA_003244255.1 Pseudonocardiales bacterium | reverse complement strand
GCCCTAATTCAGCGGCCTCCTAGTCGCGCTAGCCGATGCGCACCGCACTGCGGGAGGCGCAGCCGCGGGGGCAGGGCTGAGTGAGCTCGCCCGCGAGCACTACATCCGGAGTTTGGAGTGTGCCGGAGCCGGAGGAGACCCGCTGCGAGCTGTGGTGAGCCTGGATAACCTGGGATGCAGAGAGCTGGACGTCGCGCCGAATGAGGCCCTGAAGTTGTTCCAGCTTGGCGCGGCAACCGCTCCCAGCCCGCTGTCCCGCGCGTTGGTCGAGTACCACTGCGCTCTCGCGCTTGGACTCGGCGGTCTCGCGGAACAGGCCCTGGCGGCACTGCGCCGCGCCCGCGACACCTACCAGGCGGCCAGCGACGAACCCCGGCCGTGGAAGCATTTCGCAACCGCGCTGCCGCACATCGCAGGACTTACCCACCTCGCGCTCGGCCGCTTCGACCGCGCCGCAGTGGCATTCGCTGCGACAGGGGATGGGCCGAGCCACACGGCGACATGCACGATATACCACCTCAGTTATCTCGCGACCGCGCAGCTGCGGTGCGGCGAACTGCGATCTGGCCTGCTCACCGCGACACGGGCGATCGGCCTGGCGAAGCGCCTGCGGTCGGTGTCGGTGCGGCACAACCTCGGGACTCGGCGTGTCAGGATCTGGCTCGCGAGCTGGCGACGCTGCGCAGTGCGGCGTGACTCAGGACGACCGCCGGGCCGCCACGGCTAAACACTGGGGATTGGCCGACTACTCCGGTCTCGCGAGGCGCCTCGAGCCGGCGGCGGACGCGCTGGTCAACGCGGTCGCGCCAAAACCGGGCGATCGCGTTCTGGACGTCGCAGCCGGTACCGGCAACGTCGCGGTGCGAGCCGTCGCGCGCGGCGCGCAGGTCACCGCCTGCGACATCGCCCCGCGGATGGTGCAGCTGGGCCGGGAGCGCACCGGACCCGAGGTGCAATGGTTCGAGGCCGACGTCGAGAACCTGCCGTTGCCCGACGCCACCCTCGACGTAGCGCTGTCCGCATTCGGTCTGATCTTCGCGCCGCGGCCCGAGGTGGCCCTGGCCCAGCTCCGCCGCGTGCTGGTGCCCGGCGGCCGGTTGGCCCTCACCGCGTGGACCGCCGACGGCTGCATAGCCGAGCGGGCCCGCATCGTCAAAGAGTTCGTCCCCCCAATCCAGCCGCTCCCGACACACTGAGCTGGGGGGATCCGGAGATCCTGGCGCACAGGCTGGCCACCGGGTTCACCGACGTGCGCATCGAGCGCCGGTCGCTGCCCTGGCATTTCGACTCCGGCCCCGCGCTGACCGCGTTCCTCCAAGCGCACTCGCCGGCGCACGTCGCCGCGATGCACGCGGCCGGTGATCGTGCCGGTGAGATGTTGGCCGCGATCGAGCGGCACGCATCGCCCGACGGCGGACCAGTGCGGCTCGACGCCGAGTACCTGCTGGCTCGCGCCCTCGTCCGGTAACCGCCGTCAGCACAGCAGTGCGGGGATGTCCCGGGCAGCTACTGGTGGGGCGAACGCGGCGCCACGGGCGGAGTCGGCGCCGGCGCCACGCCACCAGGACACCTGCTCGCCGTCGTCGAGATCCGTCACCGCAACGGCGGCGCCGGTCCCGCGGATCAGTGGTACCAGGTTGGCCAATGCGGAGCGCACCACCGAGCCAGGCTGCTGCGCGGCGGCGGCGACCAAGGAACCGGCCAGCTCCACCCCGTGCACCGGCAGGGATTCCAGCAAGATCAGGTTCCCTGCTGCCTGGCCGTACCGGGTGAGCTGGGTGCGCACTCCGATGTCGGCCAGGGTGGCCACGTTGTCGAGCGCATCGCCGTGGCCCGCGACGATCACCTCGACTGGCATTCCGAGCTGGATGTCCTCCGGTCGCAGCTGCGCCGCGTGCAAGGCGTCGTGAACTATCGCCACCAGGTCGGGGTCCTTCGTCAGGTGGGTAGCCAGATCGACGCGGATCGGCGGCACCGCCGTCCCCAGCTGGTCACGCCAGCCGCGAAGCTGCTCACAGGCGTGCCGCAGCATCCACGGTCCGATCGTCAGGACCAGGCCGGTCTGCTCGGCGAGCGAGAGACAGTCCTCGTGCGCCGTGATACCGCGTTCCGGATGCTCCCAGCGCAGCAACGCCGCAAGCGCCACGATCCGGCCGGTATCGACCGCCGCCGGATCGAGCCGCACCAGCGGCTGATAGTTCAGCGTGACCTGCCCGTTCTCCCATGCCTCGGGCATAGCGGTGGCCAATGCGTATTTGGCCCGCTGCTCGGCGTCGGCAACTGGGTCGAACACAGCCCACTGCCCGCGGCCGGTCCGCTGGGCTCGGTGCAGCGTCGCCTCCGCGGCGCGGATCAGCTCCCTGGGGTCGGTCTCCCTGGCCGTGCGTCGCGCGATGCCGACACACGCGGAAACGGCCAGCCCGCGGCCGGCGAGGTAGACCGGTNNTCGGACAGCTCGGCGTTGATCCGCGCGGCGAGGGCGGCGGCGTTGGGCGTAATCGGCGATTCCTCGATAAGGATCGCGAACTCGTCGGCATCGAACCGGGCCACGAAGGCGCGCTCTCCGGCGACCAGCGATTCGAGCCGATCCGCGACCGATCGCAGCAGGAGGTCACCGATGCCGATGCCGAGGCCGTCACTGATGATCCCGAAGCAATCCAAGTCGATCTTGCAGAGCATGACGGCGGCGCTGCGATTGCGCTCGAGCACTGCTTCTGTGTGGATCGCGAAGTGCAGCCGGTTGGGCAGTCCAGTCAGCAGGTCATGCAGCGACTGATACCGCACCCGCTGCTCGAGCAGCTGCTGATCGGCGACGTCCTCGACGATCGTGACGTGGTGCGTCGGGACACCGGCCGGGTCGCGCAGCAACGAGATGGTCACCGCGACCCCGGTGGTGTCTCCGCGCCCGGTCAGCGCGGTGACCCTGTTCTGGAAACGTCCCCGCGTGCCGTCGGTGAGCGCCTGATAGGCGGCTTGCAGAGACGCCGCGTCGTCGGGATGGAACAGTTCAGCGACGTCGCGACCGGCAAGGTCGGCTGGCTTGTGGTGCAGGATTTCGATCAGCGCGCCATTGGCCTCGGTGACCGTGCCGTCCAGCCGGCTGATCACCATTCCCACCGGCGAGGCGTCGAACACCTCCCGGAACCAGGCCTCCCGCTGCGTGCGGGTGCGACGGCCCAGCGCCGCGACGTATCCGGAGGTCAGCGCGCCGAGCAGGGACACGACCTTGCCGGCCAGCCCGTCGACGGTCACCAGCTCAGGCTGCCCGAGCAGGGCATGTCCGAGGATTTCCACGGTGCGGCCCAAGCATTGCTCACCGGTGAAGCCCCGAGCCACCAGCGTCTCGCCGACTTCCGCCGCGGGCTCCGGGCGGAACTGCGACTGCCCCAGCGCGTCGATCAGACGATCGAGCTGCTCTAGCAGGCATTCCTCGATCCGCTCGCCCGGTAGCGGCAGCTCGGTGGCCGGGCTCACGGCGTCCGACCAGGCGCGTGCCAGTCCCACCAGCGAGCCACGCTGGTCGGGGCTGTTCATCTGGCTTCGTCCACCACCCGAAGTGCGTCGCCGGGCCGATCGGCCCGGCACCGCCCAAAGTGTACCGGTTATCATCGCGCTGAACTGGCCCTTTCCCCTGACTGGGGGTCTGGGCGTTCTCTACCAGTTATCCTGCGCACCGTGCGAGTCCTCGTGATCGGCGCCGGTGCCCGCGAGCACGCCCTGGCTCTGGCGCTGTCCCACGACCCGGCGGTCACCGCGCTGGCCTGCGCGCCCGGTAATGCCGGCACCGCGGCGCTGGCCGAGCAACTCGGTGTGGACGTCACCGATCCGGCCGCGCTGGCGAAACTGGCCACCGCCTGGTCGGCCGATCTGGTGGTGATCGGTCCCGAGCTCCCTTTGGTGGCCGGGGGCGCCGATGCCGTGCGGGCAGCCGGCATCGCGTGCTTCGGACCGTCGGCCGGCGCGGCGCGGATCGAGGGATCCAAGGCCTTCGCGAAGGACGTGATGACCGCCGCGGGGGTGCCCACCGCGCGCAGCGAGTTGGTGGACAATCCCGGCCGGCTGGATGTGGCGCTGAACCATTTCGGGCCGCCGTGGGTGGTCAAGGACGATCGGCTGGCCGCGGGGAAGGGGGTCGTGGTCACCGAGGATCTGGAAGTGGCCAGGGTGCACGCGCTGACCTTGCTCGACGGCGGCCACCCGGTGTTGCTGGAGTCCTACCTCGACGGTCCGGAAGTCTCGCTGTTCTGCCTTGTCGACGCCAACGCCACGGTGGTACCACTGCTACCCGCCCAGGATTTCAAGCGAGTCGGTGACGGCGACGCCGGCCCGAACACCGGCGGGATGGGCGCCTACGCCCCGTTGCCGTGGGCCCCGGAGTCGCTGGCCGGCGACGTCGTCCACCGGATCGTGGCGCCGGTGGTGGCCGAGCTCGCCCGGCGCGGCGTGCCGTTCACCGGGCTGTTGTACGCCGGCCTCGGGCTGACCACCGCGGGCCCGCAGGTGATCGAGTTCAACTGCCGCTTCGGCGACCCGGAGACCCAGGTCGTGCTGGCGCTGCTGCGCACACCGCTGGCCGGGTTGCTGATGGCCACGGTCATCGGTGCGCTGGCCCAGCAGCCCCCGCTGCAGTGGGACCCGGGGGCTGCGGTCGTCGTCGTGATGGCCGCTGAGGGGTATCCCGGCACCCCCCGAACCGGGGATGTGATCACCGGGGCGGATGGCCCCGGCGTGCTGCATGCGGGCACCCGCCGCCGCGACGACGGAGCCGTCGTGTCGGCCGGTGGACGGGTGCTCGCGGTGGTGGGAACCGGCGCCGACCTCGCTGGCGCGCGGGAGCACGCCTACCAGCGTGTCCAGCGGGTTCACCTGCCGGGGGGGCACTACCGCAGCGATATCGGATTGCCCGCGACGCGCCGCGACAATGGCCGGTTCGGGGCTCGTTGACGCGATAGCCTCCCGTCGATCATTTGCGGGAGTGGAGGCTGAGCAAGACGATGGTCATATGCGACCGCCAAGGCGAGCTACTGCTGCTGACGCTGTCGCCGGAAGGAGTTCGCTTCCTCCGCGAACAGTGGTCTTGGCTGCGCGAGCTGGTGCGCTGGCAGCTAGCCGGTTGCACCGATGATCCGCTGGCTCAGGTCACTGGATTACCGGTACCCATCGGCACCATCGACGGTCGGCTCGCCTACGTCGTGGACTACTGGTGCGGCACGAAGGAAACCGGTCCGGTCCGCCAGCTCTGGGAGGGCTGGGTCCTGCACGACCTGGAGCACAGCCTGACCCGGGTCCTCGGCACGCTACCCAGGCATGGCGGCGTGGTCCAGCTCCCCGGCCACGGTTACCCGTCCGCCGCCGAGTGGGGGTGGATGCTGGAGACCCTGCACGTTGTGTTGGACGTCTCCGGTCGGGTCAGTATCACGGGTTCGCCGGACCGCATCCTGCCACCCGCGCCGTCAGCTCAGGACACCGAAAGCTATCGCCGCAGCCTGCGCTGGCTGGAGATGGTGATCGATGCGCTCGCCCAGGCGCAGCGATCCACCCCAGCCGACAGCCCGACTGACAACACGTGTTGAGGGTGTCTCCGGCGGACACACCCAAGGACGTCGACATCACTGGGCAAGCCCGGGAGCCGGTGTGGGATCCGACGCTGGGCATCTCGGTCGAGATCGCCTGGCAGGGCACCGCGGCCCACCGGCTGGTCACCATCGGTGATCGCTGACCCACGGGTTCGCCAGCGGTGCGGTGTATCAGACCGATCTGTCCTACTCGGCGATCATCGCTGACGAGCTGGGCTGGGATGGACTGCGTTACCCGCGCTACGGCGGCCCAGGGGGGCTCCCACTGAATCTCGAGCTGCTGATGCGCGAGCTCGATCAGCACTTCGGCGCCACGTTGGACTGGTGGGAGCTGCCGATGGCACTGTTTCGCGGCCGGCAGTTCATGGATCAGGTGGAGGACTACTGGGAGCGGGGGGCCGGCGCGGTGCTGCCCGCCCCGTCAGCCACCAACCACGTGCTCGCGGTCTACGGCTGGGGCCTGCGCGACGCCCTGGACCGCACCGCGGACAGTTGTGCGGCCGAAATAGGAGCGCCCACCGACGATCTGGTGCATCAGATCGTGCAGAACCACGGCGCTCGGGCAGCGCTGCGCGTGCTGCCCAGAGCCACCGAAGCCGATCGCAGCAGCACCGTCTTCGACGCCGCCGCTGCGCTAGGTGCCCAGCTGGGCACAGAGCCGGGGGACGATCCCGACCACGGCATCGAGACGCTGGTGGTGTTCCTCGGCGCGAACAATGCGCTGGGTGCGGTGACTGAGCTGCGCGTGGTGTGGAGCGGGCCGGGTTATGACGACCTGGCGCGCAAGGACGCATTCACGGTGTGGCGGCCCAGTGACTTCATCGCCGAGCTTGCCCACGTCGTGACCAAGGTGCAGGACATCCGCGCCCGGCATGTCATCTGGTGCACGGTCCCGCACGTGACCATCGCGCCGATCGCTCGCGGGGTGGCCAGCAAGGTGGCGCCGGGCTCGCGGTACTTCCCGTACTACACCCACCCGTGGATCTCCGACGATGATTTCGACGCCGGCCGTGATCCGGCGATCACCGAGGAGCAGGCGCGGGCCGTCGACAGCGCCATCGACCACTACAACGACGCGATCACCGCAGCGGTCGCCGACGCCCGACGGCAGGGCCGTGACTGGTACCTGCTGGACATCGCCGGGGTACTCGACCGGCTGGCCTGCCGCCGCTATTTGGACGACCCGCAGGCGCGCCCCTCCTGGTGGCGGCCCTACCCGCTGCCGCCCGAGCTGGCGGCGCTGGCTCCGGTACCGGATTCGCGGTTCCTCACCAGCGACGGCACCGGGCGACGCAGCGGCGGGCTGTTCTCGCTGGACGGCATCCACCCGACCACGGTCGGCTACGGTCTGATCGCCCAAGAGCTGATCGACATCATGGTGCGCGCCGGAGTCACGTTCTACCAACCAGACGGGCAGACGCCGCGGATCGGACCGGTCCGGGTCGACTTCACCCGGCTGATCCGCCGGGACACCTTGCTGACCCACCCGCCGGCCAACGTGACCGACGGGTTGCGGGTGCTCGGCTGGGCCGACGAGGTCCTCGACGCGTTCCGCCGAGTCATCCCTTTCTAGGTCGCCGCATTGAGTTCGACTGCACCGACGATGACTGGTAGTTCACGGCGGTTGAGGCGGGCGGCAGCCGTAGGCTGCCGGAGTGATTGCTGATGTGTTGGCGGCGCGGTATGCCTCCAGTGAGCTGGTCCGGCTGTGGTCGCCGGAGCACAAGGTGGTGCTGGAGCGAGAGCTGTGGCTGGCGGTCCTGCGCGCTCAGGCCGATCTCGGCGTGCCAGTCGGGCAGCAGGCACTCGATGACTACCAGCGGGTGGTGTCCGTGGTGGATCTCGACTCGATTGCCGTCCGGGAGCGGGTGACCCGGCACGACGTCAAGGCGCGCATCGAGGAGTTCAACGCGCTGGCCGGCCATCAGGAAATCCACAAAGGACTGACGTCGCGGGACGTCACCGAGAACGTCGAGCAGCTGCAGGTGCGGCGCTCGCTGGTGCATGTACGAGACCGTTGTGTCGCGGTGCTCGCCAGGTTGGCGGCCCGCGCCGCCGAGTACGCCGATCTGGTGATGGTCGGGCGCAGCCACAACGTCGCGGCTCAGGCCACCACGCTGGGCAAGCGGTTCGCCAGCGCCGCCGACGAGCTGCTGGTGGCCTTCGCTCGACTCGAAGAGCTGCTGGCTCGCTACCCGCTGCGCGGGATCAAGGGTCCGATGGGTACCGCTCAAGACATGCTGGATCTCCTCGGTGGTGATCCGTCCGCACTGGCGCGGCTGGAGCAGCACGTGGCGCAACACCTGGGCTTCGAACGGGTGCTTACCAGTGTCGGACAGGTATATCCGCGATCCTTGGATCACGAGGTGCTCGGCGCTCTGGTGCAGCTGGCTGCCGCGCCGTCGTCGCTGGCGACCACGATCCGACTGATGGCCGGTCACGAGCTGGTGACCGAGGGCTTCCAACCCGGTCAGATCGGCTCCAGCGCCATGCCGCATAAGGTGAACACCCGTTCCTGCGAGCGGGTCAATGGCCTGGCAGTGGTGTTGCGCGGGTACGCCTCGATGGTGGCTGAGCTGTCCGGCTCGCAGTGGAACGAAGGTGACGTATCGGACTCGGTGGTGCGCCGGGTGGCGCTGCCCGACGCGTTCTTCGCCTTCGATGGGCTGGTCGAGACGTTCCTGACGGTGCTCGACGAGTTCGGGGCCTACCCGGCGGTGATCGAGCGGGAGCTGGAGCGCTACGCGCCGTTCCTGGCCACCACGAAGGTGCTGATCGCCGCGGTGCGCGCCGGGATGGGTCGAGAAGCGGCGCATGCGGTCATCAAGGAGCACGCTGTCGCGGTCGGGCTGGCGATGCGGGAGAAGGGCGCCGGCAACTCCCTGCTCGACCGGCTGGCCGAGGACAGCAGGCTGCCGCTGAATCAGACCGATCTCGACGCACTGCTCGCCGACCGCGCACCGTTGAGCGGGGCCGCCGCCGAGCAGACCGCCGCGATCGTCGCTGAGGTCGCAACGCTGGTGTCCCGGCATCCGGATGCCGCGATCTACCAACCTAGCGCGATCCTGTGACGTGGCACTGGGCCGGTATCCGGCCGAGTGCAGCAGCTGGCCGGCTGGTTGACCGGCCGATCCCCCGGGAGCGCTCTCACCGGGCCCGGGGGATACCCGAACTCCCGTTCCGGCTGTGGTTACTTCTTCAGCGCGTGCAGGGAGTTGGCGATCTTGTCAAACATCTTGGCGGACTCGGTGAAGTGCTCTTTGGGCAGGCTCTGGAACACCATACTGATCATCGTCTTGCCGTTGAACAAGAAGAAGTGGGAGTGTGCCCCCTGTTGGCCGGTGGCGGGATCGGTGAAATTGTAGAAGTAGTAGTAACCCGGCAACCCGCCCAGCTGGATCTGATTCGGTCCCGTGATCATCTGGACCGACTTGTTCGACGTGACGAGCTTGTCGGTGACCTGCTTGAGAGCCGGAAGCTGCTGCGGTCCCACCGCTTCCTGCAGCTCGCTGACTCGCACCAGCATCGAGTCCTGCGGTCCCTGCGACAGAAGCAGGAGAACTTGTGGATCTTTGGGGCTCAGCTTCGTCCAGTCTGATGGGTAGGCCAGCTCGAAACCGGCCTGCTCACTACGGAACTCGCTGAAGCCGACCGGCTCGGCATTCGTCGAGGCGTCCGTCTTATTCGTCGGGTTCGCCGTATTCGCCGCCTGCGAAGGCTGGTTGCCGGTGAAGAGCCGGGGTCCGAATATCGCAGCGGACGTTCCCAAGCCCACCGCTAGCAGTAACCCGATGATGACTAACACCCGACGCCTGCGTATGGCGTTCCACAGATTATTCATCGCGCCCACTTCCAGATCGTAAGCTTGTGGCCACTGTGTGCGACCGGTTCTTCCGCGTCAGATCAGTTTCCGCAGGGTCTTTCGTCACGGAGGGCAGCATCCTACTCGCGGGGCGTGACAGGCGGGCGACCCCCCCGGCTTCCTCGGCTACCTGTACCTGCTTAACATCCCCACCACAGGCGGAGACAACTACCTGCACCTGGTGCAGCGGCTCGATACCACTGATTTTCGGTAGTGGGCTGCTCAGGGTGTTCGGCGCGCGCGAAACTTCCACCGCGTAAGCGGCGAGGCTCCTAGGGTCGTGCCCCCTGAGATCAGGGGATACGGCCCGTATTGTGTGTCTGGAGGTCGGCGTGGCGCTCGTCGTCCAGAAGTACGGCGGCTCGTCGGTGGACAGTGCCGCGCGGATCAAGAAGGTGGCCGCCCGGATCGTCGAGACCCGCAATGGCGGCAACGAGGTCGTCGTGGTCGTGTCTGCGATGGGTGACACTTCTGACGATCTACTCGACCTCGCCAGTCAGGTATCGTCGCACCCCCATCAGCGTGAGCTTGACATGCTGCTTACCGCGGGTGAGCGAATCTCCAACTCGCTGGTCGCGATGGCCGTGCACGCGTTGGGTGTCGACGCCCGCTCGTTCACCGGCTCGCAGGCCGGAGTGATCACCACAGCCGCGCACGGCAGGGCTCGGATCATCGATGTGACGCCGAGCAGGGTGCGCGAGGCGCTGGACCAGGGCGCGGTGGCGCTGGTAGCCGGGTTTCAGGGGGTGGCCCAAGACACCAAAGACGTCACCACGTTGGGTCGCGGCGGCTCCGACGTGACCGCGATCGCGCTGGCGGCAGCGCTGCAGGCGGATGTGTGTGAGATATACACCGACGTCGACGGGGTTTTTTCCGCCGACCCGCGGATCGTGCCCGATGCCCGCAAGCTCGACACCATCACCTACGAAGAGATGCTGGAGATGGCGGCGTGCGGGGCGCGGGTGCTCATGCTGCGCTGCGTCGAATACGCCAGACGCAATCACATCGCAGTACACGTCCGCTCGTCCTACAGCCGCAACTGCGGCACCATGGTGTCCGGATCAGTGGAGGACCGCACTGTGGAACAGGCCATGCTTACCGGCGTCGCACATGACCGGTCCGAGTCGAAGATCACTGTCCTCGGGGTGCCCGACGAACT
>QHCD01000092.1 GCA_003244255.1 Pseudonocardiales bacterium | reverse complement strand
ATCGGTACCGGCGAGGCGGCGGGCAGATCCGCCGAGCCGATCGGTACCGGCGAGGCGGCGGGTCGATCCACAGGGTGACGACGAGCGCTCCGCCGGCCCGCCGGGTCGCCGTCGCCGAGGTGGCCGACGGCGTCCGGGCGGGCAGTTCGCGTGCGGTCGCGCGCGCCATCTCGGTGGTAGAGGCCGGTGGTCCGCCGGCCCGTGAGCTCGCCATCGCGCTCGCGGCTCACATCGGGCGGGCCGAGATCATCGGCCTCACCGGTCCGCCCGGTGTGGGGAAGTCGACATCGACGACGATGCTCGTCGGTGCGCTGCGTGCGGCCGGCCGGCGCGTGGGCGTGCTCGCCGTCGACCCGTCCTCACCGTTCACCGGCGGCGCGCTGCTCGGCGACCGCGTCCGGATGCAGGACCACGCGACCGACGACGGCGTGTTCATCCGCTCGATGGCCTCGCGGGGGCACCTCGGCGGGATGGCGGCGGCAACCCCGCAGGCACTGCGGGTGCTCGACGCCGCCGGCTGCGACGTGATCCTGGTCGAGACGGTCGGCGTGGGTCAGGCCGAGGTGGACATCGCCTCCCAGGCCGATACCACCTTGGTGTTGCTCGCTCCCGGAATGGGTGACGCCATCCAGGCGGCGAAGGCCGGAATCCTCGAGGTGGCAGACGTATACGTGGTCAACAAGGCCGACCGCGACGGCGCGGCGCAGGCCGTAAAGGAGCTGCGTTCGATGCTGTCGCTGGGCGGCCGGCATGCCGAGGCGGGTGCGTGGCGGCCGCCGATCATCTCGACCGTGGCGGTACGGGGCGAGGGAGCCGACGAGCTGCTCGGCGCGATCGAGCGACACCGCGAGTGGATGGCGGACGGCGGCGAGCTCGACCGGCGCCGCCACTCTCGTGCGGCGCGCGAGATCGAGGCGATCGCCATCGGCATCCTGCGCAGCCGGATCGGCGGCGTCACCGACGCTGCCGGATCCGTCGCCCTCGCGGCGCAGGCCGCGCGAGTCGTCGGCGCCGACGTCGATCCCTACACGGCGGCCGAGGCGCTGGTCGAATCGCTGACCGAATGACGCGGCCCCTCACCCCGCCGAATGCGCAGCTACTGCACGTTCCGCGGCATTGAGTAGGGTGCCCGGTGTGAGGCCCGACGACGCGATCGTTGCCGCGGAGTCGGCATGAGGCCCGACGACGCGATCGTTGCCGCGGAGTCGGCGTGAGCTCGCCCGGCAAGTCGCTCGACCTGCCCTTCGATCCGATCGAGCGAGCCGGTGAGCTCTGGGCGCAGGCATACGGACCGGCCTCGGCGATGCGCGCGGCGACGTCGGTGATGCGCGTGCAGCAGATCCTGCTGACTCGCTACGACCGGCTGCTCCGGCCGTTCGGCCTGACCTTTGCCCGGTACGAGGCCTTGGTGCTGCTGCGGTTCAGCCGCACCGGTGCGCTGCCACTGAAGGTCGTCGGCAGCCGGCTGATGGTCCACCCGACGAGCGTCACCAACACCGTCGACCGGCTGGAAGCCGCCGGTCTCGTGGTGCGACGCCCCAATCCCCGCGACGGCAGGGGCGTGCTGGCGCGGATCACTCCCAGCGGGCGGAAGGTGGCTGACCGCGCCACCGGCGCTCTGATGGCGGTCGACTTCTGCCTCGACTGCCTGAACGAGCGGCAGCGGGCGTCGCTCACCGCCGCGCTGCGAGACGTCCGTGTTGCCGCTGGCGACTTCTCCGCACCGGGCAGGGTAAGCGGACAACGAGACTGACATCGCGCAGCCAGATTTAGTAGGACGACCTACTATTAGACCGGTCGGACCCTTAGAGGACGCTAGGAGCCATCGTGGACGCTGAGCACATCGCCAAGGGTCGGGACGAGTGGCGAGCCAGGTACGACGCCGCGGCCAAACGCGACGCCGACTTCACCACGCTCTCCGGTGTCGAGGTCGAGCCGGTCTACGGCCCGCGTGCGGGCGAGGACGTCGGGGGCTTCGAGCGGATCGGCTGGCCGGGGGAGTTCCCGTTCACCCGCGGCCTCTATCCCACCGGCTACCGCGGGCGGCCGTGGACGATCCGTCAGTTCGCCGGATTCGGCAACGCCGCCCAGACCAACCGGCGATACAAGATGATCCTGGCCGCCGGCGGGGGCGGGCTCTCGGTCGCGTTCGACATGCCGACCCTGATGGGGCGTGACTCGGACGACCCACGCGGTCTCGGTGAGGTCGGTCACTGCGGTGTCGCGATCGATTCAGCGGCCGACATGGAAGAGCTCTTCGACGGCATCCCGCTCGGCGACGTCACGACGTCGATGACGATCAGCGGGCCGGCCGTTCCGGTGTTCTGCATGTACCTCGTGGCCGCGGAGCGGCAGGGCGTGGACATCGCCGGGCTGGACGGCACGCTGCAGACCGACATCTTCAAGGAGTACATCGCGCAGAAGGAGTGGCTGTTCCCGCCCGAGCCACACCTGCGCCTTATCGGCGACCTGATGGAGTTCTGCAACGCCGAGATCCCGGCGTACAAACCACTCTCGGTCTCGGGATACCACATCCGGGAGGCCGGATCGACGGCGGCGCAGGAGCTTGCGTTCACTCTCGCCGACGGCTTCGGCTACGTCGAGCTCGGTCTGTCAAGGGGACTGGACGTCGAGTCCTTCGCGCCGGGGTTGTCGTTCTTCTTCGACGCGCACATCGACTTCTTCGAGGAGATCGCCAAGTTCCGCGCGGCAAGGCGGATCTGGGCCCGCTGGATGCGCGACGTCTACGGCGCGATGACGCCGCGCGCGCAGTGGCTGCGCTTCCACACCCAGACCGCAGGCGTCTCGCTGACCGCGCAGCAGCCGGACAACAACATCGTGCGCACCGCGATCGAGGCACTCGCCGCCGTGTTGTCCGGCACGAACTCCTTGCACACCAACGCTCTGGATGAGGTGCTCGCGCTGCCGAGCGAACGCGCCGCGCAGATCGCGCTCCGCACCCAGCAGGTGATCGCCGAGGAGACCGGCGTCATGAACGTCGCCGATCCACTCGGTGGATCGTGGTACGTCGAAGCGCTGACCGACGAGATCGAGCGCGAGGCCGAGGAGGTCTTCGACCGCATCAAGGCGGCCGGTGGCGACGGCACCATGACCTCGGGCCTGCTCCGCGGCATCGAGGACGGCACGTTCTCCGCCGACATCGCCGAGGCCGCCTTCAGCTACCAGCATCAGCTGGAGAAGGGCGACAAGCACATCGTCGGAGTGAACTGCCACGAGGGCTCGATCGACGAACCGCTCCCGATCCTGCGGGTGAGCCACGAGGTGGAGCGCGAGCAGTGCCGAGTGCTCGCGGATCGCCGCTCCCGGCGCGACGACACCGCGGTGCGCGCGAGGTTAGCGCGCATGGTCGATGTCGCCGATGGCGACGGCAACATGGTCCCGCCGATGCTCGACGCCGTCCGGGCCGAGGCCACGCTGGGCGAGATCTGCGGCGTCCTGCGCGACGTGTGGGGCGCGTACACCGAACCCCCCCGGTTCTGAGCGGCTGCGTCGCCGGCTCAGCAACAGCATGCCGGTGGCACCGATCGCGAGACCCACGATCGCCGTCGGACCGAGCCGGTCGCCGAGCACCGGCCATGCTGCGATTGTCGTGGCGGCGGGCACCACGAACAGGTTGCTGCTGGCGCGGGTCGGGCCGTCGGCGCGGATCAGCGAGTAGAGCAGCAGCGGGCCGCCGATGGTGCAGATGACGGCGAGCCAGCCGAGGCTGCCGATCGCCTTGCCGGTGAGCGGAATCGCGAACCCTCCCGCGAGCGGTGCCCATACGGCGAGCACCACGGTCGAGGCGGCCGACTGGACGGCGGGGATGGCGAAGCGCCCGGCGTCGACGCGCAGCCGGCTCTGCAGCAGCGTGCCCCCTGCGAGGCCCGCCAGGCCGAGCGCGGTCCATGCCGCCACGGTGATGCTCGGCGGCCGGCCGACCCGGTCGGCAAGGGTGACGGCGACGCCGACGATGCCCAGTGCGATACCCATCCAGCCACGTCGGCCGAGGCGCTCCCACCGCAGGGCCGCCGTTACGCCGGCGACGAGAAGTGGCGCAGAGCAGGCGATCAGCGCCGTCGTCGCGGCGGGCATGCCCTCGCGCAGGCCGATGTACAGGCCGCCGAACTGAACGGCGAAGAGCGCGATTCCGGCGACGGCGACGGCCGACCAGGCCCGGTAGCCCCGTGGCCAGCGATCGTGCGCGCCGATGGCCAGCAGGCCGAACGCCACGGCGGCGAAGGCGAAGCGCCAGAACACGATCGCGAGTGGCTCGGCCGACGATGTCGCGAGCGCGCCGACCACGTAGCCGCTGGTCCACACCACGATGAAGCCGAGCACGACCAAGCGATGCTGTAACGGGTTCATGTGTTACATCTCATCACCTGTCACGTAACGAGTCAAGGTGTTACGATCGCGGTGTGGAGTTCCGTACCGGTCTCGGCAGTGCGTGGCTCGACCTGCTCGCGACCCTGATCGGCCGCTACCAGCGCGAGCAGACCGATCTGCTCGCCGACCCCGCGGCGCTGCGCGCCTGGCTCGCCGAGCATGACCTCGCTCCGGCGGGCCGGATCACCGCTGCGGACGTGGATCGCGTCCGCGAGGTCCGCGAGGCACTGCACGCCGTCGCCGTCGCGACCATCGCGGGTCGCCGCCCGAAGTCCGACGACGCCCGGGTGGTTGCCGCTGCGTTGGCGCTCGACCGTCCGCCCACCCTTCGCGCCGGCGCCGCTGGACTGCGCGCAGAGCATCCGGCATCCGCCCGCGTCGCGCTCGCGCGGCTGGTCCGGTCCGCCGTCGACACCCTGACCGGTCCCGACCGCGGCCACCTGCGCACGTGCGGCGACGACACCTGCTCGGGCATCTTCCTCGACCTCGGCGGCCGGCGGCGCTGGTGCTCGGCACAGCGGTGCGGTGTCCGGGTGCGCGTGCGTGCCCACCGTGCGCGGGCACACGCGCAGGACGGCGATGGCGGCACGGCGTAGCATCCGCTCCGCCGTATCGGTCAGTGATCGGACAGTGAGAGGAGCGCGTCGTGCGCAAACCCAGCCGAGTAGCCGTCCTTGCCACCACCATGATCGCAGCCATCGGGGTGGGTGTCTCCGGCGCCGCGATCGGCGGTGCCGCCGCCGCGGGGCCGTCCGCCGACCCGGTGGCGACGCTGCGCGCAGATCTGAACGCGATCCTCGCGAACAAGGGTCTTGACGGCGCGAGCTACGGCCTGATCGTTCGCACCGCGTCGGGGAAGGTGCTGTATGAGAAGAACGCCGACACCCGGTTGGAGCCGGCGTCGAACACGAAGATCTTCACCTCGACCACGGCGTTGAACGTGCTCGGGCCGTCATACCGGTTCAACACGACGGTGCTGGACGACGGCCACCGACACGGCAGCGTCCTGGTCGGCAGCCTCTCGATCCGCGGCGGCGGTGACCCGACCCTGCTCGCGACCGACTACGACTCGATGGCGGCGGCGGTCGCCCGCAGCGGGATCCGCGCCGTCACCGGCAACCTCGTCGCCGACGACTCGTTCTTCGACAACGTCCGGCTCGGCGTCGGCTGGGCGTGGGACGACGAGCCCTACTACTACGACGCGCAGATCTCCGGGCTCAACGTCGCACCCAATACCGACTACGACACCGGCACGGTCATCGTGGACACCACTCCCGGTGCCGTCGCCGGTGTTCCGGCGCACATCAACCTGGTGCCCGCGACCGGATACGTGCACATCGTGAACCGGACCACGACGACGACCGGAACGCACAGCACGATCGACGTCGAGCGCCAGCACGGCAACAACACGATCGTCGTCAACGGCACGATCGGGCGCGGCTTTGGCACCGACCGCGAGTGGGCGACCGTGTGGCAGCCCACCGGCTACGCCGCTGACGTATTCCGTCGCGCGCTGCGCGCCCACGGCGTCTCGGTCGCGGGCAGGACGTTGTTGACCAAGACGCCGGCCGGGTCGACGCGGATTGCCACCCATACCTCAGCGACGCTTGCCGACATCTACATTCCATTTCTGAAGCTGTCGAACAACATGCACGCCGAGACGCTCGTCAAGACGATGGGGGCGGTGCGGGCCGGCCACGGTAGCTGGCCGGCCGGGCTCGGCGTGATGCGCCCGGTGCTGCAGGGTTTCGGCGTCGACACCGCGACGTCGGTGCAGGTCGACGGATCGGGGCTGTCCCGGATGGACTACATCCCGCCGCGTCAGTTCAGCAACGCGCTGGTCGCGGTGCAGAACAGGCCGTGGTTCCGAACCTGGTACAAGGCGCTGCCGATCGCGGGCGCGCCGGGCCGGTTCGTCGGCGGCACCCTGGAGTACCGCATGATCGGCACGCCCGCGCAGGGCAGGGTGCATGCGAAGACGGGATCCCTCACGGGCGTCTCGGCGCTCTCCGGTTACGACGTCGATGCCGACGGGCATCGGCTGGTGTTCTCGATGATCGAGAACAACGTCGCGAACTTCGACCCGGAGACGGTCGAGGACCAGGTCGCGATCCGGCTGGCGGAGTTCAGTACCAGGCCCGGTGCGTTGCACGGCATCCCGGCAGTGCCGGCGACCCGGCGTGGGCCGGTGGGCGTCGACTGCCGCACGTTGCCGGAGGCGCGGGTCTGCTGAGCAACGGGCACCTGGGCACGGGTCCGCGCGGTTGCCGGAGTGAGGCAGAATCGGGAACATGCGATCTGGTGATGCCCGTGGTTCCCGTAGTCAGCCCCCGATGTCCGCCTCGCTCGCCGCCGGTGCCGTCGACCTCGGCGCGCTGAAATCGCGCACCGAGGCGCGCGATCGGGCGGCCGCGAATCCGCCTGGCGCCGGCGGCGGGGAGGACGGCTTCGTCATCGACGTCACCGAGGAGACGTTCCAGGCCGATGTGCTGGAACGGTCGATGCAGGTGCCGGTCGTGCTCGATCTGTGGGCGAGCTGGTGCGAGCCGTGCAAGCAGCTTGGCCCCGTGCTGGAGAAGCTCGCCGCCGAGGGCAACGGCACTTTCGTGCTGGCGAAGATCGACATCGACGCGAACCCCGCGATCGCGCAGGCGCTGCGGGTGCAGAGCATCCCCGCCGTCAAGGCCGTCTTCCAGGGACAGCTGGTGGCCGAGTTCACCGGGGCGCTGCCCGAGCCCGACGTTCGCAAGTGGATCGGTGCGCTGGTCGACGCGATCAGCGGAGCGCCGCCGGACGGCGCCCTCGCCGAGGAGCCGGCCCAGCCGCCCGAGCCGGGACAGCCGCCCGAGCCGCCCGAGGACCTCCGGTTCGCTCCGGCGGAGGACGCGCTCGCTCGTGGCGACTTCGCCGGGGCGGAGGCCGCGCTCGAGGCCGTGCTCGCCGAGCGCCCGGCCGACGCCGAAGCCACCCGCATGCTGCGCGGCGTCCAGCTGCACCGGCGGGTCGACGCCGCGGCGCCGGATGCGGTCTCCCGAGCCGACGCCGCGCCGGACGACGTCGAGGCGGGCCTCGCCGCCGCCGACGTGCAGGTCGGGTCGGGCGAGGTCTCGGGTGGCTTCGACCGGCTGATCGCCCTGGTGCGGGCCACCTCGGGTGAGGACCGCACTCGCGTGCGCACCCGCCTGCTCGAGCTCTTCACCGCCGTGGGCGACGACGACGCGGAGGTGGCCGCGGCCCGGCGGGCGCTCTCGTCCGCGCTGTTCTGAGCCCTCGACGCGCCCGTCGTTTCGGGTGCTCGGCCCGGTAGCATCCCCTCTGCCAGAACGGTCCGCGAGAGCGGCTCCGACGACGCGACCCAGAAGGACTCCCGATGACCCGGCTACTGTTCTCCTGCCTCGCGGTTGCCACGAGCGCATGCGTCCTCGGCGCGGCCGTCGGCACGGCCGCCGTCGGCACGGCCGCCGCCGGAACTGCGGCGTCCGCCGGCTCGCCGGCCCTCCTGCACTACGGCCAGGTCACCCGCCAGGACGTCCCGACGGCGCCGACCTCGGAGGCAGACACCGTCGTCGAGCCCGATGTCGGCGTGTCACCGCGCAACGCTGACGTCGCCGTAGCCGCGGCCCACGACAGCCGATTCGCCAATGGTGGCGCGGTCGGCATCACCTACGCGTGGACCCATGACGGCGGCAAGAGCTGGCAGCACCGGCCGGTGCCCAAGCTGACAACCGCTACCGGGGGGCGGTTCGACCGCGCATCCGACCCGGTGGTCGCCTTCGGCCCGGACGGCACGGCGTACCTATCGACGCTGCTGATCAACGTGCACGGCTGCCGGTCGGCCGTTGCCGTCTCGCGCTCGACCGACGCCGGCGTCACGTTCGCAGCACCGGTCCTCGTGCAGCAGAGCGGGTCGTGCTCCTACTCCGACGACAAGAACTGGCTGGTGGTCGACAACGGCGCCGCGAGCCCACACCGCGGCCGGCTGTACCAGTTCTGGACGCCGTTCATCGAAACCAAGACCTATGCGTCCTCGCCGCAGGCGGTGCGATTCTCCGATGACCACGGCCGCACGTGGAGCAAGACCTACTACGTCTCCGGCGTGCGGCACGGCACCCAGAACTCGCAGCCGATGATCCTGGCCGACGGAACGCTGGTCGACACCTTCTACGACTTCGGCACCGGCACGCAGGCGCCCCACCCCGACGTCGTGGGACGCGGTGACAGCCCCGGTGCCGCCCCGAGTGTGGTCGACCCGAGCGGGCCGATCTACGCCGCCCGCTCGCGCGACGGCGGCAAGACCTGGGTCGAGGACGCCGAGGTGACCAACGCCGGCGGAGGCTACGCGCCCGGCGTGCGGTGCTGCCTGTTCGGGGCCGACGTCGACGCGACGACCGGGCGGATGTACGTCGTCTACAACGGCGGCGGAGGCGGCGGTAACACCGACCCGGTCGAGCTGTCCTCCTCCGTCGACGGCCGCTACTGGTCCGCGCCGGTCCGCGTCTCGACGGGCGACGTCGCCGGCGTGCAACGGGTCAACGTCGACGTCGTCGCCCGCGGCGGCCGGGTCTACGTGTCCTACGGGACGCGCACCAGGCCCCGAGACGACGGTGGCGTCGTAGAACAGCAGCTGTCGGTGTCGACCAACCACGGCCTGTCCTTCCACGCACCGATCTCGATCGGGCCCGTGTCGGTGCTGAAGTACGCCGCGCGGGCCGGCGGGTACTTCCCCGGCGACTACATCGGTTCGGCCATCACGGCCGGGCGCATCTTCCTCGTGTGGGCGCGATCGTCTCGGCCGACGTCGTCGACGTCGCCCTACCATCAGGTCATCGTGGGTGCGACGCTGCGACCGTGACGGGCGGCCACCCCGACGTCAATAGTCGCGCCGAGATCGCAGTTCACCACCGTTGGGACGGCGCGGCGCGGTGGTGACATGCGATCTCGACGCTCGGGTCCCTCAGTACTGGGTGCAGGCACCGGCGCCGGTCTTCACGGCGTTCTGGAACACGTTGACCCGCAGGAAGCCGGTGGTGCCCTCGGTGCCGGTGAAGGCCGTGTCGCTGACGCCGATCAACAGCGCCTCGATCGCCTCGTCGAGGTCTCCCGGGGAGAGCGTAAGGGCGTGCTTTGGCAACGTTGTCTTCGCGCCCACGGATGCGTTGAACGCATCGGCGTCGTAGAGGCCGGTGTAGCAGATGGCGCCCAGCAGGGCGTTCTGGTCGTTCGTGCTCTTGCCGAGTCGGTCGCGGATCGCGTACCCGTAGCCGATGCCGATCATCGTTGCGACGCCGTTGTCGCCGGTCTTGGAGTAGACAGCCTGAGCGAACGGGGTCTGCAGGTAGACCTTGTCATCGGCCTTGCAGTACATGATGACGGGGGTGATCTTTGTGCCGCCGCAGGTCACCTTCTCCGACGCCGGATCGTAGCCCTGCACGTCGCCGAGATCCTTCGCGCCGCTGACGTTGAACAGCTTCGGCAGCGCGGCCTTCCAGTAGCTGCCCATGTCCGGCGGCGCCTGCTTGAGGAGAGTGGAGAGCGGCAGGTTGCCCTGGCCCTGGTCGTTGGGTTGGAACCGCGTCTCGGTGAAGACCTTGTGGTCGTTGTAGATCTTCGGGTCGGCGCAGAAGGTCGGACCGCTGTCGAAGCCCTGCTGGAACGAACTGACCCGGTCGAACCCGCTGCCGTGTGCCTGAGAGCCGTTCGGGTCGTCGCCCGGGTTGTCGGCGAAGGAGAGGTAGCCGGCGAAGGCCTTGTCCAGGTCGTCGATCGAGATGTGGAAGTGTGGTGCGTTCCCGGCGTACGCCCACGCGGTGAACGCGCCGGAGTAGCAGTCGGCCTGGTTCTCGATCACGATGGTGCGCCGGCCCGGGTCCTTGGTACGTGCCTGGATGGCATGGCCCCATTCGTGGGCGAGCACCATCGCGATGGAGTACTTGCCGAAGTCCTTCTCCAGCACGGGGAACAGGTTGGTCCGATCCCACACGACGACGTCGGCGGACGCGCAGTAGAACGCATTGTTCTTGACCGCGCTCGCGCTGCCCGCACAGGGAACGCTCTGGCCGCTGGCTGGATCGGCCGAATAGAAGCCGCCCTTGACCGGGCGGTAGGCCTTGTTGAAGACCGCGGGCATCTCCTGGGTCCAGTACTGCTGGATGTCGGTGATCGCGTTGACGGCGACGTGGTCGGCGGCGGAGTTGTCGGTGAAGTGCACGCTGAGGTGGGCATCGGGTGCGTCGGGGGCAAGCTGCTTGGCCTGGAAGCTACCGCTGCCGCCCTGTGCGACCGTGCAGCCGGCGAGTAGTCCAAGCGTGGCGAACAGCGCGACCAGCGCGAGCGATGCCTTCGGGCCGGACGGGAGGTGCTGACGCATCATGCCGCTCCAGGGTGAGGATCCGACGTGGCCGTGCGGAGTGCCGTCAGTGTCGCCGGTGCGGCCGGGGTGCGGATTCACGGTTTCGTGCCGGATGGCATGGTCTGAGTTTGGCATCGTCGGCGGGCATCCGAAGCGAAATGTCCGTACCGACCAGACCGGATGCGGCCATACATCCGGTATGCCGGGATTACGTCGGCGGGGTCGGCCGGCTTGCCGGCGTCAACCAGATCGCCCCGAGCGGGGGCAGGCGCAGGGTCAGGCACGCGGGCCGGCCGTGGCATTCCTCGTCGCTCGCCCAGACGGCGCCGAGGTTCCCGACCCCGGACCCGGAGTAGCCCTCGGAGTCGGTGTTGAGCACCTCCAGCCACCGGCCGCCGTGCGGCACGCCGAGGCGGTAGCCCTCGTGCGGCGTGCCCGCGAAGTTGGCGACGCACACCAGGGTCGCGCCGTCCTCGCCGTGCCGGATGAAGGAGAACACGTTGCCGGCCGCGTCGTTGGCGTCTATCCACTCGAAACCGGACGGGTCGGTGTCGCGTTGCCAAAGGGCCGGCGTGTCACGGTAGATGCTGTTGAGGTCACCCACCAGCCGCCGAACGCCCGCGTGGCTCGGTAGGTCGGCGAGACCCCAGTCCAGCGACCGCGACTCCGCCCATTCGGTGTCCTGCCCGAACTCGCCCCCCATGAACAGCAGCTGCTTTCCCGGGTGCGCCCACATGTAGGCGTACAGCGCGCGCAGCGTCGCGAGCTGCTGCCAACGATCGCCGGGGAGCTTGCCGACCAGCGAGCGCTTGCCGTGCACCACCTCGTCGTGCGAGAGCGGCAGCACGTAGTTCTCGGAGTACGCGTACATCATCGAGAACGTCATCTGGTGGTGGTGGAAGAACCGGTGCACCGGCTCGTGTTCGACGTAGTCGAGCGTGTCGTGCATCCNNCCCATGTTCCACTTGAAGCCGAAACCGAGCCCGCCGAGATGAGTCGCCCGGGTGACGCCGGGCCACGCCGTCGACTCCTCGGCGATCGTCACGACGCCGGGATTCTCGCGGTAGACGGTCGAGTTCATCTCCTGCAGGAACGCGACGGCGTCGAGGTTCTCGCGTCCGCCGTACTCGTTCGGCGTCCACTCGCCCTCGTTGCGGGAGTAGTCGAGATAGAGCATCGACGCGACGGCGTCGACCCGCAGCCCGTCGACGTGGTACTCCGCGCACCAGTACAACGCGTTGGCGACCAGGAAGTTGCGGACCTCGCGCCGGCCGAAGTTGAAGACATAGGTGCCCCAGTCGGGCTGCTCGCCACGACGCGGGTCCGGGTGCTCGTAGAGGGCCGTGCCGTCGAAGCGGGCCAGGGCGAAGTCGTCCTTCGGGAAGTGCGCCGGCACCCAGTCGACGATCACGCCGATACCCGCCTGGTGCAGCCGGTCGATCAGGTAGCGCAGGTCGTCCGGCGATCCGTACCGCGCGCTCGGCGCGTAGTACGACGTCACCTGGTAACCCCAGGAGCCGCCGAAGGGATGCTCGGCCACCGGCAGCAACTCGACGTGGGTGAAGCCGACCTCGGTCAGGTAGTCGACCAACGCGTCGGCCAGGTCGCGGTAGCCGAGCCCGGCGCGCCAGGACCCGATGTGCAGTTCGTAGATGCTCATCGGCGCCGCGTGCCAGCTGGTCGCGGCGCGGCGGGTGATCCAGTCCTCGTCCCCCCACTCGTAGCCGGACGTGTACACCACCGACGCCGTCGCGGGTGGTGCCTCGGTTGCGAACGCGAACGGGTCGGCCTTTTCCCTCCAGACGCCGTCGGCGCCGAGGACGGAGAACTTGTACCGGCACCCGTCGGCGACGTCTGGGACGAAGAGCTCCCACACGCCGCTGCTGCCGAGCGAGCGCATCGGGTACCCGCGCCGGCTCCAGAAGTCGAAGTCGCCGGTCACCCGCACACCGCGCGCGGACGGCGCCCACACCGCGAACGACACGCCGAGCACGGTGCCGCCGGGGGTTTCGTAACTGCGCCCGTGCGCGCCGAGCACGTCCCACAGCCGCTCGTGCCGGCCCTCACCGATCAGGTGCTGGTCGACCTCGCCGAGCGTGGGAAGCCAGCGATACGGGTCGTCGGCGACGTGGGTGCCGTCGGCGTACGTCGTCTCCAGCCGGTAGTCGCGCGCGGGGCCCGTGACGAGTGCCTCGAACACGCCCGCGGGGTGCACGCGCTCGAGCGGGAGGCGCTCGTCGCCCAGCACCGCAACCACGTCAGAGGCGCCGGGACGCAGGGCCCGGATGATGGTTCCGCCGGCGACGGGATGGCTGCCGAGAATCGAGTGCGGGTCGTGATGAGCGCCGCCGACGATCCGGTCCAGCTCTGCACGCGATGGTGGACGGCCCTCGGACGTGGTCATGGCGCGTCTCCTTCGGTGATGCGCGCGAGCGACCGCAGCGGCACGACGAGCCAGGTGGGTCGATGCCGCGCCTCGTAGACCGCCTCGTACACCGCCTTGTCGGCCTCCATCGCCTTGAGCAGCACGAACTGTTCGCGAGGGTCGTGCCCGCTGACCTCGCCGTAGCCGTCGCAGTATGCATCCCGGTTACGGGTAGCCCATTCCGTCGCGCGGTACGCGCGCTGCGGGTCCTCCTGGCCCTCGAGCAGCAGCGATCTCGCGGCGTAGTCGAAGGACCGCAGCATCCCGGCGACGTCCTTGAGGACGCTGTCGACGGCACGCCGCTCGGCGAGCGGCCGGGCCGGCTCGCCTTCGAAGTCGAGAATTACCCAGCCGGTTGCGGTGCGCAGGCACTGCCCGAGGTGCAGGTCGCCGTGCACCCGCTGCAGGTTGACTTCGGCGTCGAGCCTGTCGACGGCGGCGTAGGTGGCCGCGATTGCGTCCGCGTGCTCGGCGAGTTCGGGCACGATCGCCCGTGCGGTCGCGAGCCGCAGCCGCATCGACCCCGCCGTCTCGGTGAGCCACTGCCGGTTGCCGTGGCCGGTGGGCAGCACGCGGGCCATGTCGGCATGCACCGTCGCCATGGCGGCACCCAGCCGGTGTGACTCCGCGGCGAAGTCGCCACCGACCTCGTTGGGATGCAGGTCTGCCTCCGCGAACAGGTCGCGCACGCTGCCGGTCGCGAGGGACCAGCCGTCGCTCGCGACCGGGAGGAAGCACGCTGTCATCGCAACCGTCGCGCGTTCATCGTCGGATGCGTCGGTGGCTGCGCCATCGAGTCCGGTGAGCGAGCAGGTGGCGTATCCCAGCAGCGCAGCGACATGCGGGTTCGCCAGCGGCCGCAGGGCCTCGTGTACCTCGACATCGGGATTGCGACCGGGCTCGAGCCGGCGGAAGAACTTCACGATCGCGGTGTCGCCGTACACCAGGGAGGTATTGCTCTGCTCGGTTCCCAGCACGTCGCCTGAAACGCCTGCGGGAAAGGCGTTGTCCGGCTCGGCCACGACGCGCAGCGGCCCGCGCTCGCCGCCGCTCGCGAACAGCCGGCTCCAGAACGTGGTCGCACCGCGGTCGCGCAAGGCGTCGTAGACGTAGGCCTGCTTGCCGTCGTCGGTCGGCGCAACGCCGAGGAACGCGTGATCCAGCGAGTCATCGGCGGACTCGTGAACGGAGAGGGGCACGAAGTATTGATGCTCGACGCCGTCGGCGTAGACGACGGTGACCAGGTGCAGCCAGACCGGCGGTTCATCGGTGAAATCGCCGGTGTCGATCGGCGCCACCATCGTGCGGGTGGCGCGGATCTCGCGGCCCTTGCCGCCGAACCAGCGCTGGCCGTTCATCCACCCGGGCAGCAACGCGTCGACGAGCGGGCGGCCGGTCATCGGCGTCCCTGCGGCGGCGCGAGCTCGAACCAGTAGAAACCGTGGCCGGCGAGGGTCAGCATGTACGGCAGCACTCCCACCTCGGGGAAAGGCACCCGCCCGGTGAGCTCGACGGGACGCCAGCCCTCGAAGCGGCGCAGGTCGAGTTCGACCGGCTGCGGAAACCGGGACAGGTTGTTCACGCACAGCGCGATGTCGTCACCGAACTCGCGCGCGAAACACAGGACCGAGGGGTTGCGGGATCCGATCTCGGCGTAGCCGCCCTGCGCGAACGTCGGATGCTGCTTGCGGATCCCGATCATGCGTCGACACCAATGCAGCAGCGACGCCGTGTCGCGTTCCTGCGCCTCGACGTTGACCGCCTGATAGCCGTAGATCGGATCCATGATCACCGGCAGGAAGAGCCGTGCGGGATCGCAGGTAGAGAATCCCGCATTGCGGTCGGGCGTCCACTGCATCGGCGTCCGCACGCCGTCGCGGTCACCGAGCCAGATGTTGTCCCCCATTCCGATCTCGTCGCCGTAATAGAGAACCGGCGAGCCAGGCAGCGACAGCAGCAGTGCGGTGAACAGCTCGAGTGAGTTCGCGTCGTTGTCGAGCAGGCTGGCGAGCCGCCGCCGGATCCCGATGTTTGCCTTCATCCGCGGGTCCTTGGCGTATTCGGCCCACATGTAGTCGCGGTCTTCGTCGCTCACCATTTCCAGCGTGAGCTCGTCGTGGTTGCGCAGGAAGATTCCCCACTGGCACTTCTCCGGGATGTCCGGCGTCTGCGCCATGATCTCCGAGATCGGGATCCGCGACTCCCGGCGCACCGCCATGAACAACCGTGGCATCACGGGGAAGTGGAACGCCATGTGGCACTCGTCGCCCTTGTCGGGCTCGCCGAAATACTCCACGACATCCGCCGGCCATTGATTTGCCTCGCAGAGCAGCACGCGGTCGCCGTACTCGCTGTCGACGACCAACCGAAGTCGCCTGAGAAACTCGTGCGTGGCCGGCAGGTTCTCGCAGTTGGTGCCCTCCCGCTCGAAGAGGTAGGGCACGGCGTCGAGCCGGAAGCCGTCGATACCGAGGTCGAGCCAGAACCGCAGTGCGTCGAGGATCGCCCCCTGAACGTCCGGGTTCTCGAAGTTCAGGTCCGGCTGATGGCCGAAAAACCGGTGCCAGAAGTACTGCTTCCGGAGCGGGTCGAAGGTCCAGTTCGACGTCTCGGTGTCGACGAAGATGACCCGTGCGTCGGCGTATCCCTCGTCGGTGTCCCGCCAGACGTAGAACTCGCCGTACGGCCCGTCGGCGTGGGCTCGCGAGGACTGGAACCACGGGTGCTGGTCGCTCGTGTGGTTCATGACGAAGTCGATGATCACGCGGATGCCGTGGGCGTGTGCGGCGTCGAGAAACCGCCGGAAATCCTCCACGGTGCCGTATTCCGGCTGCACCGCGCAATAATCGCTGACGTCGTAGCCGCCGTCGCGCATCGGCGAGGTGAAGAACGGCGGGAGCCAGAGGCAGTCGATGCCGAGCCAGTGCAGGTAGTCGAGCCTCGATGTCAGCCCGTTCAGGTCGCCGACGCCGTCGGCATTGCTGTCGGCGAACCCGCGGACCGGCACCTCGTAGAAGACGGCACGCTTGTACCAGTCCGGAGCGTCCATGCTGGACGCCCGGAGCCCGGTGGCGTCGGTCACCAGTCCTGCCCCTCGACGCGGAACACGTGTGCCGGCTCGACGTGCGGGTCGAGGCGCACGTAGTTGCTTCGTCCCCACTGGTAGGACTCGCCGCCGAGCTCGTCGTGCACGGTGAACCATTCCGGTGTGGAGATCCCCAGCTCGGCCAGGTCCAGTGTGGTGATCGACTCCCGGACGTTGTGCGGATCGAGCGTGCAGACGACCAGTACCGTGTCGCCGGAATCGTCGTCGCGCTTGGAGAAGGCGGTGATCGCGTCGTTGTCGGCCGCGTGGAACCGCAGGTTCCGCAGTCGGTGCAGGGCAGGATGTCGACGCCGAATCTGGTTCAGCGTGGTGAGGTACGGCGCGAGCGAGCGGCCCTCGCGCTCGGCCGCATCGAAGTCGCGCGGGCGCAGCTGGTACTTCTCCGA
>QHCD01000091.1 GCA_003244255.1 Pseudonocardiales bacterium | reverse complement strand
TGCGACGACCGTCTGAGCCCGCCCATGATCAACGGGCCGGGCCTGCCGGGACCGTCCACTGTGGACAGGCGGCGCTCGCGTGGCGTTCGTCACGATCGATCGACTCGGGATAGCTGGCGGCCGTCGGGGACGTTGTCCCTACTGACAACCGTCATCGACCAGCAAGGACTATGGATACCAGCGTCGACAACCGTCTTGACAACACATCCACCGACAACACATCCACCGGCGACACATCCACGACGTCAACCACCGCTGACGACGCCCGGCCCGCCCGCCAGAGCCGGCTCGAGCTGAACCTCGGCCGGCTGGCGCTCGGCGCGCTCGGTGCCGTGACGGCCGCGGCCCTGTCTGCGCGCCTCGGGGTGACCGGGACGCTGATCGGCACCGCCGTGATCAGCTTCGGGTCCGGCCTTGCGGGCACCATCTACCAGCAGTCGGTCGATCGCACCCGCACGGCCATCGCCGCGACCCGGGCACGCACGACATCCGCCGGCGGCGGCAGCACGCCGGGCTACTCGGCCGAAACCGCTTACCCCGATACCATTTCCGACGTCGATCGCATGATCCGACCCACGCGCGTCCAACTGGCGGCGGAGTGGTTGCGGCGGCTGGCGCACTCGCCGCGGCGGCGGTTCTTGCTCGCCGGCGCCGGTGCCGCGCTGACCTTCACCGTCGCACTCGGCGTCATCACGGCGATCGAACTCGGCACCGGCAGCGAGCTCTCCGGCGGCCACGGGACAACCGTGGGCGCTGTCGCTGGCGGCGGCCACGGAACCGCCTACACGACGGTGCCGACGAAACCGACGACGACGCGTCGGCACTCGCCGGCCGCTCCCGGCCCGACGGACACCAAGCCGAGCCCGACACCGGCACCGACCCGCCCGTCCGGCACGCCGACCCGCCCGTCCGGCGCGCCGACCCCGACGCCGACGCCGACCGGCGCGCCGGGCGGAACGCCGTCGACACCACCGACGACCCCCACGACGCCGCCGTCGACACCGCCGACGACCCCCACGACGGCGCCGTCGACACCCGCGTCACCGACACCGACGGCACCGACTCCACCGGCATCACCGCACCCGGCCCGCTCCTGACCAACGCACGCAAACCCGCCGAGATCGCGGTTCACCACCCGACACGCCGGGCCATCCGGTGGTCAACTGCGATCTCGGCGCTAGGCAGGCCGGCGGCGACCGGCAGCACGAAGGGCGGCCACCCTCTCGGGTGACCGCCCTTCGGAACTGCCGCTGCGGACTAGAAGTCCATGTCTCCGCCGCCGGGAGCGGCCGGCGCCGGGTTCTTCTCGGGCTTGTCGACGACCACTGCCTCGGTGGTGAGGAAGAGGCCGGCGATCGATGCCGCGTTCTGCAGGGCGGAGCGCACGACCTTGGTGGGGTCGGGCACGCCGGCCTTCAGCATGTCGCCGTACTCGCCGGTCGCGGCGTCCAGGCCGTGACCCTTGGGCAGGTGGCGCACCTTGTCGACGACGACGCCGCCCTCGAGGCCGGCGTTGACGGCGATCTGCTTCAGCGGTGCGTCCAGCGCCACCCGGACGATCGACACGCCGGTGGCCTCGTCGCCGTCGAGGTCGAGCTTCTCGAACGCGTCGACACCGGCCTGCAGCAGGGCCACGCCCCCGCCGGCGACGATGCCCTCCTCGACCGACGCCTTGGCGGCGCGGACGGCGTCCTCGATGCGGTGCTTGCGCTCCTTCAGCTCCACCTCGGTGGCGGCGCCGACCTTGATCACCGCAACACCGCCGGCGAGCTTCGCCAGCCGCTCCTGCAGCTTCTCCTTGTCGTAGTCGGAGTCGCTCTTCTCGATCTCGGCGCGGATCTGGTTGACGCGGCCCTGGATCTGCTCGGGGTCGCCACCGCCCTCGATGATCGTCGTCTCGTCCTTGGTGACGACGACCTTGCGAGCCTTGCCCAGCAGGTCCAGGCCGGCGTTCTCCAGCTTCAGGCCGACGTCCTCGCTGACGACCTGGCCGCCGGTGAGGATCGAGATGTCACCGAGCATCGCCTTACGGCGGTCGCCGAAGCCGGGGGCCTTGACGGCTACCGACTTGAAGGTGCCGCGGATCTTGTTCACGACGAGCGTGGCGAGGGCCTCGCCCTCGACGTCCTCGGCGATGACGGCCAGCGGCTTGCCGGCCTGCATGACCTTCTCCAGCAGCGGGAGCAGGTCCTTGACCGAGGAGATCTTGGAGTCCATGACGAGCACGTACGGTTCGTCGAGGACGGCTTCCATGCGCTCGGCGTCGGTCGCGAAGTAGGGCGAGATGTGACCCTTGTCGAAGCGCATGCCCT
>QHCD01000090.1 GCA_003244255.1 Pseudonocardiales bacterium | reverse complement strand
CGCCATCGGCAGCTACGTCGTCGGGCTGGCCGCGCCAGCTTTGCGCGGTACGACGACAGTGACGCGCGATAGCGCATCACCCCGACTGTGAACCGCGCGTTTGCGCGTCCGCTGAGCGATCCCTGACCGGTCTGATGCCGACTGGCAGCGCGGGGCGCTACGCGTAGGACCCGACCCTCACGCAGTTCGGCGCTACCGTCCGGGTCGTGGTGGGTGCCCGAGGTTCGGTCGCAGCGGTGGTCTTCGACCTGCTGTTCACCCTGGTGCACCCCGGGGCGTATCCCTGCGGTTTGGACCGCAACGGGTGGCTCGCTGGCGTGCTCAGGGTCGACCGCCAGGTGCTTGAAGCACGCTGGGCGGCTTTGAGCCCGCCCTCGAAGCAGGTCGAGCCCCCCATCGAGGGACGGCCTGGGACCTGAGCTCGCGCGGGACGTCGCCGCCGAGTGCCAGGTCGAGGTGACTCGCGAGCAGCTCGCCGCCATCGAGGCTGGCTGGGACCTCACCCGTCGCGCGGCGCTGCTCGACCCTCCACCCGCGAGCATCGAGGCACTTGGAGTTCTCCGCCGGCAGGGGGTGCGCATCGGCGTGCTCAGCAACACCCATGCGCTTGAGCTGAGGTCGTGGGAGGAGTCCCCGCTCGTCGCCCTCGTAGATGTCGTGGCGTTCTCGCACGAGATCGGCGCGTGCAAGCCCCACCCGCTTGCCTACGCGCGTGTCCTGGCCCGACTCGGTGTGGCCGCGGGGTCAGCGGCCTATGTAGGCGACGGCAGCAGCGACGAGCTGGTAGGGGCACGCTCAGCCGGCTTCGGTCTGGTTGTGCTGGCCGACGAAGCCGCGTCCCGCTGGGCTCCCGATGACCTTCCGCGGCTTCAGGCCCAGGCCGACGCATCCGTCGGGTCCCTGACCGAGATCGCCGAGCTTCTGGACAGCTGAGCAAGATCTTCCAGACCCCGAGGTCTGCGACACCTTCAGAGACCCCGCGGCCCCGCCCCAAGGCACCCCGAACAAGGGGAAGCCAAGGCGACTACCTTCACAGCGGACCGCAGAAGGATGGGGCTTGTGGAACGCCGAGCGCCGAACGACGAGTCGGACGCCATCACGACGACGACACCCGCTTCCTACTTAGGTAGTAAGGTGACGGCCATGGCTGCCGAGAAGTACTCCGCCTCGATGGACGACGTCCTCCTTGCCGATGCGCGAGCCGAGGCCGAGGCCGCGGGTCTCACGCTCTCGAGCTGGCTCGCTGAGGCCGCCGCCGACCGCTTGCGACTCAAGGCCCTTCACCACCTCGTCGACGAGTGGGAGGCCGAGCACGGCGCAATCAGCGTCGCCGAGCTTGACGCCCTGGAGGACAAGGTGGCCGAGGCCCGCCGCAGCGCCAGGGAGCGCCGAGGACATGGACGAGCAGGGGCCGAAGCGGGTCGAGCCGTCGCTTCGTGAGCGGCGCCACCTTCGACACCGGCATGCTCGTCGCTCTCGACCGCAACGAGCGGGAAGCGTGGGTCGCACTCCGCCGGCTGGTCAACCGAGGAGAGGTGCCGACCATCCCTACCGTCGTGACCGCCCAGGCATGGCGCGACGGCCGGCGCCAAGCGCAGCTCGCCCGAGCCCTCGGCGACTGTCGCCCGGAGAGCCTCAGCGAGGAGTTGGCCCGCAAGGCCGGCGAGTTGTGTCGACGTTCCCGAACCTCCGACATCGTCGACGCGGTCGTGATCGAGTCCGCTGGCCGCCGCAACGATGATGTCTACACGGGCGACACCGGCGACTTGGAGCACCTCGCCGAACACATCACCAACCAGGTCGCCATCATCCCGATCGGCCGCTGACGACCTGGCGCCAGATCGGGCGTTGCCCAACGCCCGCAACGGGATCCCCAAGTGGGAACGGGTTTCGGTGGCGCCGCACCTCATAGGCGCGGCAGGCGTAGTCCGTCGATCACAAGGGCGAGAACACGCCCGGCTCGACCGGGATCGTCAGCCTCGTGCGCGACGTCGAGGAGGCCCTTGAACAACGCGACGAGGTCGGCCGCGGTGATGTCGGCACGGACCGCGCCCGCGTGCTGGGCTCGCTGGAGGAGAACCGCGAGCGCATCATGCAGCTCATCGCGCAGTGGCCCGGGCACCGCGATTGCATCGGAGGTATCTCGTTTCGCCGCTCCCTCAGCGCCGAGCCGGGCGAGGAAGTCGAAGAAGGCAACGCCCGGATCAGCCTCGGTGGCGCGCCGCTGCGCGTCAGCGATGAGGCCGGCTACCCGGTCGGCGACCACCGCCTGGAACAGCGCCTCCTTGGTCGGGAAGTGCCGGTAGACGGTCCCGGCACCGACGCCGGCCCGGGTGGCGATCTCGTCGAGCGGCACGTCGAACCCGGATTCGCCGAAAACCTCCTGCGCTGCCCGCAGGACCCGGTCCCGGTTGCGGCGCGCGTCAGAGCGCAGCGGCCGGTCAGCGGCCACTGCTAACCGGGGCAACCGTTCCGTATCTTCTAAGCGGGTTCATCGTTCCGATTGTAGGGAGACGGCATGACCAGCAGCCCGCGCGAAGTCGTCGAGCAGGTCCGACGCATGGTGGCCGGCGAGGGCGTCCTCTTCGCCGACCTGTTCGCTCCCGACGGGGTGCCTGGAGTACCCCTTCACCCTGCCCGGCCAACCACGAGAGCTCCGCGGCCGGGAGGCGATCCGCTCCTACTTCGTCACGGCGCCTGGATCGCGGCAGGTGTTCGCGATGGACGGCGTCGAGGCGCTGGTGCGCGAGACCGACGACCCCGAAGTGGTGGTCATCGAGATCGAGCACCACGGCCGATCACTCGTCACCGGCGAGCCCTACCGCTCCCGGGCGCTCGGTGTCATCCGGGTCCGCAACGGTCAGATCGTGCACTACCAGGACGGCTCCGGGAAACCAGCGCGAACGACGGCGTCCGGGCCGATCTCGAAAAGCCCTTCCGCACCACGAATTGGCGCCGAGCCCCTCGACGTGAAGTTGCGGCCGATTCGGCGACCGTTGATCGCGTAGGCGGAGAACGCGAAGCCGCTCGCATCGCCACCATCACTTCGCGGCGCACCGGACCGCACACGCCAGGCGTGTGCCTCGCGGATGGTGTCCGGGTCAGCGGTCTCCTGCGCCGGATCTGACCAGATCCGGCCATCCCGTGGCGGGACTGGCACCACCCCCGGGCTACCACGCTCGAGCACGCGCGATCAACGCCGGGGTCGGTGATCAGCGGAGCCCAGCCATTCCGGGCCTTCTGTGGCGGTGGCGGTGGGATTCGAACCCACGGTGGTGTTACCCACACACGCTTTCGAGGCGTGCTCCTTCGGCCGCTCGGACACGCCACCGCCGCGCACATTACCGGACCAGCGACACGGGACCGGTCGCTGCCGACGCCGCGGACGACGGCTCGCGAGACGCCAGCACGGCGCTAGAACGACGCCAGCATCCCGCCGTCGACCAGCCAGGTCGCACCGGTGACGAACGACGCCTCGGCACCGAGCAGGAACGCAATGACGGCGGCGACGTCGCCCGGCGTGCCGATCCGCCCGAGCGCGTGCATGCCGCCCCACTCGCGCAGCGCCCGCGCGGGGTCGTCGGGAGCGAAGTGGGCTGCGTTCGCCCGCTGCGCCGTCGGCGTGGCGGTGGGCCGGCTGGTTCATTCGCGCGGGTCGCGGTGGCCGGCGAAGAACTCCCGCAGCAGCGAGCCGCACTGCTGCGCGAGCACACCGCCGATCACTTCCGGGCGGTGGTTGCAGCGCCGGTCCCGGACGACGTCCCAGAGCGATCCCACCGCGCCCGCCTTCGGATCGTCGGCGCCGTAGACGATCCGGTCGACCCTCGCCAGGACGGCGGCGCCGGCGCACATCGTGCACGGCTCGAGCGTGACGACCAGGGTGGCGCCGTCCAGCCGCCAGCGCCCACGCACCCCCGCAGCGGCCCGAAGTGCGACCACTTCGGCATGCGCGGTCGGGTCGGCGCGGGCCTCGCGCTCGTTGTGCCCGCGACCGAGTATCGCCCCGTCCGCATCGACGACGACGGCTCCCACCGGGACGTCGGGGTCGGCGCGGGCAGACGCCTGCCCCGCCTCGTCGAGCGCGGCCCGCATCCAGCCTTCGTAGCACGTCACGGCGCGCGATCAGCCGGTGCGCAGCTCGTCGAACGCGTCGAAGCACCCGGCGTTCTCGCACACCGCCGCGGCCACGTCCGAGGGCAGCGTGCTCTCCCGCCTGCACAGTTCGAGCAACGCGGGTCGCGACGTGCCGAGGTCGGCGAGCAGCGCAGCGTCGCCGATCGGCGCGGTAGGGTGCCCGCCGGTGCTCTCCTCGTCGTCGGTGGCTTCGGGTTCGGCGCGCGGGCCGGCCACGTCCTCGACATCGTCGAGCTCCGCCCCGAGTTCGGCTCCCAGACCGGGATCGTCGAGCACCTCGATGTCGAGGTCGGGCACTGCGGCCACGGGATCGTCATCGTCCCGGCCGGCGTCGTCGATCGCCTCCACGAGCATCGCGGCCAGCGGGTAGACGTCGGCAGCCCTTCCCTCGGAGAGGAAGACGCGCGGCTCGGCGTCCTCGCCGTCCACCCGGACGATCGCGAGATACTCGTCCTCTTCCTCGAGCAGCAGCACCCGGAGGTCGGCCTCGTGGTCGATGCCGCGCACCTCCTCGGCGATCGCGTCGATGTCCTCGACGTCGTCCAGGTCCAGTTCGGCCGCGCTCCACCGCCCGTCGGTCCGCGTGATCACGGTGGCGAGGTAGGACATCTCGCTAACCTCCCGGAACCCACGGCCCCGCTGCCAACCGGCGGCGGTCAGCCGGCCAGGGTATCGATGAGTCGAGCGTAGGCGTCGGCGAAGCCGATCCGCCCAGCTATTGCGGCAATCATCTCGTCTGCGTACAGATCGAGGTCGTCGAGGATGGCATCGAGCTCGCGCTCGTCGAGGCCGAGGTCGGCGAAGATCGACAGATCGCCGGCCGGCCAAACCTCGTCGGCGTCGTCGGTGTCGTCGTCGTCCGGCGGCGACTCGCCGAGCATCCCGAGCGCCTGCAGGGCGACGTCGTAATCAGCGGCCGCGGTGCGGTCGGAGAGCAGTACCCGCACCTCGGCACCCGTGCCCTGGCGCAACGCGATGAAGAACTCGTCCTCGACATTGACGAACAGCAGCGCGGCGCCGGGCTGCTGCCGCAGCACGGCGATGCACGCATCGAGGTCGTCGACAGCGTTGTCCGGGAGCAGCGAGCAGAACCACTCACCGTCCTCGCGAAATGACACCAGCGCGAAGCCGTCGTCGGGCATCGAGGCCTCCCTCTGGTCGGGTGCCGCAAGGCACCACGTCGGATCGTGGCAGAGTCCGGCGCCAGGCGGAACCGCGAACCATCCGGTACCCGCCACACCGGCACCGAACAGGTTCCGCGCCCGACCGCGTAGGTCTGCGACGATGCCGGGATGCCTCGGAGGGCAGTCGACAGCTGTGTCGTCGTCCTGGCTGCTGTCTCGGTCGCCGGCTGCACGGCGCATCAGCAACAGGCGGCGCCGTCCGGTGCGCCCAGCCCGGCCGCGACATCCGCGTCGACACCGGCCACCAGCATCGCGATGAGCACCCCGCCAACGTCGGCCAGTGTGCCGACGTCGTCGGCTTCGACAAGTCCCGGTACTACGACAAGTCCCGGTACTACGACGGGCCCCGGTACTACGACGGGCCCCGGTGCCACGACAGGCCCCGAGACCCCGACGAATCCGGGCCCGCCGACATCGTCGCGCCCTGCCCAGACCGAGCCAACCGTCGGCTGCCCGTCTGACGCTGCGATTCTCGCTGCGGCGCGGTCAGGGAACGGCGGCAGCCTGCCCTCCGCCGCGGCCGTCAGCGACCGTGACTGCTTCGGCAGCTACGTCGCGGCGGAGTTGTCCTCGGATGCCGGCCCCGCGTCGATCCTGCTGACCCGCAACGGCGGCGTGCTGTCGTTCGTGGTGCTCGGCACCTACCTGTGCGACAACGCCAGGGTGCGCGCGGCACCGGCGGCCATCCGGTCGTTCCTGCACTGCACATGAGCACCGACGACGCGATCGTTGCCGCGGAGTCGGAATGAGCAGCGTCGCGGTGATCGGCCTCGGCCTGATCGGCGGCTCGCTGCTGCGTGCGCTGGCCGGGCCAGCCGTCGGCTACGACGCGGACCCACAGGTGCGCGCCGCTGCCCGCGCCGCCGGCTTCGTCGTCGCCGACACCCTCAACGGCGCTATTGCCGAGCGGGACGTCGTCGTCGTCGCGACGCCGATTCCGGCGGTCGGTCCCGTGTTCGACGCGATCGCCGCCTCCGCGCGGCCCGACACGATCGTGACCGACGTCGCCTCGGTGAAGGCGCCGGTTCGCGGGTTGGCGGCGCGGGCGCTGCCCGGACTCCGCTACGTCGGCGGCCATCCCATGGCGGGCACCGAGCGGTCCGGCTGGCAGGCTGCTGATCCGGCCCTGTTCGGCGGCGCCGCATGGGTCCTGTGCCTGGAGCCGGACACCGACGTCGCCGCCTGGGGCGAGATCGCATCGATCGTGCTCGGCCTCGGTGCGCGTGTGGTTCCAGCCACGGCCGTCGAGCACGACGACGCCGTGGCGCGGGTGAGTCACCTGCCGCACCTGTTCGCCGCCGTGCTCGCGGCCGGAGTCGCGAGCCGGCCGCTGGCCCGCACGCTCGCGGCCGGGTCGTTCCGCGATGCGACCCGAGTGGCATCGACCCGGGCCGAGCTGACGATCGCCATGTGCACTGCCAACACCGAGGCGCTCGCGCCGGTGATCGATGCCGCCGTACGCAGGGTCAGCCGCGCCGGGTCGGGCGATGCCGGCGCCGCGGCGGCGCTGATCGAGTCCGGTCACCGCGCGCGGGCCGCGATGGACAGCGCACCGAGACCGGCGCACCGGTCGATCGCCGCCGGAGACCGGGACGGGCTGCTGGCGCTCGGCCGGGACGGCGGCTGGCTAGTCGCCCGAGTGCACACCGGCTGGCTGGGACACCTCGGCCCGCCCTGGCAGCACCCCCGAACCGAGGGCTGACGGCGCCCGCTCGGTGTGCTACCGTATTTGGTGGTTGTTAGTCATTTTTCCGTTGCTTTATTCCTTTGGGAGACGCCACGGGATTAAGACCGTGGGTTCTTCCCGCTCTCGACACAAGCGTCGGGTGAAGGAATAGCCTTTGCGACCTATCCGAACCGCCGCACGGTGCGGCAGGTCGGCGCTGGACCGAAAGGAAAGCAATGACGCAGGGTGTAGTGAAGTGGTTCAACGGCGAGAAGGGCTTCGGCTTTATCTCTCCGGACGGTGGTGAAGGCGACGTGTTCGTCCACTACTCGGCCATCGAGGCAGACGGCTACCGGAGCCTCGACGAGAACCAGCGTGTCGAGTTCGACATCACCCAGGGTGCCAAGGGTCCGCAGGCGGAGCACGTTCGTCCGCTCTAAGCCTCGACTCCGACCGCTTCGGCGGTCATCGTAACCCGCTCGAGTCGGCCGGTCGCGCAGCTGCGCAGCCGGCCGGCTCGGACTTTTCTCCCACCGTTCTTGGCGATTCCTCATTTGTCGGATCGTTAGCCGACCCCGCGTCGGGGCTAGCGCGCTCGACTTATCAGCGCGGCCCAATCCTCGGCCGACAGCGCAGTGACGGGATCGGACCGGGAGAGCGCCCGCTCCCGGCTCACGGCCGTGATCGCCCGGGCTGTGATCACGAGGGCGGCGGCCTCGGTCCAGGGCGCACGCGGACGGCGATAGGCCGTCTCGACCAGCCGCACGAAACGGCCCCTGCCGTCCCGCGTCGCGACCAGCGGCCGGTCCCGGCGTCGCACCTGCACGACGGCGGCGTCGACCGACGGTGGCGGAACGAACGATCCGGCCGGTAGGTACCGCCCGCGGCCGAAGCTGAACCGCACCGACCAGCACAGCGTCGCCGGATTGGCCGGCCGCCGAGCGACCAGCGCGCGAGCGACCCCCGCCGCGACGACCAGATCCGCGGACTGCAGGGCCGGCGCGTCAAGCAGGCGGGTTATCAGCGACGTCGTCACATCGAACGGGATGTTGGCGACGACACGAAACGGCCGGTGCGGAAGCGGAATCGACCGCACGTCCGCCGCGACGATCCGCACCGAGTCGCGGCCGGCGAACCGCCGCTGCAGCCGTCGCACCAGCCGCGGATCGCGTTCCACGGCGATCACTCGGGCGCCCGCGGCCGCGAGCGGTCCGGTGATCGCGCCCGCACCCGCGCCGAGGTCGAACACCAGCTCGCCCGGCCGCACGCCCGCTGCGCGGACCACGGCCGATGCCGGTTCAGACCGTAACCGATGTGCTCCCGCCGCGGACGGCGCCGAGCGCGCCCGTCCCACGGACACGTCGGACCATGACCATCGAGCAACCCATGTCGCACACCTTCCGCCGCCGACGACGTCGCCGGCGACGCTACCGGCCACCCGAACAGATCGCGACCGGATATTGCTCGGAGCGGCCGACAGTCCGGCGCGGCAGTGGGCTACGTTTCAGGGCGCGAATCCACATCTGGAGGTGTGCCCATGGCGGGGACAGCTGGTCAAGCGGCGGATCCGGCAGCGCAGGCCGGGGACTACCAGACCGGCACCAGCCCGTTCCCTCCCATCGCCGACTTCGCCTTCCTGTCCGACTGCCAGTTCAGTGCCCTGGTCGCGCCCAACGGCGCCGTCGAATGGATGTGCCTGCCGCGACCGGACAGCCCGTCGATCTTCGGCGCCCTGCTCGATCGGGCGGCGGGCAGCTTCCGGCTCGGGCCGGAGGACGTCATGATCCCGGCGGGCCAGCGGTACCTGCCCGGCACCAACATCCTCGAGACCACCTGGCAGACCCGTACCGGCTGGGTGATCGTCCGCGACTTCCTCGCCGTCGGCCCGTGGTACCAGGAGCAGACCCGCTCGCAGACACATCGCCGCACCCCCACCGACTACGACGCCGAGCACACCCTGATCCGGCTGGTGCACTGCCAGCACGGCACCGTCGACCTGACGATGGAGTGCGAGCCGGTCTTCAACTACGGCCGGACCGACGCGCGGTGGCAGTACACCGGAGACACCTACGGCGATGCGACCGCGACGGCGCCCGACATCGACCTCACCCTGCGCATCCGCACCGATATGCGGGTGGGTTTCGAAGGCCGCCGAGCCGGCGCGCGGACCCGGCTGCGAGAGGGCGATCACCACTTCGTCGCGTTCAGCTGGTCCGATCACGACCTGCCCGAGACCTACGCCGACGCCCACGACATGCTGATCCGCACGTCGGAGTTCTGGCGGCTGTGGCTCGGCCGTGGCAACTTCCCGGATCATCCGTGGCGGATCTACCTGCAGCGCAGCGCGCTGACGCTGAAGGGGCTCACCTACGCACCAACCGGGGCGCTGCTCGCCGCCGCGACGACGTCGTTGCCGGAGACACCTGGCGGGTCGCGGAATTGGGACTACCGCTACAGCTGGGTCCGCGATTCGGCGTTCACCCTGTGGGGGCTCTACGAACTGGGTTTCGACGACGAGGCCGACGACTTCTTCTACTTCATCGCCGACGTCTGCGAGGACGCCGACCTCCAGGTGCTGTACCGCGTCGACGGCGAGCGCAAGCTCGAGGAGCAGACCCTCGACCACCTCGGAGGCTACGAGGGCGCAAAGCCGGTGCGGATCGGCAACGGCGCGTATTCGCAGGCACAGCACGACATGTGGGGCACCGTGCTCGACTCCGTGTACCTGCACACTCGATCCCGCGACTACCTGCCGGAGCGGGTCTGGCCGATCCTCTCCCGCCAGGTGGAGGAGGCCTTGGCGCACTGGCGCGAACCCGATCGCGGCATCTGGGAGATGCGGGGCGAACCCCAGCACTTCACGGCGTCGAAGGTGATGTGCTGGGTGGCGGCCGACCGTGGCGCGCGGCTGGCGACGATGCGCGGCGACGCCGAGCAGGCCGCCCGCTGGTCCGCCGCGGCGCAGGAGATCCACGCCGACGTCTGCGCCAACGGCGTCGATGATCGCGGCGTGTTCACCCAGCACTACGGGGCGAGCAACCTCGACGCGTCGCTGCTGCTGCTGCCGCTGGTGCGATTCCTGCCCAGCGACGACGCGCGGATCCGCGCGACCGTGCTGGCCATCGCCGACGAGCTCTCCGTCGACGGCATGGTGCTGCGGTACAAGACCGAGGAGACCGACGACGGCCTGTCCGGCGAGGAGGGCGCGTTCCTGATCTGCTCGTTCTGGCTGGTGTCAGCGCTGGTCGAGATCGGCGAGGTCGACCGCGGGCGGCACATGTGCGAGCGGCTGTTGTCCTACGCGAGCAGCCTGCATCTGTACTCCGAGGAGATCGACACCCGCAACGGCCGCTATCTCGGCAACTTCCCGCAGGCGTTCACGCACCTGGCCCTGATCAATGCCGTGCTGCACGTCGTCGACGCGGAGCAGCCCGGCGCCCGCTGACGCCGACCCGGCAGGTCGGCGGGATGGGCGCAGGCCGCCGTGGGCATCACGACACCGATGTGCCGACCAGAGCGCCGATGCCGAAGGTGACGGCGATCGCGACGGCGCCGAGCGCGAGCTGGCGGATGCCCGACGTCGCCAGCGGGCGGCCGGTGAGACGCCCGACGAAGACACCGCCCGCCACCAGCGCGATTCCGGTCACGCACATGGACGCGAGCAGCGAGGCGAGGCCGAGCAGGTAAGGCAACAGCGGGAGCAGCGCGCCGAGTGAGAACGCGACCAGCGACGCCGCTCCCGCGAGCACGGCCGAAGGCAACCCGGCGGGGTCGATGCCGAGTTCGTCGCGTGCGTGCAGCCGCACCGCCAGTTCGGGATCGGACTGCACCGCGGCCGCCATCTTCCGGGCCGTCCCCGCGTCGGCGCCGTAGCTCGCGAACCGCTTCTCGAGCTCGATCTGCTCGTCCTCGGGGAATCGCACGTGCATCTGTCGCTCGACTTCGACCTCGGCGGCGACCAGCTCGTTCTGGTTGGTTACCGACACGTACTCTCCGGTGCCCATCGAGAAGGCACCGGCAACCAGGCCGGCGATCCCGGTCAGGATCACGGCGTGCCTGTTCACGCCCCCGCCGCCGACGCCGGCGATGAGCGCCGCGTTGGTGACCAGGCCGTCGACGGCCCCGAACACCGTGGGGCGCAGCCAGCCGCCGGAGACGTCGCGGTGCCCGTGGTCCCAGCGCGGAGGTTGCGCTGCCGATTCGCGTGCCACCTGCCCATCGTGCTGCGCGCGGTGTTTCAGCGCAGCCCTGCACTCGGCTTTGTTGCGGCGAAATCGCGGTGTCGGCGCCCCGTCCGAGTCCTCGCGAGTCAGGTCAGGCGCAGCGTTTCGGCGGCGTCGGCCCGGTCGAGCGCCCGCTGCATCCCGGCGGCCGCGGCCACGACACACCCCACGATGACGGCGAACGTGATCGCGAGCGTGGTCGTCGGCACACCGAACGGTGTCGGCGGAGGGAAGCTCGGGTTGACGTCGAGCAGCCGGTAGACGGCGGCGAACGCCGCCAGCGCGAGGCCGGCGCCGCAGATCCAGCCGGTCAGCACGACGGTACCGAACTCCAGTGCCAGCGAGCGGCGGTGCCGTCCGCGAGACAGGCCCATCCGGGCCGCCAGGATGTAAGCCACGGTGTCCTGACGCAGCCGCGCCGCGGCCGCGAACACAAGCCCGGCCAGGGCGACCAGGCCGGCCAGGATCGCCAGCGCCCGCAGATATCCGAAGATCCAGGTCAGCGGTGCGAGCCCGGTGGCGCCGATGAACTGCGACGAGGAAATCTCGGTGGACACCGGCACGCCGTCACGGTGCAGCACGGCAGTGCAGGCAGACAGGTCGGCTGCGGTGGTCCACACCTCCTCATGCCGCTGCACGTACGGGTCGACGTTGCGCAGCGATGCGCGAGCCAGGACGAGCATCGGCTGATATCCGTTGCGCAGGCCCGGGAACAGGCGTGTTGTCGCGACGACGTGCACCGGCAGCGTCGTGCTGCGCAGCGCCAACCGGTTCAGGCCCTTCTGGTTCATACCTCCGGCGTTGACGGCGATCACGGGGATCGGCCCCGTTGGCGGCGCGCTGAGCTTCGTCACCGCACCGACGTCACCGACGTTGGCTGCGAATCGCCGGAACGTAGCGGGATCGATGCCCAGCACGGCAACCTGCTGACCTTCGACCGCACCGGCGTTTGCGTCGATGACACTGACGACGGTGCCGCGGCCGCTGGTGTCGATCGCCGCGCCGGGCTGCGCGAGCGTGACCAGTGCGTGCTCGGCGCCGACGTAACCCTGGTACTTCTCCCGGACGCTGGTACGTACCGAGTCACTCAGCGATACCGCGTAGGTGAGGATGCCGGTCGGCAACGCGGTCGCGATCGCCAGACCCAGCGCGATCAGCGGCGTGCCCGAGATGCGGCGCATCGCCAGGAAGCCCACCACGCCGCGGCTACGGACGTTCGCGACCCGACGCATCGACGTCGCCGCAACCCGCGCCAGCAGCAGGCTGGTGCCGGCAAGTGCCAGCAGTGGAAACGCGACGACCAGGGGATTGATGTGCACGATGCCGCCCCGGACCGATGCCGCGCCGTGGCGGCGCACAAGGTAGTAGCACACGGCGGCGGCGCCCAGGAGGAGCGACTCCCACGGACCGCGTCGCGACGTTCGCTCGTTGGCCGCGACGTCGATCCGGCGGACGGTCGCGAACACGACGAGGACGACGACGACGAGCGCCGCGGCCGTGGCGAGGCAGACGCCCGCGACCGTATCCGCCCTCGCCGCGCTCGGCACAGCGTTCGTCGGGCCGAGCGCACCGACGATGCGCACCAAGGAGAACCATCCGGCGACCGCGCCCAGGACGATCGCCGGCAACAGTTCCAACACCGCGCGCCAGCACAGCGCGCCCGGCCCGGCGCCGCGGTAGGCGAGTAGCCGCAACTCGCGGGACCGATATCGCGTCCAGAAGACCGCCGCGCCGGCTACGAGCAACAGCGCCGCAGCGCCGCCGGCGATCGTGATCGGCACCGTGACGCCGGACAGGCTCCGCCCGACCTCCGTTGCATTGGCGATCGCGGCCGCCAGCGAATGGCCGCCTTGATGGCCGAAGACGCCGTCGTTCGGGAGTTGGTTGACGACGCCGGCGGTGCGGCGTTCGGCTGCCAGCGCCGTCGCAACATCGAGCGACGCCGTCTTGATGGGTATGAAGTACTGAACGTCGATGCTGGCCGGCACAGCGATGACCGTAGGGTCGTCGGCGAGCAGCAGCGGTGGCGCGCGTTTCTCCAGCTGCGGCGACAGCAGGCCAGACCACGAACACCAGTACCGGGGCAGGCTGGACTGCACCGGGTTCGCGTCGAGGTCGCGGTAGACGCCGGCCACGGTCAGCGCTACCACGGCGCCGGCCAGAGCGTCGGGCCCGGTAACCCCGATCCTCGAACCCGCGCGCAGGCGGGCCGACGTCGCGAAGGTGTCCGGGATCCAGACGCCGCTGCGGCCGCGCGGGGTGAGCAGCTGGACGTGGTCGAGAACGCCCGCGCGCGAGAAGAGCGTGACCGATGTAGCGCCGCCCGCCCGGTGCACGAGCCTCGGCGAGGAGCGCGCGACCCGATAAGGCGCGGGCAGGCCGGCTCGCGTGATCGCGGTGTCGACGGCGTGCCCGGTCTGTGCGAGCGTGCCGCCGTCGGTTGAGGCGATGCCTATCGATGGCAGGGTGCTCTCGGGGCAGCCGGCGGAGACGGCGCGGTGCAGCGTCGCCGAGCGGGATGACGCGATGAACAGCGGGCCGGACGCCGCAGCGATCGCGAGCACGATCATCGAACCCACGATCGCCATCAGTACAGCGGGGTGTCGCCACAACCGCGCGGGTGCGCGCAGCCACACCGGGCTGACGGCGAGCACTGCGCCGCGCCGTAACCGCTCGGTCGGCGAGACGTGGATGAGCCGCGAAATCTCGCGACGACGCCGGGCCAGTGGCGCGCGGCTCATCGGGGAGCCCCGCGTTGCCGCGCCCCGCAGCAGCTGCGCCGAATGCAGCGCGCAGTTCGCGCAGATGGCGACGCTGCCTGAACGCGGGTTGACGACGAGGCCGTCGGTGCGCCCACAGAACGAGCACGCCTGCGGCGCGCCGGATCGGCGCAGGCCGCGCCGGATGTCCCGCGGCTCGGGTGTCCGCGCAGCCCGCTGCGCCTCGTCGCCCGGGTGCCCCGAATCCACGGGCGCCACCCTAGACGGGACTCGCGTGACGTCGTCACCGGAGCCGGTGGATACGCCGTCCATGCTTGCGTACCGGGACGCCGCTAGGCCGTGAACGTCTCGTCGGCGATCTCCCGCCCGGCCGCCGCCCGCCGGGTGAACCCGTAGCTGCCGGCGTCGAGCAGCTCGCGGCCGGCCTCGGCCAGCGCAGCCAGCGCCGCGAAGGCGAAGGCGCCGCCGACCGACACCCGCGCGACGCCCAGCAGAGCCAGCTCGGCGACGCCGGGAGCACCGTGCAGCGCGAGGACGTTCACCGGCCGGTCGACCGATGAGGTGACGGCGCGGATGTCGGCGACCGAGACCAGGCCTGGTGCGTAGAGCACGTCGGCCCCGGCTTGCTGGTAGCTCTGCAGCCGTGCGATCGTGTCGGCGAGGTCGTCGCGGCCGTGCAGGTGGTTCTCGGCCCGTGCGGTCAGCACCAGCCGATCCGTTCCGCCGTGTGCGATCTCGGCCGCAGCTGCGATCCGCTCCGCGGCGTGCGCATGTTCGTAGATCGGCTCGTCGTCTCGACCGGTGAAGTCTTCGACCGAGCAACCCGCCAGGCCGGCGGCGATGGCTCCCCGAATGGTCTCGGCGACACCATCGACGTCGTCGGCGAATCCGTTCTCCAGGTCGGCCGAGACCGGCAGGTCGGTGGCGGCCACGATGTATGCGGCGTGCTCGAGCGCCTCGGCTCGGGTGACCGAGCCGTCGGGGCGGCCGAGCGTCGCAGCGTAGCCGCTACTTGTCGTCGCGAGGGCCTGAAAACCCAGCCGGGCAAGGATTCGAGCCGATCCTGCGTCCCAGGGATTCGGCAGCAGCAGCGGCCGTCCGGGTTGGTGGCTCTGCCGGAACCGTTCGACCCTGGTCATGCCCTCGGGCGTCATCGCCTATCCCTCCGTCGCGTCGATCATCTCCCCACAGCCCCGGGTTCGGGTGCGTGCCACGCGTGCGCGGCCAGGACACCCTCTCCGCGGCGTTGATCATGCGCTTCTGGGACGCAGAAACGGCGTGTCGCGTCCCGGAACCGCATGATCAACAACTGGAGAGGACGATCCTGCCGGGAGCGGGCCGCGGGAGGTCGGCGTTCGGGAACGTCGCCGGCGGCCTGGTTCTCGTCACTGCGGTACGACCTGTTGCGGGTGCCGCATTCCATCCAGGAATCGCGTTCGGGCTGACGCCCGGCGTGCTGCTGCCAGCCGCCTACGGTCAATGCCCCGCCGGGCATGATGGGCGCATGGCTCGTGCCCGCGACAGCGCGCCAGACGCCGTCGTCATCGGCGCGGGCCACAACGGATTGGTGGCGGCCAACCTGCTCGCCGACGCGGGATGGGACGTCGTCGTCTGCGAGGCGACACCCTATGTCGGCGGCGCCGTCCGCTCGGGCGAGGTCACCGCGCCCGGCTACATCTGCGACCTGTTCAGCGCCTTCTACCCGCTGAGCGCGGCGTCGCCCGTGCTGAGCTCGCTCGACCTGCACAACTTCGGCCTGCGGTGGACCCAGGCTCCCGCGCCACTGGCCACCGTGTTCGCCGACGACAGCTGCGTCGTCCTACAGCGCGACGTCGAGGCCACGGCCGCATCGTTCGAGCGGTTCGGCCGCGGTGACGGCGACGCGTGGCGGGCGGCGTTCGCGCAATGGGAGGCCGTGCGCACCGACCTGCTCGCCGCACTCTTCCGGCCGTTTCCGCCGGCGGGGCCGGCACTGCGATTGGCCCGCACGCTGGGTATCGGCGGGCTGCTGCGATTCGCGCGGATGTCGGTGCTCTCGGTGCGCAGGATGTGCGACGAACGCTTCACCGGCGACGGCGCCGCGGCGACCCTCGCGGGGTGCGCGCTGCACGCCGACCTCTCGCCGGACACCGCGGGCAGCGGCTTCTTCGGCTGGCTGATCGCGATGCTGGGCCAGACCTACGGCTTCCCGGTTCCCGTCGGCGGCAGCGGCAAGCTGACCGAGGCGCTCGCGGCGCGGCTGTCCGCGCACGGCGGATCGGTGCGGATCTCGGCTCCGGTACAGCGGGTGCTGGTGCGCCACGGCGCCGCCGCCGGAGTGCGGCTGGAATCCGGGGAGGTCATCTCCGCGCGGCATGCCGTGCTCGCCGCCGTCAACGCGCCGGCGCTGTACGAGGACCTGGTGGGTCTCGACGCGTTACCGGCGCCGATGGTCGACGACCTGCGCCGGTTCGAGTGGGACGTGGCCACGCTGAAGGTGGACTGGGCGCTGTCCCGGCCGATCCCGTGGACGGCGGGGGACGCCGGCACCGCCGGCACCGTGCATCTCGGCGCGGAGCTGGACAACCTGACCCAGTACGCGAGCGATCTGGCGCGGCGGCGAGTTCCCGCCCATCCACTGCTCCTGCTCGGGCAGATGACGACGGCGGATGCGAGCAGGTCGCCGTCGGGCACCGAATCGGCCTGGGCGTACACCCACCTTCCGGTCGGGTCAGAGAGCGAGCGACTCGTCGACGAGCACGTCGCGCTGATGGAGGAGGTGATCGAGGCGCGCGCGCCCGGCTTCCGCGACCGCGTCGTCGCCCGCCATGTGCAGTCACCGAGTGACCTGCAGCGAGCCAACCCGAACCTGGTCCACGGCGCGACCAACGGCGGGACGGCGCAACTGCACCAGCAGCTGTTCTTCCGGCCGCTGCCCGGCCTCGGCGGCGCTGCGACGCCGATCGACGGCCTGTTCCTGGCGGGTTCGTCCGCCCACCCCGGCGGCGGCGTGCATGGTGCGTGCGGGGCGAACGCCGCGCACACGGCGCTGGCCCGTCGCCGCCTGCACGGCAAGCTGACCCGCGTTGTGGTGAACGCGACGATGCGCCGCATCTACCGCTGACACGCGCGTCTCTGCCGCCGGTAACAGGCGAAGATCTACCCGCAGGTTGACGTTTCCGCTGCTGCCCGCCGGAACCATCGACGGCATGAAAGAAAACGATGCTGTCACCGTCCGCGGTCTGCGGAAGTCCTACGACGGCCGGGTCGTGGTCGACGGCCTGGACCTCGACGTCGGGTCAGGCGAGGTGGTCGGTCTGATCGGTGCCAACGGGGCCGGCAAGACGACCGCCGTCGAGTGCATCCAGGGCCTACGCCGCCCCGACTCCGGAACGCTGCGCGTGCTCGGGCTCGACCCGACCACGCAGGCCGACCGGCTGCGCCCCGTACTTGGCAGCCAGCTGCAGGATTCGGCTCTGCCGGACCGGCTGCGGGTCGGCGAGGCGATCGACCTGTTCAGCACCGCCCGCGCCCGCGACGGCGGCGAGCTGATCGAGCAGTTCGGGCTGCACGGCCGGCTGCGATCGGCGTTCTCGTCGCTGTCCGGCGGCGAGCGCCAGCGGCTCTTCCTCGTCCTTGCGTTGCTGAACCAGCCGCAGCTGGTGATCCTCGACGAGCTGACGCAGGGCCTCGACCCGGCCGCGCGGCGCGACGTGTGGTCGGCGGTCGCGACGTTGCGCGACGCCGGCACGACCGTGCTGCTGGTCACCCACGAGCTGGACGAGGCCGAGGCACTGTGCACCCGCGTCGTCGCGATGCGCGCCGGACGGGTGCTCGATTCCGGGCGGCCGGCCGATCTCATCGACAGGCACGGCCGACGGGCGACGATCCGCTTCGGCCTCGACGACACCGCGCCGGCCGACCTGATACCCCAGCTGCGCGCCGTGACGGGCGTGGACACCGTCGAGGTCGCCGGTCGTCAGGTGACCGTGCGCGGCGACCGCCGCATGATCGCCTACGTCGGGGCAGCGCTCGTGCAGATGCGCTGCGTGCCAGCAGATCTCGGCGTCGAGATCCCGAACCTCGAGGGCGCGCTGCTCGGGCTGCTCGACGGCGCCGCCACCTCACCGTCCCCGCAACATCAGATGATCAGGAGCGCGGCATGAGTTCTGCACTCGCCAGGCTGGTCCGGGCCGAGCTGAAGCTGATGACCCGAGACCCGCTCGTACTCACCTTCGTCTTCGTCTTCCCCGTGGTGACGATGCTCATCATCGGCGGGTCCTTCGGTACCACACCGGATCCTGCGTTCGGCGGGGCGAACCCGTCTCACTGGTACGTCGCGTCGTACCTGACCGTCGTCATCGCGGCCACCGGCCTGATCATGATGCCGGTGCATCTCGCGTCCTACCGGGAGCGCGGCGTCCTGCGCCGGTTCGCCGCCGCCGGCTTCCCCCGGTGGTCGTTCGCGATCGCGCAGCTCGTGGTCGGCCTGATCACGATCGCTGTCGCATCCGTGCTATTGCTCGCCGTCGCCGCGCCGGTCTACGGCATCCCGACGCTGAACGGCGCCGGCAGGGTGCTCGCCGCGTTCTTCCTGGGCGCGGTCACCTTCGTCGCGATCGGCGTGCTGCTGGGTTCGGTGCTCCGCTCCGCGCGTTCCGCGCAGGCGGTCGGCCTGATCCTCTTCTTCCCGTCCTTCCTGCTCGGCGCCGGTGGGCCGCCGCCGCACGTGATGGGGGCTGTCCTGCGCAACGTCGCCAGCGTGCTGCCGCTGACACTGGTCACCAACGCCGTGCGCAAGCCGTGGCTCGCGCTGGGCTCGGCCACCGGATCGCTGGTGGTGGTGGGCGTTCTGGCCGTGGTCTGCACCGCCCTCGCCGCCCGGCGATCGGTACTCTGACCGGTGGCCGCCACCCCGACCATGCTCGTACGCTCTGTGCGCGTGAGGAGCGAGCCTGCGCTGACCGCGCCCCACAGCCGGCTGCCTTCGAGCGCCGGCTGGGTGGCGCTCGGAGCGATCGCCGTGCTGGTGCTGGCCGGACTCGGGCTGCGGCTGCCGACCCACGCGGCGCTCTCGATTGCGGCCGCCGTCGTAGCAATCGCAGCGGCGGCACTGATGGTCCGCTCCGACGGCGTCCTTGTGTTCGGCTACGCCGTGCTTGCCACGGCGGGCGTGGGTGTGCTCGGCAACGAGACCTCGAGCAACATCGGATGGTTCTCGCTGTGCGTCGTCGCGGCGTGCTGTGTCTACGTCGGCGGGCCTTGGATCGGCCTCGCGTACTGGGCGGGCACGATCACGCTCTTCGGCATCGAGTGGACCTTCCTCGAGCGTGACGCCGGTTGGGGGGCCTGGATGGCCGGCGTCACCTTCACCGCCCTCGCCGCACACCAGGTGAGGCAGCAGCGATACCTCGTCGCGCAGTTGCGGGCCGCCCAGGCGGGGCTGGCGCAGCGGAGCCGGGCCGAGGAGCGCAACCGCATCGCGCGCGAGCTGCACGACGTCATCGCGCACAGCCTCACGGTCTCGCTGCTGCACGTGACCAGCGCCCGCCTCGCCGTCGAGCACGATCCGTCCGACGCCGCCCGCGCCCTGACGGAGGCCGAACGGCTGGGCCGGGAGAGCCTCGACGAGCTGCGCGCCGCGGTGGGCATGCTGCGCCAGGACGGCGATCCACGCGACGATGCCCGCGGCGATGCCCGCGACCAAGCCGCCGCGCCGATGCCGGGCGCCGACGCGCTGCCGGCGCTCGCCGATCGGTTCCGCACGGCCGGTGCAGACGTCGAGCTGAGCGTCGATGGCGACCTGCGCCGGCTCCCCGCCACCGCGGGTCTCGCGGTCTACCGCATCGCCCAGGAAGCGCTGACCAACGCGGCGAAACATGCGCCCGGAACGCTGGTGCAGGTGCGGTTGATCGTCGGCCCGGCGTCGGTGCGGTTGACGGTGGAGAGCGCCGGGCGCCCCGTCCGAGGTGCCGGTTCCGGCCTGGACAACCCAGACCCGGGCATGGGCCTGGGCCTGGTCAGCATGCGGGAGCGCGCCGAGCTGCTCGGCGGGGGGTGCACGGCCGGACCGGGCGGGCGCGGCTGGATCGTCTCGGCGACGCTGCCGCTGGATGTCCGGCGCCGGGGCGCCGCGGCGTCATGATCCGGGTCCTGCTGGTCGACGACCAGGAGCTGGTGCGGGCGGGCCTGCGTGGCATCCTGCGCAGCACGTTCGGGTTCGACGTCGTCGGCGAGTGCGACGACGGCAGCGGCGTGATCGCCGCCGTCGAGGCGCTGCATCCCGACGTCGTCCTGATGGACGTGCGAATGCCCAGGGTGGACGGCGTGCAGGCCACCGGACGGCTTCGCGATCTCGCGAACGCTCCGCCCGTGCTCGCCCTCACGACGTTCGACGACGACGAGGTGCTCGCCGGCATGCTGCGCGCGGGCGCGTCGGGTTTCGTGCTGAAGGGCGTGCCTGGCGAGGATCTGCATCGCGCCGTGTGCGCGGTGGCCGAGGGCGGTGCGTGGCTCGACCCCACGGTCACCGGGCGGGTGCTGGCGGTCTACCGGTCGGCGCCGCCGTCACCCTCGACTCGCGACACCGATCTGGATCGGCTCACTGCCCGCGAACGCGAGGTGCTCGCACTCATCGGGCAGGGACGCTCCAACGCGGAGATCGCGGCCGATCTCGTGGTCGGCGAGGGCACGGTGAAGACGCACGTGAACCACCTGTTCGGCAAGCTGCGGCTGCGTGACCGTGCCGCCGCCGTCGTCTTCGCATTCGACCACGATCTGGTGCGTTCCGGCCGGCCGCGGGCCTGACGGCGGAACCAGCACCGCGTCACACACCTGCGCACCGTGGTCGGGTTGGATCCCCGCGGCGCCGGCCGCTGCCCGCCGCTCCAACGCGAAGTACTCCTCGGGCGAATAGGCGGTCCACCTCGGGTCGCCGTCACGCCGGATCGGCCGCAGGGCCAGCTGGCCGAGCGGGTCGCGATCGCCGGCCGCACTCTGTTGATCATGCGGTTCTGGGACGCTTTTTCGGCGTGTCGCGTCCCGAAAGTGCATGATCAACATCGATCGTGGCGGCGGGAGGCAGGTGCCGAGCGCGAGCGCAGGCATCAACTGTCGTAGTCGACGACGACGTCGTCGGACACCGGCAACGCCTGGCAGGTCAGGACGAAGCCGGCGTCGAGTTCCTCCTGCTCGAGAGCGTAGTTGCGTCGCATGCGCACCTCGCCCCGGCGAAGCCTTGCCCGGCAGGTGCCGCATACGCCGCCCTTGCAGGCGAACGGCAGGTCCGGCCGCACCTTCTGTGCGCCGTCGAGAATCGGTGTGCCCGGCGGGATCGTCGTGGTGGTGGTGCGGCCGTCGAGCACCACCGTCACCTCGGCGCCGGGACCGGGCGATGCTTCCTCATGCTCCACCTGCGCCGGCGGTGTGTCCTCGACGTAGAACAGCTCGCGGTGGATGCGGCCGCGCGGCACGCCAAGCCCACGCAGCACGCCGATCGCGTCCTCGACCATCCCGAACGGCCCGCAGAGCCACCATTGATCGGCCCCGCTGACGTCGATGGTCACCGGCAATAGGGCGCGCAGCTTCTCCGCGTCGAGCCGGCCGGTGAACAGCTCCACCTCCTGCGGTTCGCGAGACAGCACGTGCACCAGCCGCATCCGGGCCGGGTAGCTGTCCTTCAGGTCGGCCACCTCGTCTGCGAACATCACCGAATCGCTGCGCCGGTTGCCGTAGAGCAGTGTCACGGCCGAACCCGGCTGCGATTCGAGCACCGATGCCGCAATGGACAGCACGGGCGTGATACCCGAGCCGGCCGCGATCAGCACGTGGTGGCCGGCCGCAGCCAGGTCCGGAGTAAACGTGCCGGCCGGTGCTTGCGCCTCGAGGACGTCGCCCGGCTTCACCTGGTGGACGAGCCAACCGGAGACAGCGCCGCCGGCCACCTCGCGCACGCCGATCCGTGGCGCGCGGCCGGCCGGCGCGCAGATGGAGTACGACCTTCGCTCCTCGCCGCGCTTGACGGTGAGCGATTGCCCTGGTGCGAAGGCGAAAGCGTCGCGCACAGTGGCAGGCACGTTGAACGTCACGGCGGCGGAGTCGTCGGTGAGCGATTCGACGGCGGCGACGGTGAGGGGGTGGAAGTCCGTGCGGGCCATCAGATGTCCTTTATGCACTCGAACGGCTCGCGGCACTCGTCGCACCGGTACAGCGCCTTGCACGCGGTCCCGCTGAACGCCGCGGTCTGCGTGGTGCGCTGCGATCCGCACCGCGGGCAGCCGACGCGACGTAGCGCCGCGGTGAGGGTCAGCGGCACGGGACCGCTTGCGCGCTGCCCGGCCGCCCCGGGCGGTGCGATACCGGCGGCGGCGAGCTTGCGCCTCCCGCTCGGTGTGATCCAGTCGCTCGTCCATGCCGGCGCGAGCTGCGATCGCACCTCGACATGGGCGAACCCAGCCTGACGCAGGCGATACCGCAGATCGCCGGCGATCTCGCGCAGGGCGGGACAGCCGGAATACGTCGGGGTGATGGTGACGACGACGACGTCACCCTCGGCCCGAACACCGCGCAGGATGCCGAGATCGGCGAGCGTGAGCATCGGCAGCTCGGGATCGGGCACCGCCGCCGCGATCTTCCCCGCCGTCGCTGCGTCCGTGACCGTCACCATGTGGCGTCCGGGTGTGCGCGCGCGACGCTCTGCATTTCGGCCAGCAGGTAACCGAATGCCTCGGTGTGCACGCCGTCGCGCCCGGACCGGCCGGCGACCCGCGTCAGACCGGTGCGCTGCGGGCGGTCGAGGCCCGCCGTCGCGCAGACCGTATGGAGGACGTCGTCCACCTCGGCGCGCAGCGTGCCCACGTTCACCGCGACGCCGGGCAGGCTGGCTTCGGCCGGATGCGGAGTGAACAGCTCGTCGATGAACGGCCACACGACGCAGAGGGCGGCCTGCATCTTGCGCTGGGAGACATCGGTGCCGTCGCCGAGGCGGATCACCCACTGTGCGGCGTAGTCGCGGTGGTAGGTCAGTTCCTTGACAGCTTTGGCCGCGATCGCCGCCAGCACGGGGTCCTTCGAGCCCGACAGCCGGTCGAAGAGCGCGAGCCGCCAGCTCGCAAACAGGAGCAGGCGGCCCACCAGTTCGGCGAAGTCCGCGTCGACGGTCTCCACCAGCCGCACGTTGAGGAATTCTGCTTCGTCGCGGAAGAACGCGTAGCTGTCCTCTTCGCGGCCGGTGCCATCCGCCTGACCTGCCCGAGAGAGCAGCAGCCTGGCCTGGCCGAGCAGGTCGAGCGCGATGTTGGCGATCGCGGTCTCTTCCTCCAGCTCGGGCGCGCGGGTCATCCACTGCTGCAGTCGCTGGGAGTAGACCAGCGCGTCGTCGCCGAGCATCAGGCTGTACCGCGCCAGCGCCGCGCCGTCGACGCCGGCGGGCACCGAACTGTCGATGCCCTCCAACGGGTCGGTAAAGCCGGTGCCGAATGCCCAGCGGTGATCGTCGGTGACCTCGGAGAGGCCGCCGTAGACGGTGAATTCGTCGGCGTTGCTCATGTCGCCTCCGCGGCAACGATTGCGTCGGCGTTGCTGATGTCGCCCACCTACATGTGCGGGACGTCGTCGGGAATGTCGTAGAACGTCGGATGCCGGTACACCTTGTCGCCGGACGGGGCAAAGAAGGGATCCTTCTCATCCGGGCTGGACGCCGTGATCTGGATCGCCGGTACGACCCAGATGCTCACACCCTCGTTGCGGCGGGTGTAGAGGTCGCGGGCGTGGTGCAGCGCCATCTGCGCGTCGGCGGCGTGCAGCGATCCGACGTGTACGTGGTTCAGACCGCGCTTGCCGCGCAGGAACACCTCGAACAGCGGCCAGTCCGACCGTACGACGACGTCGGAGGTCGCCGGGACCGCCGCGGACGTCGGAACCGCGCCGTGGCCGCCCTCGGCGGTGAATTCGGTACTCATGCCGTCTTGGCGGCGTGCGCTGCGGCGGCCTCGCGCACCCAGGCGCCGCCGTCGTGAGCGGCCTTGCGGTGCGCGACCCGCTGGGCGTTGCAGGGCCCGTCGCCCTTCACCACGGCCATGAATTCGTCCCAGTCGACATCGCCGAAGTCGTAATGCTGCCGATCCTCGTTCCAAGTCAGCGCCGGGTCGGGGAGCGTGACGCCCAGTTGCCGCGCCTGCGGCACGGTCATGTCGACGAACCGCTGGCGCAACTCGTCGTTCGTGTGCCGCTTGATGCCCCATGCCATCGACTGCGCCGTATTGGGCGATGCGGCGTCCGGCGGGCCGAACATCATCAGCGA
>QHCD01000089.1 GCA_003244255.1 Pseudonocardiales bacterium | reverse complement strand
CTCACCCTTGTGAATAAGCTTCCTGGTAGGGCGACCATCCCAACAGGGCGCTCAGTTCGGTCGCATCTGCAGTCGACCCGTACTCCGAACGCCACAGCGCGCCGAGTTCAGTCTGTTCATAACGCAGCATGTCGAATAGCGGTGCGATGATGACGGCCGCTGAGAACAGGCTCGGTTGCTGCACTGTCATCGCCGCCGCGGTGAGACCTCCGTTGGATTCGCCGAGCACTGCGAGCCGATGACTCGCGCTCCATCCACTGGCGATCAGGTAGCGGGCCGCCGCAACGCCGTCGTCGAACGTACGTTGCTTGTTGATGCCGGAACCGGCTGCATGCCATTGCCCACCGAACTCGCCGCCGCCCCTCAACGCGGGGACGGCCCACGCGCCGCCGAGCCTGACCCAGGCGAGAGCGGTCGGTGTGTACGTCGGGGTCATACTGACGCCGAAGCCACCGTAGACACGAAGCACGGTGGCCAGCGGCTCGCGGGGCCGGCCTTCGGGCGTGAGGAGGTCACGACGGGCGAGCACGGACATTGGCACCACGGTGCCGTCGGCGCTGACGTACTCCACGATCGTGTGCACGACGTCATCGGACGGGACATCGGCGGCGCGGTACCAGACGTCCGCGCTACCGGTCCGCACGTCCAGGCGGAGTATCTGAGACGGCGTCACGTGATCGGTGTAGGTCAGCCACACGTCTCCGGGCGGCGACGCGGCCGAGCCGGAGATGGTCCCATGCCGGTGAAGGTCGGCGACCGGGTAGCACGCGCCATCGCGCAGTGATCGGAGTTCGATCTGCGAGGTCAGGCCATCGCGGTACGTCAGCGCAAGCACGGGATCCGAGCGGTCCGGAACCACCGCGACCCCGGTGATCGTGCGTCGCGGGTCCTCGGCCACCACGACGCGCCAGTCACGCGGATCCTGTGTTGGGAGTTCCGCGGTGCACACTCGGCCTCGCGCGGCACCGAGATTGGTGTGTACAACCGCGAGTTCGTCGACGACGCTCACCCGGTGTGATGCGCCGGTCCCCACGACGAAGGGTTCGAATCGGATCCGACCTGTGTCCAGCCGGCCGACCCACACGTCGCGCCCACTCATCTCGGCGGTCGCCGTTACGACAAGCCATCGGCCGTTCGCGGAGTTCTCAACTCGCATGCCGGCCCTGGCCGGCAGCGTCCGGTCCACTACCGATCCGACCAGCTCGGTCCCCAGACGTAGCTCGTGCACGGTGACCGCATCCGCTCGATCCTGTCGAGGCGCGACGTAGATCAGCGATGCGGTGATGCCGTTGTCGTCGCGCCAGGCGGTCGACGTGTATCGAAGGCCGCCGATCGCCGGGACGACCACGTGGCCTGAATCAAGGTCCGTCACCGTCAGAGTCGAGAAGTCGGACCCGTCCCGTGCGGTCGTGATGGCAAGATAGCGGCCACGCGGACACAGCGACCAGCCGGTCAGGATCGTGCGACCGCTGGCATCGACGTCCATCGGGTCGAACCCGGTCCGCTCGGTCGCGGTTCCCGATCGACTGACGTCTCGCACGACGAGGGATCGAGTCCGTGCCCCCGGTCTGCGTCGCCCGAATGCCAGCCGCTGACAGCCGCCGTCGAGTGCGCGCACTTGTGGTGCCGTGCACGCACCGACGTCCAGCAGTTGCGTGACCAGCGCGGAGGCGTGGTCGGGCAGGCGCCACTGCTGCGAGAGGTGCGCGTAGAGAGCGTCCTGGGCGTGCTCCCATGCGATCGTGTCTTCTGCGTCATCGTTCTCGAGCCAGCGGTACGGATCATGAATCTGCTGACCGCAGAGGACATCGACGTGATCAGTTCGGATGGCCGTCGGATATCGGATGCACGAGATGGTCATGCCGTTGTCGCCTTCGCTCGCGTGGCGACGCAGAGCCCTGCTGCCGCGACGGCGAGCAGCAGGCCGAACGACCAGCCGATCGACACGGCCGGGTCCACGGACATCGAGCGCGCCACGGAGTATGTGCCGCCACCGACGAACGCGGCGAGTGCCGTCCCGCTGGTCTCGGCGAACTCGACTGCGTTCGCGACCGGATAGAGCCGGCTGGGATCGAGATCGGCCACCATACCGGACGAGATGCGAGGGTACGCAAATCCCATGCCGATGCCGGCCAGGAACCAGCCGGCGACGAGGACACCGAGGGCGGTTATCCCGGCCAGCACGAGAGCCGCAACCAGGCCGCACGCCAGCCCGACACCGACGAGCACGATCCCCCAACCTTCAGGCGAGTCGGTCCACCGGTTGAGCAGACTCGGACGCAGTCCGGTGAGCGACCACGCGACGAGGCCTGCGCCAACAGCGATTGAGCCCGCGACCACGCCGTAGCCAAGCCCGACGATAGCAGCCAGTGACTCGATACCACCCCCGCCGAAGAAGGCGAGGCTGAGCAGGAACATCAGGATGGCGTACCGACGGCGGGCCACATCCGGACCGATCTGCCGATCGAGCAGGACGATCGTTGCTGCTGCCGCGGCCGCGCATCCGAGGGCGAGCAGCGCGACTCCTAAACCTCCGCCGACCGCGCCGGCCGTGCCGGCGATCAACAGGCCCGCGAGCAGTAACACGATGCGCACGGGCGAGGGCCGAACCGCCTGGCTGCGCGACCACGGCACGACGTCGATGTCGCGCCCGATCAGCAGCCGGCCCAGCAGAACTAGCGCGGCCGGCCACGCGAGGGCGGCACGCCAGCCTCCGGCCACCGTCACCGCGGCGTTCACGACCGGGCCGGCCAGAGATGGCAGCAGCCACACCAGCGCGAACAGTCCGTACACCCGTACCCGGGCCTCACCCTCGAACAGTCCCCCGAGCGCGGACAGACCGAAGCCGGCGAGCATCCCGCCGGCAAGCCCGCGGACGACTACACCGAGCAGCACGACGACCATGGCGGGGGCGGCGACGCACATTCCCGCACCCACCACGTAGAGGACCGTGGCCCACAGCAGCAGTTGGCGCGGCGAGAACCGGGCAAAGGGCGCCGGCCCGATGGCGAGCACGAGGATGGTGGTGAATGTGCCCGCGCCGAGGGTCGCGCCGAACAGTGCCGTCCCGTGCAGCTCCCGGGCGGTGATGGGCAGCACGGAGGAATAGGCGATGCTCTGCACCGCCGCACCGAACTCGGCGACGAGCAAGGCGATCAGCAAGCGCCCCCGGCGCCCGGCGAACAGCTCGCGGAGCGTGACCTCGGTCGTGGCATCGTCCGATCGTGTTTGGCTGGTCATGACTCGACGGCCTGCGCCATGATCGAATACGTGGTCGCAACCTTGCGCCGATCCGCATCGCTCCACTGGGGGTAGGCAGCCCAAGGGCCGTTGACGCTGTCCGGATACTCGCCGAACGCACCGATCCGCAGACCCTGATCCAGCAAGGCCTGCATGACTGCGCTCGGAGGCCAGGGCCGCAGCTTCTTGGGAAGCAGCTGCTCGCCGTCGGGCAGGTCGAGATCGCCCACGTGGTTAGTCGGCCACTCGTGGTACGAAATCACCGGCGCGAAGTAGCTCACGCCGCTCGGCGTCATGGAGGCGCTGCCGCTGGCGAAGAGCCACATCATCGGGTGGAAGTCGTACAGCACGAGCCAACCGCCCGGACGCAGAAGTCGCCGGACAGTCCGAGCCCAACCGCGCAGATCGAACATCCAGTGAAGCGCGCCCTTGCCGGTAAAGACGAGATCGGCCGTCCCCGCAAGTTCTTCCGGTGTGTCGAGCACGTCGGACACGACGAAGTCGGCGGCGGCGTCGAGCTGAGCCGCCAACCCGCGCGCGGTCTCGATCAGCTCGTCGGCTATGTCAATTCCCACGACCTCGTGGACGCCGAGATTAAGGAGCGACAGGGTGTCGAACCCGGCGGCGCACTGCAGATGGACGGCCCGTTCGCACCATGCCTCGAGCGGGCCCAACCGTGACAACAGCTTCAGCTCGGTCGATTGCAGCGTCACACCGCCCTGCGCGAGCCGGTCGGCCGTGTGGGGCAGACGCTCGCGGTACCAGTCGCCGGTCTGGTTCCAGGCTTCGGCATTCAGGTCATGGATGTCGTGGCTGCCGGTCACCCCCCCCACGTCACACCGCCATCCGCCGGCTTGCCCCGAGCAAGGCATGGATGCGGGTCAGCAGGTCGTTGCGCGCGAGGACATCGCCCAGGCTTCCGTCGGGGTCGAACTGCAGTTCGCTGAACTCCACGTGGTGTGGATCCACCCAGGCGCCGAGATTCTTCGCCGCGATCTCGAGCGTCCCGGTGGCACCGCGCTGAAACGAGTATGAGCTCGCGAGAGCGCCGCCGCCGACGGCCGCCACTGTGACCCGCTTGCCGTGCAGCGGTCCGACCAGATCGCGCTTGCCGAGATGCAGGGTGTCGAGCAGGTTCTTCACCGCGCCCGAGGGCGTGCCACCGTAGATTGGAGTGGCGATCAGGAGCGTCTCGGCGACCTCGACAGCTTCCAACAGACGCCGCACCGCCGGATCGTCGCGTGTGACAACGTCCGGGTCGAACATGGGTAACGCCAGCTCGCGGACGGTCAGCACCTGCGCGCGTGCTCTGCAGTGGTGTGCGAGCTCGGCGGCGTGGCGCAGAATCGCGCTGGAGAGCGACTCGGACCGCATACCACCGCCGACTGCGAGGAACTTCGTCACGGGACTCTCCTGGTCAGGCGTAAGGCATCGGGAAGGTGAACAGCCGCTCCGCGGAAAGACGGCCCTCGACCAGACCGAGGCGGGCCGGCTCCTCCAGAACGCGGTCGCGGCCGAGCGGCGGGAACGCCGCCGGGAAGTTCGGAACCATTCCGGGCACGAGGACGCGCACCGCGTGCCAGCCCGCGATGTACGCGTCGGTAGTGGTGAGGTCCACCGCGAACGGCTCGTACCCAGCGGTGGCGAGCCGTTCCAGGTACCGCGGGAAGCTCCGCTCGGGGAGATCCTCGATCGCGCACGACCCGGTCGATCCGGACCAGCGGCGGACCGTTCGGGCGAGCGCCCGCGGATCGAGCTGGATCTGGAGCTGGCAGAAGAGGTCGGTGACGTCCCTGAAATCCGCGCGGTAGCTGTCGAGATAGCGGCGATCGGGCCGTAGCGGTTTGACGGCCTGTGCGCCATTTCCCTGCGCCTCGTGCGCCGACCAGAAGCCGCCGTCCGGTCGCTGCAGATCGAGCGCTGACTCCAACAGCCCGAATGCTTCCAGCGCTGCCTTGTCGACGGAGCGGTCCTGCGAGTGGCGGCAGGCGAGCCCGAGTGTCGCTATCTGGCTGTCGTCATCCTCGACGACCACGGCCGTCACCGGCAGTCGTGTGCTCGTGGGCAGCGCCAGCACGTGCACGCGGATGCCACGGCCGAGCGGAATGCGTCGGCCAATCTGCTCGAGCGCCGGTGAGTTTGCCACCGGTGCGAGTACCGCGCCGCTGAGCCACCACACCATTGAGGCGTCCCGCTCGACCACCTCCTCGAACGCGTTGCACAGCGCGAGCTCACGGTCGGGAGCGGCGGCAATCCCCGGGTAGTAGGCGGGGTTCGTCGGCGGATCGAACAGCGACGGTCCGGTATTCCAGTTCACGTACACTAGCGACGCCGGCGCGAGTACCTCTTCCCCGCTCACCAGCGAACGAGCCGGTGTCCACGAGACGGTCAGATCAGTGTCGAACGGCACGAACGGGAACCCGGGCGCCCTGTACTGCGAGTCCGCGAACAACACGAGCGAACGAGGGTCGATGGCCGGAACGCCGCGGCGGCGCAGCTCGTCGTAGCTGGCGCGGACGAGTGACGAGTAGTCGATCACGTTGCCGCAGTACCGCTCGATGGCCTCGCCCACGGCGCCGCGCTCGGCCTGCAGGGGCTCGTCCCACGCGCTGCCCGCGTTGAAGATGTTCGACGCCCACGGCCCGAGCCTGCTCATCTCGGCCGTCTGACTCTCGACGAAGTGCAGCCCGCGAGGCATCGGCGTGCTGAAGCGAACCGGGCGCAAGCGCGTCACGATCCCGGTCCGCGGCGACAGTACCGCGTCGATCGGGTCGTTCTTCGACGCGACGACTGTGTTCGACGCGCTTGGCTGCAGCGGGAGTGGGAGTACCGGATCGCGCTCAACTGTGAACGTGTGGGTATCCAGCCGAACATGCTCATGATCGGAGCTCGGTTCGCGGGCCCAGCGTGCAAGGTCGGCCAGGCACGTGGCAGCCGCCCAGATCGCCTCGCCTGCGGGATACACTCCGCGGTGCTCGAACGCTGGTTCGCGCAGCATCGAGCGGGCTATCGCCTCGTCTGCGGCCGTGGTGATCCAGCGCCCGAACAGGTCGGCGAGGCGAACAGGCGTGTCGGGACTGGTGATGGGGCCGTAACACGCTCCGCCGGATGCGAACCAGAGGGCGCAGAAGGCTGACCCTTCCGCGATGGCCTCCCGCTCGCGCCGCAGCGCCCACTCGGCAGACAGTCGACTGGAGACCGCCACGACGATCGACCGGCGCGACCCGTCCGCAAACGGTTCGGATCCCGGGTTTTCGCCAGTGGCGAGTCCGAATCCGAAACTGCTGAGGGCAGCCAGCTGTTCGACGGTGCGGGCGAGCGATTCGTCACCGGGCGCTGCCGCAACCGACAGTGCACACGGCGCGTGCGCCTGCTCGAGCTGATCGATCGGGTGAGTCGTCAACAACCGGCCGAGGCCGGTGCACAGGTCGGCTGCTCGCTGTTGGCCAACCTCGTCGTCGAGGTCGCCTTCACTCACCCGTTCGTCGTCGCCGGATAGCATCGCGAGCACGGTGGCGATCTGCAGCGGGAGTTCGATCCGACGATCTCCGACCATCAGAAGCGATCGGGATCTCTTGTGCGGATGCACGGTGAGGTCAAGTGGCGCCGTCCAGGTCATGGGCAATACCTCGATGGTGGGGACTCACGAGGTCATCGCGAGTCCGGATACGACGGGCCGTCGGCGCCGAGTCGGGCCCGGCCCGTGCATGGCTTCCGGAGACAGCGCTGGTCGGGCCGCAGTCGCGGTGACCGCAGCCCGACCAGCCGGGCGTTCAGTCCTCCTCAGGCGCCCATTCGAACTGCACCGGCGCCACCATGTTGTTGTTGCCCGGGATCGTCACCCGGCCCAGGTCGTCCTGCTCGAGATCCGGACCCCAACTTTCGAGAAGCGTGTCCAGGTGCTCGCCGACGTCCCGCAGAGTGGGACTTGCCATTGCCCAACCTCTTCAGTGATGAACGGACTACGGACGCACGAACCCTCGTAACCGCCCGGCCGGGAGATCACAGCTCCTCAGGTCGCGCAAATCCATTCTAGCCGTTGATTGTCATATTCAAAAGGGCAAATGCGAACTTTTTTCCCCGCGCCTCACACTGAGATGACGTATGCCCCCAAGCGTCGGTCCGGCGTCACTGGGGATCGCTGAGTCATGCCCTATTGCTGACCTATTGCTGAAGGTCGTCGGCTCTGACCGACCGCAGTCGCGTTGGATTTCGGCGGTTGCTACCGGGCCCGCCTACAGCGGCAGCGCCGAAACCGTCGCGCTCCTGCTGGATCGTGGCGCCGACATCGAAGCACGCGACAGCCACTGGCACAGCCCGCCGCTGGTCTGGGCCACGGTTGGCAGCGGGGAACGGCCACGGCACAACCCCGACGCCGACTGGGTCGCGACCGTGCGGACACTGCTCGACGCGGGGGCATCGTCGGACGCGATCACGCTGTCTTCCGATGACGCCAAGGCGCCCAGCCCCGAGGTCGCACAGCTCCTACGCACCCACGGGGTCCCGACCGCCAGTCCGAGAGGTAAGGGGTGATCGGCGCGATCGCCTCAGCCGTCGTAGGTGGAGAGCGGCGGGCAGGAGCAGACCAGGTTGCGGTCGCCGTAGGCGCCGTCGATCCGACCGACCGGAGGCCAGTACTTCGCCTCGCGCAGCCGGGCCAGCGGGAACGCCGCAACCTCCCGGTCGTAGGGGTGGTTCCACTCACCGGTCAGCTCGACGGCGGTGTGCGGGGCGCCACGCAGCGGGCTCTCGGCCGCGGTCCACGTACCGGCCGCGACCTGCTCGATCTCGGCCGCGATGGCGGCCATCGCGTCGACGAACCGGTCCAGCTCGGCGAGATCCTCGCTCTCCGTCGGCTCGACCATCAGCGTGCCGGCCACCGGGAACGACATCGTCGGGGCGTGGAATCCATAGTCGATCAGCCGCTTCGCGACGTCCTCGACGGTGACGCCGGTGCGGGCGGTGATCGGGCGCAGGTCGACGATGCACTCGTGCGCGACCAGGCCGCCGCGCCCGGTGTAGAGGATCGGAAAGTGCTCGCCCAGCCGGGCCGCCAGGTAGTTCGCCGACAGCACGGCGACGGCGGTCGCCTCGGCCAGGCCGTCCGCTCCCATCAGGCGCACGTAGGCCCACGAGATCGGCAGGATGCCGGCCGAGCCCCATGGGGCGCCGGACACCGGGCCGCATCCGGTGGCGGGGCCGGCCTCTGCGGCCAGCGGATGGTTCGGCAGGTACGGCGCGAGGTGCGCGCGCGCCGCCACCGGGCCGACGCCCGGGCCGCCGCCGCCGTGCGGGATGCAGAACGTCTTGTGCAGGTTCAGGTGCGAGACGTCGGCACCGAACTTCCCAGGCTTGGCGAGTCCGACCAGCGCGTTGAGGTTGGCGCCGTCGACGTAGACCTGACCGCCGGCGTCGTGCACGGTCGCGCATACCTCGGCGATCGACGTCTCGAACACGCCGTGCGTGGACGGATAGGTGACCATGATCGCGGCCAGCCGTCCGCGGTTCGCTTCGATCTTCGCGGCCAGGTCGCCGAGATCGATGTTGCCCTCGCCGTCGCATGCGACGACGACGACGCGCATGCCCGCCATCGTCGCAGACGCCGCGTTGGTGCCGTGCGCCGACGACGGGATCAGGCACACGTCGCGGTGCGGTTCGCCGCGGCCGGCATGGTAGGCGTGAATGGCCAGCAGACCGGCGAATTCGCCCTGGCTGCCGGCGTTCGGCTGCACCGACACCGCGTCGTATCCGGTGATCGCGGCAAGCCAACGCTGCAGGTCGTCTATCAGCTCGCGATAGCCCTGTGCCTGATCGGCGGGTGCGAACGGATGGATGCCGGCGAACTCCGGCCAGCTGATCGGCTCCATCTCGGTCGTAGCGTTCAGCTTCATCGTGCAGGAACCGAGCGGGATCATGCCGCGGTCGAGCGCGTAGTCGCGGTCGGACAGCCGCCGCAGGTACCGCAGCATCGACGTCTCCGAATGATGGGTCTGGAACACGGGGTGGGTCAGGAAGTCGCTGGTGCGTTGCACCGCCGCCGGCACCGCACTGTCCACTGTGGACTCGCCGCTGTCCATAGTGGACGCGTCGAATGCGGCGAGGACCTCGCCGACGTGCGCCGGCGTCGTCCGCTCGTCACAGGAGATGCCGACGTGGTCGGCGTCGACGAGGCGCAGGTTGATGCGCCGTGCGGCGCTCGCCGCGACCACATCGCTGGCGCGCCCGGGCACTCGGGCGGTCACGGTGTCGAAGAAGTCATCGTGGACGACCTGCACGCCGCCCGCGCGTAGCCCTGCCGCGAGCGAGCGAGCGAGGTCGTACACCCGGCGTGCGATCGCACGCAGGCCGTCGGGTCCGTGGTACACGGCGTACATGCTGGCCATCACGGCGAGCAGCGCCTGGGCGGTGCAGATGTTGCTCGTGGCCCGCTCCCGCCGGATGTGCTGCTCGCGCGTCTGCAGGGCGAGGCGGTACGCCGGCGCGCCGGCCGCGTCACGGGAGACGCCCACGAGGCGGCCGGGCAGGGTGCGCTGCAGGCCGTCTCGCACCGCCATGAACCCGGCGTGCGGGCCGCCGTAGCCAAGCGGCACGCCGAAGCGCTGCGCCGACCCGACCGCGATGTCGGCCCCGATCTCGCCCGGTGGTCGCAGCAGGGTGAGCGCCAGCAGATCGGTCGCGACGGCGACGACGACCCTGGCCTCCCGCGCCGCCGCGACCAACGCCGCATCGTCGCGCACGTGCCCAGATGCGCCGGGATAGGACAGCAGCAGGCCGAAGTAGTCGCCGTCGGGTAGGCCGCCCGCGAGATCGGCGACCACGACCCGGATGCCGGTCGGCGCGGCGCGGGTCTGCAGCACGGCGATCGTCTGCGGCAGGGTGTCGGCGTCGACGAGGAACGCGGCTCCGGGCGGCGCCTTCGAGGTGCGCCGGGCCATCGCCATCGCCTCGGCCGCCGCCGTCGGCTCGTCCAGCAGCGAAGCGCCGGCGACCGGCAGGCCGGTCAGGTCCTCGACCAGGGTCTGGAAGTTCAGCAGCGCCTCGAGCCGGCCCTGGCTGATCTCCGGCTGGTACGGCGTGTAGGCCGTGTACCAGGCCGGGTTCTCCAGCACGCCACGCCGGATCACCGCCGGCGTCGTGGTGTCGTAGTAGCCCAGGCCGATCATCTGGGTGCAGACCTGGTTGCGGCCGGCCAGGCCGCGCAGCAGCACGGCGACGTCGTCCTCACTCGCTCCCAGCGGCAGGGCCAACGGCGTCGTGGTGGCGATGCTGGCGGGCACCGCGACCTCGAGCAGCTTGGCCACCGACGGATAGCCCAGCGTCTGCAGCATCGCCTCGCGGTCGGCCTCGGCCGGCCCGATGTGACGCCGGGCGAACGAGGAGTCGGGGCCGGCGCAGAACGAGGGGTTGGTCACGGGGGCGCTCCTCGGTGCTCGGCGTCGGATCGGACCGGGTGACGTCGCCACCCGGTCTCCCCCTCTGTCGTCTGCACCTGAGAGGTTCGCCGGCGAGCCGGCTTGCACCGTCGGTGGAGGTCCGATCCGGCGAACCGGTCGACCTCGCTCTCCAGAGTCGCCTCGTCCGTGCGGTCCTGATGCCTGAGAGGTTCCGGGGAGGTTGCTCCTTCGGCGCCTCGACTCGACCTTTCCTTGCCGAGAACTCTCCCGCACGGGGTCAGCAGCACCGTCGACGGTATCAGCGCCACGGCGCCGCGGGCAGCCACCGCGCCAGACGTATAACCAGCAGAACGGGTGGGCGGCCGCCGCCTCGGCGTCGGCGAAGGGGTCAGCCGGTGCGTCGTGCCACCCGGCGCAGGGCCAGCTCGTCGGGGGTGGTGGCGCCGACGGCGGTGCCGTCGGCGCGCTCGCACGGGAGCTCGGCGAGGGAGCCGGTCAGCGCGCGCAACGCCCCGCTGACCGCGATGCCGAAGACCCCCTGGCCGCCTCTGAGCAGGTCGACGACCTCCTCGGCGGATGTGCACTCGTAGATGGTCGTGCCGTCGGACATCAGGGTCAGGCTCGCGAGATCATCGATGCCGCGGGCGCGAATGTGCGCCACGGCCGTGCTGATGTTGTGCAGCGAGATGCCGGTGTCCAGCAGGCCCTTGACGATCTTCAGCACCAGGATGTCGGTGAACGAGTAGAGCCGCTGGCTGCCCGATCCGGTGGCACTGCGGACCGACGGCACCACCAGGCCGGTGCGGGCCCAGTAATCCAGCTGCCGGTAGGTGATCCCCGCGGCCGTGCACGCAGTCGCACCACGGTAGCCGATGTGCTCGTCGTCTCGCGCGGTGCCGCCGACGTCGAACAGCGGCTGCTGGGCGCTGGCGACCGGCGTCGCGCTGGGTGGTGCGACCGGATGCCGCTCACTGCCGTGCGCCACGTGCGCCTCCTCAGACCTGCCGGCCGAACGCGAATCCCATCGGCGGTATTCGCTGGGCCAGATCTCGAAGGTAGGCGGGCCGCCGGGACCGGGTCAACCGACGCGGCGGCGTGTCACAAGGGTAACTCTCAACTGTAGGTTGACGCTCGAGACCGTCGGCTACCCGCTGCAACGACCGGCGTCGACGAGTGCGCATCGGGCTTCTCAGGAGCCGGCGAAGTCTTCCGGCGAGACCTGGTCGAGGAACTCCCGGAACCGCTCCACCTGGTCGTCCTGGTGCTCCTCCGCGACATCGGGAATCAGGATCCCGACGTCGTCGAGCACGCTCTCCTCGCCGAAGATCTTGGCCCCCGCGCGCATTGCGAGCGCGATCGCATCCGACGGGCGGGCGTTGACCCGGAGCCCGCCGACGAAGACCAGCTCGGCGAAGTAGGTGCTCTCGCGCATGGCCGTGATGTGCACGGCCTCCAGGCTCGCGCCGAGCGCGGCGATCACGTCGCGCAACAGGTCGTGCGTCATCGGTCGGGCCGGGCGCGCACCCTGCTGTTCCATGGCGATCGCCGAGGCTTCCGGCGCTCCGATCCAGATCGGCAGGTAGCGGTCGCCCTCGATCTCCTTCAGCAGCACCAGCGGTGTGTTGACCGGCAGCTCCACCCGCACACCCACGACTCGCAGCTCGTTCACGACGCACGACCCTTCATCGGCTCGGCGGACGCCCACAGCAGGCCACTCCCGACAGTACCTGCCGTCAGGACGGCTCCGGCTCGCCCGGCCCGGCGAGGCGCTACCGGCCCAGTACGTCGCGAAGCCCGGCCTTGACCAGGGCCGCATGCAGCCGGACCGAGAGCGCCGCGAGCTCGCTCGCAGCCTCCGCCGCCCGCCCCCGCGCGTCGTCGCCCCGTTGTCGCAGCAGCGGCGTCACCACCTGCTCCACCAGCCCGATCTCGCGATCGGCAGCGGCCCGGGAGCCGCGCAGGTGCCTGGCCTCCAGGCCGAACCGGGCGAGCTCAGCGACCGCTTGGGCGATGGCGAGCGCCGTCTCGTCGAAGTGACCGGACCGCGCGCTGATGAGCCCGAACTGCTCGAGCTGCACCAGCTGGTGCTCGTCCAGCCCGGCCGAGCGGGCGAGCTCCGAGCGGGTCAGCCGCACCGGCCGGGCGGTATCCGGCGCGAAGTCGCGGGCGGTCGGTAGCTCGTTCGCCCAGACGACGGCGCGTGGCCGCGGCGCTGCTCCGGGCTCGTCGGTGAGTTCGAGCCCCCGATCGAGGGCGTCCAGGTGGTCCTTGATCACCCGAAGCGGGAGGTAACGATCGCGCTGCGCAGCGAGGACGTACCGCAGCCGGCTCACGTCGTCGCGAGAGAACTTGCGGTACCGCGACGGCGACCGCTCAGGGTTGATCAGGCCCTCGGACTCGAGGAACCGGATCTTGGAGATCGTGACGTCGGGGAACTCGGTGCGCAGCTGGGCGAGCACCTCGCCGATCGTCATGAACGCGTGGGCGGCACCGCTCGCCGTCATCAGCTCATCGCTGTCGTTCGATCATCGGTGCAGGCATCCGCGAGCCCCGCGCTAGCGGGCTGGCGCGGCCGGCTGGCCGTGGTCGGCGGTCCCCTGCACTCCCACCAGGAAGATGAGCCGGAACTTCCCGATCTGCACCTCGTCGCCGCCGGCAAGCGGCGAGGACTCGATGCGCTCCCGGCCGAGGTAGGTGCCGTTCAGGCTGCCGACGTCGTGCACCAGGAAATGCCCGCTCTCCCGCCGGAACTCCGCGTGCCGGCGCGAGACGGTGACGTCATCGAGGAAGATGTCGCTGTCCGGGTGCCGCCCGGCGGTGGTGACGTCGCGGTCGAGCAGGAACCTGCTGCCCGCGTTCGGACCCCGCTTGACGACGAGCAGCGCAGTGTCGGGCGGCAGGGCTTCGAGCGAGTCGACCAGGTCGTCATCCACGCCCGCCGCCTCGATCGCCTCCTCGGCCTGGGTCAGGCCGTGTCCGCCGAGAATCGATGTGGTCTCCGGCGAGCTGTCACTGCGACTGAGCTGGGCGCCGCAGTGCGAGCAGAACCGCGCGTCGTCGGAGTTCTGCCGGCCGCAACGAGGGCATGCAGTCACGGACGCTGCCCTCCCTTCGACGGCGCGGCACAACTGTGAAAGTCCACCTTAGGGTGAACGCGAGGTCGACGTCGAGATATCGCCGATGTGCCCGGCGGCGTGCGCCGGCATTGATCAGTGCGGATCGACCATGCCCTGATAGGCGGCCGCGTCGAGCATGGTGTCGATGGCCGACGGGTCGGCGACGGCGATCTCGACGATCCACCCGGCGCCGTAGGGATCTGCGTTGATCAGGTCGGGATGCTCGTCGAGTTCGTCGTTGCGGGCGGTCACCGTTCCGGCGATCGGTGCGTAGATGTCGGACACGCTCTTGGTCGACTCGACCTCGCCGATCGGCGCGCCGGAATCGACCTCCGCCCCCACCTCCGGCAGGGACACGAAGACGACGTCCCCGAGCTGTTGCTGGGCGAAGTCGGTGATCCCCAGCCGCAGCGTCGTTCCGTCGTCACTCGCGCGAGCCCACTCGTGCTCGGCGGTGTAGCGCAGGTCGTCGGGGGTTTTCACGGTGTCCTCCGCTGTCTTAGACGGTCTCGGCGGCGGTGCGAATCGCCATACCCTAACCAGAGGCGGCGACGGCGCCGGCCCCGTCCCTGCGCGCGATACCCGCGACCTGCCGTGCGTAGAGCACCGCGGCCCACAGGTACAGGCCGGTGCCCCAGATCGTGAAGGCCCAGGCGATAGGCCGCACGATCTCGCCCGCGGTGCCGCCGAGCACGTCGGCGAACAGCAGCAGTGGGAAGCCGTACATCAGGTTGAAGGTCGCAGCCTTGCCGAGGTAGTGCACCTGCAGCGGCCCGTACCCGTGCCGGCGCAGGACGGGAATCAGCAACCCCAACGCGACGTCGCGGGCCACCAGCACGACGGCGAGCCACCACGGCACGATCCCGCGGATCGCGAACGCCAGCAGCGTCGCGAAGACGTAGAGCCGGTCTGCGGCAGGATCGAGCAGGGTGCCGATCCGGCTGGTCTGGTTCAGCGCCCGGGCGATCTTGCCGTCGAGATAGTCGGAGAGGCCGGAGAACGCGATGACACCGAGCGCGGCGGCGTCGTCATGCGGGCCTAGCAGCAGCCAGAGGTAGACCGGGACGCCGATCAGTCGCGCGAGGCTCAGCGCGTTCGGGATCGTCCAGATTCGATCGGTCGCGTGCGGCGATCCGGCGGCCGCGGGGACGGGCACGTCAGAAGACGGCGACCTCGTCGTGCAACGCCAGCACGCCGAAGTAGTGGTCGGCCGCCGCTGTCGAGAGGTGCACGCAGCCGTGGGAGGAATCCTTCAGGCTGCCGATGTGGAAGGCGATGCCGCCGGCGGCGAAGAAGACGGCGTCGGGCATCGGCTCGTTGTACTCGTTGCTGATGTGGTGGCGATCCTTTGCATAGACATCGAAGGTGCCACGCGGTGTCGATGTGCCCGCTGCTCCGGGCATCGCCGGGACCGGGCCGTAGGCGATCTTGCCGCCCTGCTGCAGCCAGGACAGGTGTCGGGCCAGGTCCACACACGCCACGGCGGCCTTCGGGCACCGGTTCGGGGTGTTGACGTGCCCAATCGGCGGCACGGTCGGCGGCGCCTTGGGGAGCGGCTTGGTTGCGGTGGTGGAACGACTCGGCACCGGCGTCGTCTGTGCTGGCGTCGTCCGCATCGGAGTCGTGTGTGCTGGTGTCGTGTCAACAACGGGGCGTTCGGCGGCCGCGGCCGATTGGCCCGCGTGGCGCTGCACCGGGCCGACCGTTGCGCCGACCGCAACGACGGCGCCGAGCAGATACCCGGAGACGACGACGACGACGGTGTGGCGGCTGCGGATACCGGCCTCCTGGATCGGTTCTGTTCCTCTGCGGCGCTCAGCGTATCCGGTTCCCGGCTCGGCGCCCCAGCCGGCGAACTCCACCAGGGGCGGGGTTAGTCGCCGCCGGTGATGAGTACGGCGTGGGCGTTGATGAGTTTGAGGGGGACGCGGGGTCCGGGCACGGGCAGGTCGGTGCCGGTGGGGTAGGCCTGTTGGAGTGGTCCGGTGCCGATCCGGTAGCTGGCCTTCCAGCCCACGGTGACCCAGGGGTGCACGGTGGCGAGGTGGTCGAGGTAGTCACTGTAGTGGCAGGAGTGCTGGGCGTCTTGGTCGGGGTAGGTGTGGCCGATGTCGGCGGTGGTGGTGGCCGGGCAGCCGTCGAAGTTCCAGGTGTAGGCGGCCGGGTAGGCCCGCACCTGCACCG
>QHCD01000088.1 GCA_003244255.1 Pseudonocardiales bacterium | reverse complement strand
AAGCGTCACCGAGGGCACCGTGACCCGCTGGCTCAAGAGCGAGGGCGAGCAGGTCGACGCCGACGAGCCGCTACTCGAGGTTGCGACGGACAAGGTCGACACCGAAGTGCCGTCGCCCGCGTCCGGGACGCTGCTGTCGATCAAGGTGCAGGAGGACGAAACCGTCGAGATCGGCGTCGAGCTGGCTGTGATCGGGGAGGGCGGCTCCGACGATTCGGATTCCGGTGATCAGGCGCAAGGCGAGCCCGAGGCACAAGCCGAGCCTGAACCCGAACCCGAACCCGAGCCCGAGCCCGAGCCCGAGCACCGACCCGAGCCCGACGACCGACCCCAGTCCGACGAGCGACCCGAGCCCGCCCGCCCGGCCCGCCCCGCCGACCGATCCGAGCCCGCCGGGCCGGCCCGCCCCGCCGCCGTCGGGTCCCGGGAGCGGCGCGGCAGCGATCGCGGTCCAGACGGCGATCGCGCAGATCGGCAAGCCCTACGAGTGGGCCGCATCGGGCCCGGGTGCATTCGACTGCTCCGGTCTCACGATGTATGCGTGGGCGGCAGCAGGAGTCAGCCTGCCGCACCAGAGCGCGGAACAGTATGGCGTTGGCCAGCACGTCTCGGAGAGCGAGCTGCAGCCGGGCGACCTCGTCTTCTACTACAGTCCTATTCACCACGTCGCCATCTATGTCGGCAACGGGCTGGTCGTGCACGCACCGACCGAGGGCGACGTCGTCAAGTACGCGCCGGTCAACGAGGCGGGACCGTACTCCGGGGCGACCAGGGTCACCGGCTGAGCGCGCTCCCGCCGCCGGCCGACGCCGCACGCTGACAGTCTCCGCTGCCCTGTCCTCGTGCAGGCCGCGTGCCGGCCCGACCCGTACGATGCGCCCGTGGCTTCGACTGTCGCGATCAGGACGCTCGTCGTCACCAACGACTTTCCGCCCCGCGAAGGTGGGATCCAGACCTTCGTCTACGAGCTCGCCATCCGCCAGCCCGCGGAGTCGATCGTCGTCCTCGCACCGAGCTGGGCCGGTGCGCCGGAGTTCGACGCGACGCTGCCCTTTCCCGTCGTCCGCCACCGCGGCACCACCCTGCTACCCACGCCCGAGGTGCGGCGGACCGCCGTGAACCTGTTCCGGGCACAGCGGTGCGACTCGGTGTGGTTCGGCGCCGCCGCGCCGCTCGGGTTGCTGGCCAGGCCGCTGCGGCTAGCCGGCGCCCGCCGGATCGTCGCGTCCACGCACGGGCACGAGGCCGGCTGGGCGATCTTCCCGGGTGCGCGCACGCTGCTCGGCAAGATCGGCCGTGACTGCGACCTGCTCACCTACCTCGGCGACTTCACCCGCCGCCGGGTCGCGTCGGTGGTCGGCAGCGAGGCGCCGATGATCCGGTTGCCACCAGGGGTCGAAACCGAACGGTTCCACCCCGGCGTGGACGGATCGGCGCTGCGTGCGAGCCTCGGGGTCTCCGACCGCCCGACCGTGCTGTGTGTCTCCCGGTTGGTACCGCGCAAGGGCCAGGACATGCTGATCCGGGCCCTGCCGCTGATCCACCGGCGCGTCCCCGGGGCAGCACTGCTTCTGGTCGGCGGCGGCTACGACGTCCCGCGGCTGGAGCGGCTAGCCGTCACCGAACGGGTCGCCGACGACGTCGTGTTCGTCGGTTCGGTGAGTGCCGACGACCTGCCGCATTACTACGCCGCGGCCGACGTTTTCGCGATGCCGTGCCGCACCCGCCGTGGCGGCCTGGAGGCCGAGGGCCTTGGGATCGTCTACCTCGAAGCGCAGGCGACCGGGCTTCCGGTGGTCGCCGGGCAGTCCGGCGGCGCGCCCGACGCCGTGCGCGACGGCGAGACGGGCTACGTCGTCGAAGGCAGGTCGGTCGAGCAGGTCGCCGACCGGGTAGCGACGCTGCTCGCCGATCCGGTGCAGGCGAAGGCGATGGGTGAAGCGGGCCGGCAGTGGGTCGAGGCGCAGTGGCGCTGGGACGTGCTGGCACACCGGCTGGCCGAGGCGCTCGCCGGCAGCGCCGCCGTCAGCGACTCATGGTGACGTCCCGTATCCACACCGGTGGGCCGCACCGTCAGGGGCGACCCGCCTCGGCGTAGATCGTCTCGATCTCATCGGCGTATCGGTTCAAGACGATCGACCGGCGGATCGACTGCTTGGGCGTGAGTTCGCCGGACGCCTCGGTGAAGTCGTCGGGCAGGATGCGGAACCGGCGGATCGATTCCGCGCGCGAGACGGACCGGTTGACGTCGTCGACCGCCGCCTGGATCTGCTCGACGACGGCGGGATCCGTCGCGCCGGTGCCGTTGGCCGAGGCGTCGCGCCCGTCGCGCCACTGCGCGACCGCTTCGGTATCCAGGGTGATCAGCGCCGCGATGAACGGCCTGCGGTCACCGACCAGCATGCACTGGCTGATCAGCGGATGAGCGCGCAGCTTGTCTTCCAGGATCGTCGGCGAGACGTTCTTGCCGCCCGCAGTGATGATCAGCTCCTTCTTGCGGCCGGTGACCACCAGATAGCCGTCGTCGTCGAGCGCGCCGAGGTCGCCGGTGTGGAACCAGCCGTCGACGATCGCTTCCGCGGTCCCGGCGTCGTCATGCCAGTACCCGCGGCAGATCACCCCACCCCGCAGCATGATCTCGTCGTCGTCGGCGATCCGCACGCTCATGCTCGCGAGCGGCCGGCCGACCGTGCCGATCTTGATCGCACCCGGCAGGTTGAGGGTGCATGCGGCGGTGCTCTCGGTCAGCCCGTAGCCTTCGTAGACGACCAGGCCGATGCCGCGGAAGAAGTGACCGAGCCGCTCTCCGAGCGGCGCGCCGCCGGAGATCGCGGCCGTGCAGCGGCCGCCGAGCGCGGACATCAACTTCGCATATACGAGCCGGTCGAAAACCTTGTGGGACAGGGCAATCCGGGCCGGCACGCGGCCGCCGGCCCCCGCGTCGAGCGCCATGCTGTAGGCGACGGCCGTCCGCTCGGCGAGCTCGAAGATCCGTCCCTTGCGGCTGGCATAGGCGCGTTGTTTTGCCGCGTTGTAGACCTTCTCGAAGACGCGCGGCACCGCGAGCAGGAAGGTCGGCTGGAACTCCTGCAGGTCCGCCAGCAGGTTGCTGACGTCGGCAGTGTGCCCCAGCCGGGTGCCGCTGTGGAGCGTGGCGCACTGGATCACCCGGCCGAGCACGTGCGCCGCCGGCAGGAACAGCAGTGTGGCCGCGCCGTCGCGCAGCAGCTCGTGCGCGCCCGCGCAGGCGGCCATCACCTCAGACAGCAGGTTGCGGTGGGTGAGCTCGCAGCCCTTGGGGCGGCCGGTTGTGCCGCTGGTGTAGATGATCGTGGCGAGATTGTCGGCGCCCGCCGATGACCGGCGGCGCTCCACCTCCGCATCGTCGAGGGCCGCGCCGGCCTTGACCAGCGCGTCGACCGCGCCGTCGTCGATCGTCCAGGTGAGCCGGAGCTCGGGCAGCCGCTCGCGGACCGATTCCAGCGTCGTGGCGTGATCGGCGGTTTCCACGACGACGGCGGCGCATCCGGCGTCGGAGGCGATCCACTCGACCTGGTCGCTGCTCGACGTCTCGTAGATCGGCACGCCGATCGCCCCGGCCGACCAGATCGCGTAATCGACCAAGGTCCACTCGTAGCGCGTTTTCGACATGATCGCGATCCGGTCGCCGGGCTCGATACCGGCCGCGATCAGGCCCTTCGCGACCGCGCGCACCTCGCCCGCGAACTCGGCGTTCGTGACGTCGCGCCACGACCCATCGACCCGCCGCGACAGCGCGACCCGGTCCGGGTCGATGGTCTCCTTGGCGAACAGGTCGTCGGTGAGGTTGGCGTCGTCGGGAACGATCACGGTGCTCGGTGTCGAGAACTCGCGCACTTGATCCCATCCCTCGTCGCGGTTCTCCTAGCCTGCCACGCGAGGATCGGCTGCGTTGGCCGGACGCGCAGTCTGGGTGGCTCCGCCCGTTCGGGCGGTGGCATGCTGCGCCGGTGGCGCAGGTCGAGGCGATCGACGAGACGTTCGTCGTCGCACCGCCGCACCGGGTGGCCGCGGTGGTGGCGGCGCAGTGGCAGTGGCCGCGGTGGTGGCCGGACCTTCGCTTGCACGTGGCCGAGGACCGCGGCGCCGAGGGAGTGCGCTGGCGGGTCAGCGGTGCGTGGACGGGCACGTCGGAGATCTGGATCGAGCCCTGCGCCGATGGCTGCATCGCGCATTACTACCTGCGGATCGACCGCGCGGGCCGGCGGCTCTCTGGGCGTCGGGCGCGCCGGGAGGTGCGGCGGCGGCGGGTCCGCGGCCGGCAGGTGGCATGGGCGATCAAGGACGCACTGGAGTCCGGGCGCACCGTCGGCATGCCACCCTGAGCGCGAGCCGACGACCGCCGGCGCTGCGACCAGCCGGTAACCTGCGCCAATGTCTTGTGGCCGCAGCCGGCGTCGGCGATGACCGACGAGTCGACTCAATCAATCGACGTCGAGGCCGCGCCCGAGGCGATCATGGACGTGATCGCGGACTTTGCGGCCTACCCGGACTGGGTGTCATCGGTGACCGTCTGCGAGGTCCAGGAGTCCTTGCCGAGCGGGCGTGCGCACACCGTGCGGTTCGTGCTGGATGCCGGCGTGGTGAAGGACGACTACGTCCTGCGCTACGACTGGAGCGACGACGGGCTGCGGGTGGGCTGGGAGCTGGTCACCGGCCAGATGCAGCGCGCGCAGACCGGCTCCTACCTGCTCGAGCCGCGGACCGGCGCCACCAGGGTCACCTACGCACTGGCCGTCGACCTCGCGATCCCGATGCTCGGCATGTTCAAGCGCAAGGCCGAGAAGGTCATCATGGACACGGCGCTGCGGGCGCTGAAGCGGCGCGTCGAGACGTGAGTACCGCCGACGCGATCGTTGCCGCGGAGGCGGCGTTGAGTACCGCGCCGGCCGGGCCGGCTTGCCGATGAGCCTGGCCATCGGCGTCGACATCGGCGGCACCAAGGTCGCCGCCGGCGTCGTCGACGAGAACGGGTCGATCATCGACGAACTCCGCCGGCCGACGCCGACCGAGGTCGTCCGCCAGACCGAACACGTGATCACCGACGTCGTGGCCGAGCTTCGGTCCCGCCACGACGTCGTCGCCGTCGGCATCGGCGCTGCCGGGTGGATCGCGTCGGACCGGGCCACCGTGCTGTTCTCACCACACCTGGCGTGGCGCAACGAGCCGCTGCGGGACGCGCTCTCCGAGCGAGTCGGGCTGCCGGTCACGGTCGAGAACGACGCCAACGCGGCCGCCTGGGCCGAATACCGGTTCGGGGCCGCCGTGGACGAATCCGTCGTCGCCTGCATCACCCTCGGCACCGGGATCGGCGGCGGGCTGGTCGTCGCGGGCACCCTGTTCCGGGGTGCCTACGGCGTCGCCGCTGAGTGGGGACACATGTGTGTCGTCCCGGGCGGCCGGCGCTGCGCATGCGGCAATCGGGGCTGCTGGGAGATGTACGCGAGTGGCACCGCACTCGCCCGGGACGCCCGGGAACTGGCCGACATCTCGCCGGTGGCCGCGCACCGGCTGCTCGAGCTGGTCGACGGCGACATCGGCGCGCTCACCGGGAACGAGGTCAGAATCGCGGCGGCCGAAGGCGATCCGGGCGCGCTGGAGATCTTCACCGCGATGGGCCAGCGGCTGGGCCAGGGCATCGCGAGCCTGGCAGCGGTGCTCGACCCGAGCTGCTTCGTCATCGGCGGCGGCGTGTGCGAGGCCGGTGACCTGCTGCTCGTGCCGGCGCGGACCGCGTTCGCGGAATCCCTGACCGGCCGCGGTTTCCGGCCGCTCGCGCGCATCGAGCTGGCCCGATTCGGGGCCTCAGCGGGTCTGGTCGGCGCGGCCGACCTCGCCCGCCGCCGGGTCTGATCTCCCGCGGCCGGAGAGGTCCATGCGCGGCCGCGGCTTGACTTCGAGCGCACTCGAAGTTCTAGCGTCGTGGTCGTGACGACGATGACCGAGCGGTTGAACGAGTTGATCGACCATGCTCACGGCGCCGGGCTACCCGACCTGAACGAGCTGCTGGCCGGTTCCGTGAGCATCGACGACGCCGCCACGTTGCCCCTGACCGTCGGTGCGGTGGCCGAGATGCTCGGGGTGTCCGCCCACACCTTGCGCTATTACGAGCGCATCGGCCTGGTCGGCGTCCAGCGATCGGGGGCCGGGCACCGCCGTTACGACCGGGCCGCGCTGGCCCGGGTGATCTTCCTCACCCGGCTACGGCTCTCCGGGATGTCGGTCCGCGACATCGGCGACTACATCGCGCTCGTCGAGCGGGGCGATGCCACCACCGACCAGCGCCTGGACCTGTTGTGCCGCCACCGGGAGAAGGTGCGCCGCCAGATCGAGGAGCTCCGCTTCGCGCTGGCGGTCATCGAGTACAAGATCACCACCTACGGCGGCGCCTGCTCGGACTGACGACGGCGCCCGCCATACCACTCACTCGCCGAGCCGGCGAGCAACAACGATCAGCAGAGGAGTCTTGTCATGTCCGCACGCACGCTGCCCACTCGTCACCTAGGCGAGCTGGAGGTATCCCCGCTCGGGCTCGGCTGCATGGGGATGAGTTTCGCTTACGGCGCGCCGGATCGGGACGAGTCGCTTGCCACCCTGCACCAGGCCATCGACTCCGGCGTCACCCTGCTCGACACCGCCGACATGTACGGCACCGGCCACAACGAGGAGTTGCTCGCCGAGGTGCTGCGGACCCGCCGCGACGAAGTGCAGGTCGCGACGAAGTTCGGGATCCGCACCGACCCCGACACCGGCATGCCGATCGGCCAGGACGGCTCGCCTGCGTACGCCGCCGCCGCCGTCAACGCCTCGCTGCGCCGCCTGGGAGTGGATACCATCGACCTGTACTACCTGCACCGCGTCGACCCGCGGGTGCCCATCGAGGAGACCGTCGGCGTGATGGCCACGATGGTGGGCGAGGGGAAGGTGCGCCAGATCGGGCTGTCCGAAGCCTCCGCTGACACGCTGCGCCGCGCGCACGCCGTGCACCCGATCAGCGCCGTGCAGAGCGAATGGTCGATCTGCAGCCGCGACATCGAGGAGTCGGTCGTTCCGGCCGCACGCGAACTCGGCGTCGGCCTGGTGCCGTACAGCCCGCTCGGTCGTGGCCTGTTGACCGGTTCGGCGGCCGCCGCGCACGACCTGGCCGACGACGACTTCCGCCGCACGCTGCCGCGCTGGCAGGCGGAGAACCTCGCCGCCAATCTGGCGCTGGTGGGCCAGATCCGTGCGGTCGCCGAGGAGGCCGGTGCCGCGCCGGCCCAGGTCGCCCTGGCCTGGCTGCTGGCACAGGGCCCCGACGTGGTGCCGATCCCCGGCACCAAGCGACGCCGGTATCTTGCCGAAAACCTGGGTGCGCTCGCGGTTACCCTGACCCCCGACCAGCTCGGCCGGCTCGGCCGGCTGCGCGCCGCCGGCGAGCGCTACCCCGACATGGCCTGGGTACGGGGCGACAGCGCCGCGGCGCGCTGACCGACAGCGCCGACCAACACCGCTCAGCGGCCGAGCAGGGTCAGCTCGAAGGCGTACATCGACGCGCGGTACAGGTGCGTGGCGTACTCGACGATCCGCCCGCTGTCGTCGTAGGTCGTTCGGGTCATGGTAAGCAGCGGCGTGCCGCGGCGTTCGGCGAGCAGCCGCGCCTCTGCGGGGGTGGCCGCCCGGGCGCCGATCGTCTGCGCGGCCACCCGCAGGTTGATGCCCCCTGCCCGCAACAGCGCGTAGAGTCCCTGCTCCTCGAGGTCGGCAGGATCCAGCCTGACGACGTCGCTAGGCAGGTAGTTGTGCATCAGGGCGAGCGGCTCGTCGCGTGCGAACCGCAGTCGCTCCAGCGCGAGCACCGACGTGTCCTCGGCGACGCCGAGTGCACGGGCGACCTGCTGATCTGCGGGCACCACCCGGTGGCTGAGCACGTCGGTGCGCGGGCGCTGGCCGGCGGCGACCAGATCGTCGTGCAGGCTGGTCAGCTCGATCGACCGGCGCACCTTCGTGTGCACGACCTGCGTGCCGACTCCGCGTTTGCGCACGAGGAGGCCCTGCTCGACGAGGTACTGGATCGCGCGGCGCATGGTGGGCCGGGACAGTCCGAGCCGCTCGGCGAAGTCGATCTCGTTGTCCAGCCGCGCACCCGGCGGCAGCTCACCGGCCTCGATCGCCTGCTCCAGCTGCTGCGCGACCTGGAAGTACAGCGGCACCGGGCTGGAGCGGTCGAGCGGAATCTTCAACGCGCCCGTGCTCACACCCAACCTCCCCCCTGTGCCGACGGGGCCAGCCGACTGGTCCGACGGTGGCTGGAGTATCACACGCCGCGGTGAGGTTGTGCGCACACCAGATAGTCACTACGTACTGACAGCCTGACGCGATCCGCCGCACGCGTGCCATGCGGGCGGTAGCGTTCATGGCCCGACCTCTGTAGTCGACGGGGCGCAAAGGAGCGGCAGCGTGCGGGTGGTGGTCGCCCTGGGGGGCAACGCGCTCAGTCCCGACCGGAACACCGGTTCGGCCACCGGATCCGCCGACGAGATGCGCACGACGCTCGCCAGCGCGTGCGACCAACTTGCCGAACTCGTCGCGCGCGGCGTCACCCTGGTCCTCACCCACGGCAACGGCCCGCAGGTCGGCCGGATCCTGCTGCAGCAGGAGGCCGCGGCCCCGGACGTGCCGCCGATGCCGATGGATGTCTGCGGGGCCGAGAGCCAGGGGCAGATCGGATATCTGATCGCGCAGGCGCTGGACAACGCCCTGCGGGCCCGCGATCTGCCGCAGCGGGTCTTCGCCCTGATCACGCAGGTGATCGTCGCCGGCCGCGATCCCGCCTTCCGGCGGCCGACCAAGCCGGTCGGCCCGGTCTACGACGACGCGACAGCGCAGGCGATCGCGGCGACGTCGGGACACGTCTTCTTGCGCATCGGCGAGAACCGGTGGCGTCGGGTGGTTGCCTCGCCCCGCCCGATCGGCTTCGTCGAGGAGGGCCCGATCTCGCTGGTTGTCGACGGCGGCAACGTGCTGGTTGCCGCGGGCGGTGGGGGAGTGCCGGTGGTCAGCGACACGCGCCGCGACGGCTCCGGGGGCCGG
>QHCD01000087.1 GCA_003244255.1 Pseudonocardiales bacterium | reverse complement strand
CCAGGGCTTGTGAATAAGCTTCCAGGGTGTTCGCGATGGTGTCCGGTATCCGGCAACACTCGTGACCGTGTTCGGCGGCGACACGCGTGTGGCACCGCTGCACGCCCGCAAAGCCGTGTCCTCATTGCAGAGCGCTACCACAGCCAGCCTCGGCGACGCTCCGATCGTGCTTAGACGTGAAGAGCACACCGGACACAGTTCGCGGTCGGTCGACCGCATGGCGCAACTCGTGCGGGATGAGCTCGCGTTTCTGGCGGCCCACACCGGGCTCGGCGTCCACGCCGCGCTTCACACGTAACGGGGGGAGAAGTCATGACTGCTACCAATGTCGGAACTCGGCAACCGCCGATCGCCGAGCGTCGGCCGACGCGCCAGGAGACCCACGGAAGAACCCGGGTCGACCACTACGCGTGGATGGCCGCCGAGCCGGCGGAGCTGCGGGCTTACCTCGAGGAAGAGAACCGGTTCAGCGAGCAACTGCTCGAGCCGCTGAGTGGTCTGGAGGAAACAATATTCGCCGAGATCTCGGCCCGGACCCAGCACAGCGATATCACAGTGCCGACGCCGAATCAGCGTTGGTGGTACTACACCCGCACCGAGTCGGGCTGCGAGCATCCGATCTACTGCCGGGCTCCTCGCGACCCGCACGGCATCGAGGTTCCTCCGGTCCCGCAGTCCGCTGGCGGCGCGTTGCCCGGTGAACAGGTGTTGTTGGACGGCAATGTGTTGGCGGGCCGATCTGGAGGTTTCGCCGTCGGCGCGTTTCGGATGAGTCCTGATGAGCGTTTCCTCGCTTACTCGCTCGACATGGCGGGAAGCGAGCGCTTCGTCCTGCACATCAAGGATCTCGAGACCGGAAACGAACTCGACCGGCCGATTCGGAACGCCTACTACACCTGTGCATGGTCACAAGACGCCGATTTCTTGTTCTACGTCGTCCTCGATGCTGCCCAGCGCCCGTACCGGCTCATGCGGCACCGGATCGGCACATCCGTCGACGACGACGTTGCGCTGTTCGAAGAACAGGACGAGAGCTTCTGGGTCCAGATCAGCACGAGCCACAGCCAGCAGTACCTCTGTCTACGCACGTCCAGCGCCGTGACCAGCGAGGTGTGGCTGCTCAACGCGTCAGATCCGACAGGCGAGTTCCGGCTCTTCCGGCACCGACGTGCCGGCGTCTACTACCACGTGGAACACCAGCCGCGACCGGACCGTGACGACCGCTTCCTCGCGCTGCACAACGAGAACGCGCCCAACTTCGCGATCTCCTGCGGCGGGTTCGACGATGCGCCGTGGACGCCTTTCATCGACAGCAGCGGTGATCGCATCCTGTGGGTGACCGCGTTCGCCCACCACCTTGTCGTCTTCTATCGCCGCGGGCTGACGAATCGGCTACGCGTGCTCGACCGGGACGACAACCCCCGTGAGATCGAGTTTCCGGACGACGTGTACACCATGGCGCCCGCGTCGAACCCGCTGTTCGACACGACTCGCTTCCGGCTCTCGTACGCATCGCCAGTGCAGCCGGACGGGATCTATGACCTCGACCTCGTCTCCGGTCGACTCGCGCTGCTCCGCAGCCGACCGGTGCTGCCCGGACCGGATGGCACGGCGTTCGATCCCGCGGACTACCAGGTGGTACAGGACTGGGCCGTTGCGGATGACGGCACCCGCATCCCGATCACCCTCGTCACTCGCGCCGACACCCCAAGGGACGGTCGCGCCGGTTGTGTGCTGTACGGATACGGCGCGTACGAGCGTGCCGCCGACATGGGTTTCTCGATCCAGCGGCTGTCCCTGGTCGACCGGGGCATCAGCTACGCGGTCGCACACGTCCGCGGCGGTGGCGATCTGGGCGCGGTCTGGCACGAAGCCGCGCGGGGCCCGACCAAGAAGATCTCGTTCTCGGACTACCTCAGCTGTGCCAGGAGACTCGTCGAGGCCGGATGGACAAGTCCTGAGCGCCTGATCGCGCGCGGCAGCTCGGCCGGTGGCCTGCTCGTGGCTGCGACCGTCAATCAGGATCCATCGGCGTTCGGCGGCGTCCTGGCGCGAGTGCCGTTCGTCGACCCGCTCTCGACGATGCTCGACGACACCGCGCCACTGACCGTGACCGAGCGAGACGAGTGGGGCGACCCCCTCGACTCGGCGCAGGCCTACGATTATCTGCTCTCGTTCGCGCCCTACGACAATGTGCATGACGGGGCCTACCCTCCGGTTCTCGCGCTCGCGTCGATGAATGACACCCGCACCCGGGTGCACGAGGCGGCGAAGTGGATCGCGCGGCTGCGCCACACGGCTCAAGGCGGTCCCTTCCTACTGCGGACCGCATTCCAAGCCGGGCACCGCGGACGCACGGGCCGCTACGAGGCGTGGCGCGAAGAAGCGCTCGTGCTCGCATGGATCGTAGCGACGGTAGAGCACGCCGGACAAGCGACGAGCGGCGCGCGTTGACCGATCCGTCGAGGCGCTGCCGGGTACGCGTCGCCGGGGGATCGATCTTCGACGGCACCCGATGGCACCAGGACCGCGACCTCGTTATCGAGAACGGACTGGTGGCAGGCATAACTGCGACTGCGTCGCGGTGCGATGTACAACTCGATGCGCGGGGGTGCCTGGTCGTGCCCGGGTTCGTCGATGCGCATATGCACCTGTTCCCCGGATTCGTCAGCCGCCTCCCAGCCTTCGGTGTGACCGCGGCGGTCGACATGTTCAGCACGCCGAATGTCCTCGACGCAGTGCGACGCGAGTCCGTGCACCACCCGCTCAGCGCACGTTGGATGTCGGCCGGTGTCGGCGTGTCAGTGGAAGGTGGTCATCCTCGGCAGCTGATCGGGCAGGGCATGTACGAGGCGTTTCCCAGTCTCGACCCTGCCGGCTCGGTTGCCGAGTTCGTGGATGCGCGCATCGACGAGGGCAGCGCCTTCCTCAAGGTCTTCCTGGAGGCCGGCCGGGTGGCGGGACAGGTTCTGCCCGTGCCCGACGCAGATATCGTACGCGCAGTCTGTCAAGCCGCACATCGAAGGGGACTGCGCGTGATCGCGCACGTGACGGACGCGGCCGGTGGGCTGGTAGCCGTGCGCAACGGCGTCGACGGCCTCGCCCATGCGGTGATTCCGGGCCCGGACGATGCGGCAGCCGAGGAACTTGTTCGGGAGATTGCCGAACGCGGGGTGTTCGTCATCCCAACGCTCGTCGCGATCTCCTCGGCCCTGGGCATCGGTCACGGAGAGCTCTTCGCGGGGACGGTCGCGCGTCGTGTCAACCAGGCATGGACGGCACACGCGCGCCATCTCGGCCGAACGACCGCTGACCCCGCGGCGTGGGAACGCACCCAGCGATTCGTCGCAGAGCTTGCGTGCGCCGGCGTCCAGCTCCTGGCCGGTACCGATGCCGCGTTCCCGGGTGTTGTCCCCGGAGCGAGCCTGCACGTCGAGGTGGCACTGCTGCAATCGTGTGGTCTACCCCTGGACGACGTTCTCACCGCTGTGACGTCGGCACCCGGGTCGTTGTTCTTCACCGACGGCGTCGGCCGGCTGGTCCCTGGCGGTGTCGGCGACGTCGTGGTCATCGACGGTGACCCCCAGGACCAACTCCAGACGCAGCGGCTGCGCGCCGTCGTGATGGCCGGAGCGGTCGTCACCAGCGACCTAGACGCAGCCGTGGAGGAGCCGGCCGAACGAGCCAGCCCTGTCACCGCTCCATCTCCAATTTTCCGGAGGTCTCCATGAAGGTGGGCATCGGGCTGCCGCCCCACGATCCCATTTCCCTCATCGAGTGGGCGCAACGCGCCGAGGAAGGACCATTCACGACGATCGGCGCGCTCGATCGCCTCGTGTACTTCAGCCCGGATCCGCTCATCACGCTCGCCACGCTTGCCGGAGCCACGAGCCGAATCCGGTTGCAGACCGAGGTGCTGCTGGCACCGCTGCGGAACACAGCACTGCTGGCAAAGGAAGTGGCGACCCTCGACCGCATGTCTGGCGGCCGATTCGTGCTCGGTCTCGGCGTCGGCAACTATCGAGGTCCGCTCTACGACGACTACCACGTCGCGGGTGTCGACCTTCATACGCGCGGCCGACGGCTCGACGAACAGGTGGCTGAGATGCGCCGCATCTGGTCAGGCGAAGCCTTCGATGCCGACACCGCGTCGATCGGGCCGCAACCGACGGAGGCCGGTGGGCCCGAGATCCTGTTCGGCGGTTTCCACCCTCGCGCCCTCGCCAGAGTCGCTCGCTGGGGTGCCGGCTTCCTTGCTGCCGGACCGCCCAATTACATGGGCCACCTCATCAAGGAAGTTCTCGGGTACTGGCGCGAGGCTGGTCGTTCGGGCGCGCCGCGGATCGTGGCCCACTGTTACGTGGCGCTCGGGAACGAGGATGTCATCAAGGATGCGCGCACGACATTGGTCGACTACTACCGATACCTCGACGACGCCCCCCGCATCGCCGAATACATGGTCACGACACCACAGTTGCTCCGTACGGTGATCGCTCAGTACGAGCAACTCGGTGTCGACGAGGTGATGTGCTACTGCTGGGGTCGCGACGTGAATCAGGTCGAGCGCATCAGCTCCGCCCTGTAGCGTTGCGCATCCGGGGTCGTCCGGAGAGTGGCACGTCCCAGCTTGCCGCAGACCTCCAAGGCGAGACGCGGCAGAAGGAGTAACCGCACGCCCTCGAGATCGCCGGTGCTGATCGGAGCGGCCAGCGCCGTGCTTTCGGCCACGTTCCGCGCGCGGTCGAGCAGCAGCCGCAGGCTCGCGTGGTCGTCGTCGCCGAAGCAGGCCAGATACAGGTCGCGGTCGTCGGGCACCGCGCCGCGATCGAGCAGCATCTGGACCAGGGCCGGGTTAGTGGCGCCGGCAACCGCGCACCCCAGCGGAGTCCAGTTGCCGCCCGCGCTGCCCGTGGGATCGGCGCCGGCATCCAACAGCAGCCGGGCGACGGCAGCAGTCCTTCGACCCGAGCCGGATCCAGTCGATGCCATCGCGAGGCGCAGGCCAGATGCAGCGGCGTCCAGCCCGATCGGGCGTCGGGGCGGGTTGTCAGTCTCGAGTCCGTTCGATCGCCTGGCGCACCAGGGCGACGTCGCCGAGGACCACCGCGGTCGCGAAACTGTAGCCAGCGATCTCCGGGGTCGCAGCCAACATCCTGGCGGCGCGGCCGGTCCCGTCGCGGACGCTGGCCGCCAAGAACCCCCCCACCTGATCGGCGAGGCCACTCGTGCGCGCCTGCACCTCGGCCTTGAGCCGGGTCCAACTGGCGAAGCCGTACTCGCGGGCGATCGCGAGCCGCGCCGCGGTCAGCGTCAGCTCCTCGGACACTGCCCGGATTCTGGCTACCGCCGCACTATCACCGGAACGTGCCGCGCGCGACAGGTCCTTCGCCTGGCGGCGTAGCTGGTCGAGGTCAGGGCGAGCGAGAAGCGTGGGCATGACGTCTCCATCGTTAGCCCGCGGTCCGCGCACCAGGCCAGAGGAGATCGCCATCATCAGCGCTCTGCCCTCAGAGGTGGACGCTGTCCTGCCCGCGGACCCGGAGGCGCCCTCTCACGCCTGCCCTGAGAATAGACCGGCCCGGCGCGCAGCGATCACGCGCCGTTCGAAGAGTGCTCGGAGGCCAACTTTTCCGGCGCGCACGCGAGCCAGCCGTCCCACAACGCGTCCCGGACCGCCTTCTTTGTGGCCTTCGTCAGATGCACCAGCACGGCCGCGTAACCGTCGAAATGCGAGATCGTGAAGAACGCGCGCGGGTTCGCGGCGATGATCGCCTCCTTCTCGCCCAGGTCAGCCACGCTGACCGCGAGGATCGGGCCGGCCGGCGGCGCCTCGTCGCCGTAGCGCTTAATGTCGGCCTTGCTGAACGGACGCTCCCAGGCGAATACCTTGCCGGCGACCGACCACGTCCGGTTCCCGTGCCGCTCGCCCTCGGTCGCCCCGGGCAGCGCCGACGCCAGCGCGGCCACGTCGTCGAGCGTCACCATGTCAGCACTGTAACGAAGGGGCCGGACTTCGGAGATCCTCCGAGTAAGCGACGGCGAGCTTCACCTCGGCGTGAAAGAGGAACTCCGGCCAGCTCGCAGGCGCACCCGGGCATCGTCGGCACGGATCTGGGCGAGGTGGTGCAGCGATCGACGCCGACCAACAGGTTCGTTGGGCTGCCGACTTTCCCGGCTTTCGACGCATCTACGCTCAGTGATGTGCATCTGCGCGCGTGGAGGCGTGCACCGTTGGGCGCTCGCATCGTGTCTTCTGTCCGGCTCGCGACTCACACGCGGGCTCACACGGTAGCCCCGGATGGTTTGTCCGGTCGCACGGTGCGATTACTCATTGCTGAAGGAGGAGCCATGCCACTGGTTCGCGTGCAGGTCATCGAGGACGTGTTCAGCGCCGAGCAGAAGCAGGAGATCATCGCGAAGGTTACCGATGCCATGGTGTCGATCGAGGGTGAGAACCTGCGTCAGGTGACGTGGGTGCTTGTCGAGGAGGTTGGCAGCGGCAACTGGGGCATCGCAGGGAAGGGCCTGACCAGCGAGGACGTGCTCGCCCTTCAAGGTGGGACCGTGTCAGCCGCCGGCTGAGATGCTGGCCCTGTGACCGTACGAATCAGGTTGCTCGGCCGGCCTCGCATTGAAGTCGAGGGCGAAGCGCCGCCACTTCAGCCGCGCGGGCGGAAGTCGTGGGCGGTGCTGGCGCGCGTGATGCTCGCCGACCGGCCTCTGACGCGGGCGGAGCTGGCTGACGAGCTGTTCGAGCTGGCCGACGATCCGCTTGCGGCGCTGCGCTGGTCGCTGGCCGATCTCCGCCGGGCGATGCGGCGGCCCGACGTGCTGCGTGGCGATCCACTGAGGCTCGGGACCGCCGACTTATGGCTCGACGTCCGAGCGCTGGAGGACGGCTCGCTCGCTAACGCGGGTGTTGGCGGCGCGCTGCTCGACGGTATCGAGGTGCGGGACTGTCCCGGCTTCGACGCGTGGTTGCTAGTTGCCCGTTCGCATTGGGCGGCAAGATCGCGCGAGGAGTTGCGGATCCGCGTCCTGCGCGCTCTCGCGACGGGCGACACGCCGACCGCGTTGCGTGCAGCCGAGCGAGCCGCTCGGCTGGACCAGCTCGATGAAGAGGCACAGGAGCTGTTCATGCGGGCGCTCGTGGCGGATGGCCGAGCGGGGCTGGCCGCGCAGCATCTCGCCCTGTGCGAGCGAACTCTCGTGCGCGAAGGCATTCCGGTTTCTCCCGCACTGCGTGCGGCGGCGCAGGAGCGTGCGTCTGCCCCGCCGGCCGGCGTGCGCGCCGGTGTCGCGGCTGCCTCGCTGCTGCGCGCCGGCACAGCTGCGTTGGATGCCGGCGCGGCCGACGGCGGAATCGAAACGTTACGCCGTGCGGCTCAGGACGCCGCTCGCGCTGACGAGCCTGGGTTGCACTCTGAGGTGTTGCGCGCACTGGGTTCTGCGCTGGTGCATGCGGTGCGCGGGTTCGACGGCGAGGGCGCGGTCGTGCTGCACCGTGCACTCGTCCTCGCCCGCACTGCACGGCGTCCAGACCTTGCAGCAGACATCCTGCGAGAGATCGCGTTCACTGACGTGCAAGCCGGCCGGCATCTCTCGGCGTCCCACGCGTTGGTCGAGGCGGCGGACGAGGGTGCCGTCCTCGACGATCCGACGCTCACCGCCAGCCTGTTGGCAACCGAGGGGATGAACGAGGCCGACCTGGGGCGGCACGAGGCGGCCGCCCTGCTGCTGTCACGCTCCGCTCGGATCGCCGCGTCGGTTGACCGTCCGCGTCAACAACTCTGGTCACTCGGGCTGCTGGCTCGCTCGCTGCTGTTGGCGGGCCGGGTCGGACCGGCCGGCGAGGCGGCGCAGGCGAGCCTGTCCGGAGCGCGCGCCGCGCGGTGGAACGCCTTTCTGCCCTGGCCGCAGGCGATCCATGCCGAATGCCTCGCTGTCGTAGGACGCTGGAACGAGGCGCGGGCGGAGGCTGAGGAGGCGTTCGCGCTGGCCACCGAATTGGGCGATCCATGCTGGGAAGGCATGGCAGGACGTGTGATGAGCCGGCTGATCCAGCATGACGGCGACAGCGACACCGCATGGTCGTGGATTGTCGACGCCCGGCGCAGATGCGATCGGGTTCCCGACCGCTACGTATGGGTGTCCTCTTACATCGGTCTCGCTCAACTCGAACTCGCAGCGTCCGTCGATCATGCGCTCGCCCGGACGTTGGCCACCCGGCTGCGCGAGGACGCGACTCGCGCCGATCTCCCGGAGTTCCAGGCGTGGGCGCTGACCTATCAGGCCGCGTCCGGCGATCAGGACGCCCTCGGCCTCGCCCGAGCGGTCGGCGGCACCGTGGACAACCCTCTTCTGCACGCCCGAATCGCCGCGCTGAGCGCAGGAGCAGGAGCAGGCACACGGTGACCTCTTCCAACAGTGACTACACCACCCCGCTAGCGCGGGCAGTCGCTCATGCCAGCGCTTGGCTCGAGTCGGTCGGCAACCGCCCGGTGCCGCCGCGCGCATCCGCGGACGAGCTGACAGCGACGTTCGGTGGTCCGCTACCGGCGCGCGGCTGCGACCCCGCAGAGGTCGTCGACCTGCTTGCGACCGGAGCAGAGCCCGGATTGATGGCGATCCAGTCGGGCCGTTTCTTCGGTTGGGTAATGGGCGGGACGCTGCCGGCTGCCCTTGCCGCCGATTGGCTGGTCAGTGCATGGGACCAGAACGCGGGCATGCGTCACGCGACACCCGCCGTCGCCGCACTTGAGGACGTCGCTGGGCAGTGGCTCAAGCAGCTGTTCGGCCTGCCCACCGGTGCCGACGTCGGCTTTGTCACCGGAGCGACGATGGCCAACTTCACCGGACTGGCCGCCGCGCGCGAAGCCGTGCTCAACCGCGCCGGCTGGAACGTTCACGCCGACGGTCTCATCGGTGCACCGAAGGTGCACGTCCTGGTCGGCGCCGAGCGGCACGACACCGTGGATCTCGCGCTGCACTACCTCGGCCTTGGCTCGCCGACGGTCGTGGCCGCCGACGAGCAAGGCCGCATCCGGCTCGACGCGCTCGGCGAAGCACTCGACCGAATACCAGCCGGCGCGCCTACCGTGCTGTGCTTGCAGGCCGGCAACTTGCATTCGGGAGCATTCGACCTTTGCGCCGCGGCGACCGAACTCGCTCACGCCCGCGGGGGGTGGGTGCATGTCGACGGCGCCTTCGGACTGTGGGCCGCGGCCTGCCCGCAGCTGGCCAGACTCGTCGGCGGCATCAGCAGCGCCGACTCGTGGGCGACCGACGCACACAAGACACTGAACGTGCCCTACGACTGCGGCATCGCAGTCGTCGCCGATCCCACGGCCTTGCGCTCGGCTCTCGGCGTGCACGCGAGCTACCTTCCGGCCGAGGACACGGGGCCGGGCAACCCGTATGAGAAGGTGCCGGAGCTATCCCGCCGTGCCCGCGGCGTGCCGGTCTGGGCAGCGCTGCGCTCCCTCGGTCGGGATGGAGTGGCCGACCTCGTCGCCGGCCTGGCATCTCGCGCCCGCGCCATCGCCGACGGCATCGCACGCATCGACGGTGCGCACGTCCTCAACGATGTTGAGTACACCCAGGTCTGCGTCGAGTTCGGGGATGACCAGCGCACACGAACGATCAGCCAACGGCTGATCGTTGACGGAAGGACATGGATGTCCGGATCCCGCTGGCACGGTCAAGACGTGTTGCGGATCTCGGTCAGCAATTGGTCCACCGACGACGACGATGTCGACGAGGCCATCGCAGCAGTACGTCGCGCCGCCACCAGCTAGTCCGCAGCGCCGCGTCACTGTCCCGATCGACGAACCTCTCGCGACGTCGGGCCCGATGCGAACGATCCGGTGCGAAAGTGCGTGCACGCCCCGAAGGCGAGCACCCGCCGGTCCTCGACGCAATCGGCCTTGTGGAATTGCCGCGGTGAGGTATCCCCGCGGCTGGGTGCACCGCTTGTGGCGACTCGTATCGGGGAAGCCGGGTCGCGGGTCGGACCCGCCGCTAGCCTCGAGCCGTGACCGTCCACGAGTTGTCTCGCGCCGAGGCGCGTCGCATCGCCGTGCGCGCGCAGCGGTTAGACAGCCCGCGACCGACCGACTTCATCGATGTGGTGCGGCGCCTGACGCTGCTTCACATCGATCCGACTGCTGCCGTTGCGCCGAGCGCGGATCTGGTGGTTTGGAGCCGCCTCGGGTCGTCGTACTCGCCGGCCGAATTGGTGACCGCGCTGGAGAACCGGACGCTGATCGAACTCCGGGCGATGATCCGCCCCAGCGAAGACCTCGCCCTCTACCGCGCGGACATGGCCGAGTGGGAGCGGTCCGAGCGCGGGCAGCTGCCCGGCTGGCGGGAGTCCCAGCGCGACTGGGTGCGGGCCAACAACGCGTGCCGTCTGGACATCCTCGACCGGCTCCGTTGCGACGGCCCGCTGACCTCTCGCGAGCTGCCGGACACCTGCACGGTGCCCTGGAGATCGACCGGCTGGACCAACAACCGCAACGTCACTCAGCTGCTGGAGTTCATGGTGCTGCGCGGAGAGGTCGCGATCGCTGGACGCGAGAGACGGGAACGGCTGTGGGATCTGGCCACTCGGGTCTACCCCGACGACCCGGTGGTTCCTGCCGGCGAAGCGATGCACATCCGCAACGAGCGTCGGCTCAGTGCGCTGGGCATCGCCCGCGCCCGCGGACCCGAGTGTCCGGTCGAGCCCCTGGACGTCGGCGAGGCAGGCGAGACAGCCGTCGTCGAGGGCGTCAGGGGCATGTGGCGAGTTGACCCGTCGTCGTTGGGCCTCCCGTTCTCCGGGCGTGCCGCACTGCTATCCCCGTTCGACCGGCTCATCCACGACCGCAAGCGCACCGTCGAGCTGTTCGAGTTCGACTACCAGCTGGAGATGTACAAGGCCGCCGCCAGGCGCCGCTGGGGATACTTCGCGCTACCGATCCTGTACGGCGACCGGCTCGTGGGAAAGCTTGACGCCACCGCAGACCGCGAGGCCGGGGTGTTCCGCGTCGACGCCGTCCACCGCGACGTGCCCTTTACCACGCCGATGACCACCGCGGTCCATCGCGAGATCAACGATCTGGCGCGATGGCTCGAACTGCACGTCACGCCGCCATTGACCCGCGGTTCACGCAGGCGCCGGCCGGCGGCGGGCCGGTGACCGGCCAGGTCAGTGACGACTCCCCGGACCAGGCGGCCGACCGTGACGACGGCGCGGAGACGTCGCGACCCTGGCTCACACCGGGCGTCGTCAGCATCGGGTCAGCTTCGTTCTTCAGCGACGCGGGACACGAGCTGGCAACCAGCGTCCTGCCGTCGTTTCTCACCGCGACGCTGCACGCGGGGCCTGGGGCATTGGGGGCTATCGAAGGCGTGTCCGACGCCCTGGTCGGTGTCAGCAAGCTCGCCGGCGGCCCGCTGTCCAACGACCCGGCCCGCCGCGGGCGGCTCGCGTCCGGCGGGTACCTGGGCACCGCGATCGCGACGGCCGCGATTGGCCTGGCGACCGCGGTGTGGCAGGTCGCTGCCCTGCGTGCACTGGCCTGGATGTCACGCGGGATCCGCTCACCGGCCCGCGACACCATGCTGACCTCGCTCGCACCCGAGCAGGCCTATGGGCGGGCGTTCGGCCTCGAACGCGCCGGTGACAACGCCGGTGCCATCGTCGGTCCGCTGGCCGCCGCCGCCCTCGTCACCGCCGTCGGGATCCGGCACGCCATCCTGTTCGCGATCATCCCCGGAATCCTCGCCGCCGCCGCGATCACCCTCGCCGCCCGCGAAGCCCGGCGGAGCCTCACCCAGCCGGCCGCTCGGCGCGCCCTGTCGTTCAACCTGCGCGAGCTCTGGCACGCCGGCCTACCCCGCGCCTTGGCTCCCGCGGCGTTGTTTGAACTCGGCAACCTCGCCACCACCCTGCTGATCCTGCGCGCGACCAACCTTCTGCACACCCACTCGCGCAGCCTCACCGGCGCCACCAGCCTGGCGATCCTGCTCTACGCCGCCCACAACGCCGCCGCCACCCTCGCCTCCCTGGCCAGCGGGCAGATCGCCGACCGGCGGAGCCCGCGGCTGGTGTTCGCAGCCGGAGCCGCCACCTATGCCCTCGGCTACCTGCTCTTCGCGATCACCCAGCACCACTGGCCAGTGCTGCTCGTCGGTTTCCTGCTCGCCGGCGTCGGTATCGGCTTCGCCGAGACGGCGGAATCCACCGTCGTCGCCCGAGCCCTGCCAACACACCTACGGGGCAACGGATTCGGCGTTCTCGGCCTCGTCCAATCCATCGGCGATCTGGGCGCTACCCTCGTCGCCGGCCTGCTGTGGACATTCGTCTCACCCGCCGTCGCGTTCGGCTACGCGGCGGCATGGATGCTCGCCTCGCTGCTCACCTCGAGCATGCTGCGTCCGTCCCCGTCGTCGTAGCCACTGCCGAGCCTGGGCACACGGCGGGCCGGGAGGCTCAGCCGGTCAGTTCGACGCAGCAGCGGAGTGCCGGTGCTCGAGACAGTCGCCTGTCGCCGGTGCGGAGGACCGAGTCCAGCTCGGCCAAGGCCACGTACTCGGCGTCGTATGGGCGAGGTTGCTCCGACCGCCGCCGAAGTGCAGGATCTTGAGCGACAGGCGGGTGGTTCGCATCGCGCTGACCATGGCCGGCGGCATGCGCTGGCCGCCGCGCATGCCGCCGTCGCCCGGTTCGATGCACTCGCATCGAAGCCGGGCGCAACCGACGAACAGGTCGAGCAGGCGGCGGGGGATGTCGGCGCACACGACATGATCGCCCGGCTGCCCGGCGCTTACCACCATCCCGTCGGCGAGCGCCGGCGCAGCCTCTCGGCCGGCCAGCGGCAGTTGATCGCGCTGGCCCGTGCCGAACTCGTCGACCCCGACATCCTGCTGCTCGACGAAGCAACCGCAGCCCTCGACCTTGCCGCCGAAGCCGCCGTCACCCGGGCCGCGGACCATCGTCGTCGTCAGCCACGGCGAGATCGTGCAGACGGGAAGCCACGACGAGCTGCTCGCCAACGACGGTTACTACGCGCGGCTGTGGTCGGCAGTCACCGTGGCGAGACCATCGGCCAGCCGCCCGCACCGCACGCGAGAACGGCTGGTTGTAAGAAGGAGTTCGCTCGTCGAGATCGCAGTTGAGCACCTCGTGGTCGGCGTGTCGAGGTGGTGAACCGCGATCTCGGCGTTCCTTTTAGCCGCGGTCGGCAAGCGCCACGTAGCCGCGTTCCGCGGGCCCGGTGTAGAGCTGGCGCGGTCGGCCGATCTTGTTCTGCGGGTCCTCGATCATCTCCCGCCACTGCGCGATCCAGCCGGGCAGCCGGCCGATCGCGAACAGCACCGTGAACATGTTCGTCGGGAAGCCCATCGCGCGGTAGAGCAGGCCGGTGTAGAAGTCGACGTTGGGGTAGAGCCGGCGGGAGACGAAGTAGTCGTCGGAGAGCGCGACGCCCTCGAGTTCGATTGCGAGGTCGAGCAGCTGGTCACGCTTACCGAGCGCATTGAGGACGTCATCGGCCGTCTTCTTAACGATCGCCGCCCGCGGGTCGTAGTTCTTGTACACGCGGTGGCCGAAGCCCATCAGCTTGACGCCGTCGTGCCGGTCCTTGACCTTGCGGACGAACGCGCCGACATCCCCGCCCTCGGCCCGGATGTCGCTCAGCATCTCCAGGACTTCCTGATTGGCGCCGCCGTGCAGCGGGCCGGAGAGCGCGTTGATGCCGGCCGAGACGGAACCGAACAGGTCGGCGCCGGCCGACCCGACCAGCCGGACCGTCGACGTCGAGCAGTTCTGCTCGTGGTCGGCGTGCAGGATGAACAGCTGGTCCAGCGCTCGCACGATCGTCGGGTCGGCGTCGTAGGGTTCGGCCGGGAAGCCGAAGGTCATCCGCAGGAAGTTCTCGACCAGCCCGAGGGAGTTGTCGGGGTAGAGCATCGGCTGGCCGACGGACTTCTTGTGGGCGTATGCCGCGATGGTGGGCAGCTTCGCGAGCAGCCGGATCGTGGAGAGTTCGATCTGGTCGCGGTCGTGCAGGTTGAGCGAGTCCTGGTAGAAGGTCGAGAGCGCGGAGACGGCGGAGGAGAGCACGGGCATCGGGTGCGCGTCGCGCGGGAAGCCCTCGAAGAACCGCTTCATGTCCTCGTGCAGCAGGGTGTGCCGGCTGACCCGCTCGGTGAAATCCTCGAGCTCGGCCTTGGTCGGCAACTCGCCGTAGATCAGCAGGTAGCTCACCTCGGCGAAGGTCGCCTGCTCTGCTAGCTGGTCGATCGGGTAGCCGCGGTAGCGCAGGATGCCGGCGTCGCCATCGATGTAGGTGATCGCGGAGGAGCAGGCGGCCGTGTTCACGTACCCGGGGTCGTAGGTGACCAGTCCGCTGCCGGAGAGAAGCTTGCTGACATCGGCCCCTGGCGCACCCTCGGTCGGCGCGATCAGCGGGAGCTCACTGTCTGCGCCGTCGCGGTCGCGCAGGTGCAAAGAACCGGTTGCCGCTGTCGTGTCGTCGGGCATGGGTGCCCCCTCTCGGATCGCAAGCGCCCTCCTGGTGCAGCGCCACAGCTACGACAGTACCCAGGACCGCGCGGGCAGGTATCAGGCGCGCAGGTGCCCCGCATCCCGTTAGCGAAAGTCGCGGGATCGGGTGGGCGCGGCCAGCCGCAGCCGCTCGATCCGTTCGGCCAGCAGGCCGACGACGCCGTCGACCGACTCCAGCTTGCCGCGGATCAGCAGGGCGCCGGACTCCCGGGCGACCCGGCGGTAGCGCTGCCACAGGCCGTGCCGGCAGATGACGTTGATCATCCCGGTCTCGTCCTCGAGGTTGAGGAAGGTTATCCCGCTGGCCGTCGCCGGCCGCTGCCGGTGCGTCACCACGCCACCGACCAGGACCCGGGTGCCGTCCGGCACGTCGCGCAGATCGGCGGCGCTGACCGCGCCGAGCTCGTCCAGATACGGTCGGACGTACTGCGTCGGGTGGGAGTCCGGCGAGACGCCCGTCGCCCAGAGATCGGCGGCAGTGATCTCGGTGTCGCTCATCGGAGGCAACGGCGGCGGGTCGGCACCGATTCCTAGCCCGGCGAGCCGGTCCGGGTGCTCGGCCGCGACGGCGCCGGCGGCCCACAGCGCGCGGCGCCGGTCCAACCCGAACGACGCGAACGCCCCCGCCGTCGACAGTGCCTCGAGTTGCGCGGCGCGAAGGTCGACCCGGCGCGCTGCCATTCGACGGGCGAGGTCGGACATGTCGGCGAATTCGCCGGCTGCCTGCCGTTGGGCGACGACCGCCTCCGCGACGTCCTCGCCGAGCAGGCGCACCGAGGCCAGACCCAGGCGGATCACCGGTTCGGGCTCGCCCCGGCCGAGCGGCGTGATCCCCCCGGCCGGGACGACCTCGCCGGGTTCGAGGGTCGCCTGTGTCCCCGAGGCATTGATGTCCGGACCGCGCACCTGCAGGCCGTGCCGGCGCGCGTCGGCGGTCAGAGACTGCGGGGAGTAGAAGCCCATCGGCTGGTTGGCGAGCAGCGCTGCGTAGAAGGCCGCGGGGTAGTAGCGCTTGAGCCAGCAGCTCGCGTAGACGAGGTAGGCGAAGCTGATCGCGTGGCTCTCGGCGAAGCCGAAGTTGGCGAAGGCCCTGAGCTTGTCGAAGATCTCGTCGGCGACCGCGCCGGTGATGCCGTTCTCGGCCATGCCCGCGTAGAGCCGCTCGCGCAGCCTCTCCATCTTCGCACCGGACCGTTTCGATCCCATCGCACGACGCACCAGGTCGGCCTCGGCCGCCGAACAACCGGCGGCGTCGATCGCCATCTGCATCATCTGTTCCTGAAACAGCGGGACGCCGAGGGTCTTCGAAAGAGACCTGCGCAGCACCGGATGCGCGTATGTCGGCTCCTCCAAGCCGTTGTAGCGGCGGATGTAGGGGTGCACCGATCCGCCCTGGATCGGGCCGGGCCGGATCAGCGCGACCTCGATCACCAGGTCGTAGAACTTCTTCGGCTTCAGCCGCGGCAGCGTGGCCATCTGCGCGCGGCTCTCGATTTGGAAGACGCCGACCGTGTCGGCGGCGCGGATCATCTCATACGTCGCGGGGTCGTCTGGGGGAAGTGCCGCCAGGTCGACGTCGACGCCGTGGTGTGCGCGGATCAGAGCTAGCGCGGTCGCGATGGCCGAGAGCATGCCGAGGCCCAGCAGGTCGAACTTCACCAGCCCGGTAGCTGCGCAGTCGTCCTTGTCCCACTGCAGCACCGACCGGTCTGCCATCCGCGCCCACTCCACCGGGCACACCTCGACCACCGGCCGGTCACAGATCACCATGCCGCCGGAGTGGATGCCCAGGTGCCGGGGGGCCCCCCGCAGCTGGTTAGCAAGGTCGACGACGTCGCCCGGAATGCCGTCGGCGTCGGCGATCTCACCCCAATCGTCGATGCGCTTGGACCATGCGTCCTGCTGGCCGGTGGAGTAGCCGAGCGCCTTCGCCATGTCGCGCACTGCGGATTTCGGCCGGTAGGTGATCACGTTCGCCACCTGCGCGGCGTTGTCCCGGCCGTAACGGTCGTAGACGTACTGGATGGCCTCCTCGCGCCGCCGGGATTCGATGTCGAGGTCGATGTCCGGCGGCCCGTCCCGCTCTGGGGCGAGGAACCGTTCGAAGAGCAGTCCGTAGGCGACGGCGTCGACCTTGGTAATGCCAATCGCGTAACACACCGCCGAGTTGGCGGCAGATCCCCTTCCCTGGCAGAGGATTCCGTTACGACGGCAGAACTCCACGATGTCGTGGACGATCAGGAAATAGCCGGGGAAGCCGAGCCGCTCGATCATCGCCAGTTCGTGCTCGAGCTGCCCGTACGCCTTCGAGTTGTCATCGCGCGGTCCGTACCGGTGCGCCGCCCCGCGCCAGGTCAGCTCGGCCAGCCAGCTCATCTCGGTGTGCCCGGGTGGCACCGGACAGTCGGGCAGCGTGGGCGCGACCAGGGTGAGGTCGAAGGCGCAGGCGCGGCCCATCTCGGCTGCCCGCGCCACCGCGTCGGGATAGCGTTCGAACCGGGCGGTCATCTCCTCCCCGGACCGCAGGTACGCGGCGCCGGCCGCGGGCAGCCAGCCGTCCAGCTCGTCCAGGCTGCGCCGGGCCCGGACGGCGGCTATGGCGGCGGCCAGGCGCCCGCGAGACGGCGTGGCGTAGTGCGCGGCGGTGGTGGCGACGGTGGGCACCCGGGCCGCCGCGGCCAGCCCGGCGAGCGCCTCGATGCGTTCGCCGTCGTCGGGGTCGCCGTGATCGGTGAGCTCGACGGCGACGTGCTCGCGGCCGAAGGTCGCCACCAGCCGGTCGAGCTCCGCCGCTGCCGCCCACCGGCCGTCGGCGAGCAGTGCCGCGGGGACCGTTCCCTTGCGGCAGCCGGTGAGCACCAGCCAGTGCCCGGCCGCGGCCGCTCCCAGCGCGGGGAGGTCGAAGCGCGGCCGGCCCTTGGCGCCGATCCGCTGCCCGGCGCTGATGGTGGCGGCAAGCCTCCGGTAGCCCTCGGGGTCGCGGGCAAGGACGACCAGGTGCCGGCCCTCGGGATCGGCGACGCCGTTCTGCGCCCGGATGAGGCCCAGGGAGAGCTCGGCGCCGAAGACCGTCGGCAGCCCGACCTCGCCTGCGGCCTCGGCGAACCGGACGACGCCGTAGAACCCGTCGTGGTCGGTGAGGGCCAGCGCCTGCAGGCCCAGCGCGGCCGCCGTCTCAGCCAGCGCCTCGGGATCGCTCGCGCCGTCGAGGAAACTGAAGTTGGAGTGGGCGTGCAGCTCGGCGTACGGCGTGGACGTAGCGCGTCGGCGGATCGGCGACTCGAACGGGGTCCGGTGCTGGCTCCAGGCGGGACTGTCGCCGCCGTCGCCAGGCGGTTCGGGCCGCCGGGTCCGGCCGGCTAGCCGACGTTCCAGCTCCGACCAGGGGATCGGTGGGTTCTGCCAGCCCATCAGCCGACCTTCCGGTCAACACAGTGATGTACATCGTGCTGGGCACCGGCTCCGGCCGGCCCCCACACCGGAGGATGTGTCATTTCAGTATTCGAACATATGTTCGGGTCAGGTGCAATCTTCGGCCCCGGGCTGACCGCGGTTGGCGTCAGAGCCGCGCGCCGGCGCGCTGCCGGTAGTTGATGACGGTGGTCGGCAGCACCGTGCGTTGTGGTCGGGCCTGGGCGCTATGGCCGATGCGCGCTATCCGCCCTACCAGCAGTCGCGCGGCTTCCGCGCCGACTGCCCGTGGGTCATACGTCACGACGGTCAGCCGGAGCACGTCGGCCAGTTCGAAGTCGTCGAAGCAGCTCAGCTCGGTGTCCGTGCCCATCCCGCGTACCGCCCGGAACGCGCCGATGGCGTTGCGGCTGTTCGCGCAGAAGATGGCCGTGGGCGGCGCAGGCATCGCGAGGAGCTCGGCAGCGACTCGCTCGGCGGCCTCCGCGTCGCGCTGATCACACCGGACCAGACTCTCGTCCAGGGACGCGTTCGCCGCACCTAGGGCGGCCCGGAAGCCGCGCATCCGCTCCGCGCTCGTCCACGCGGCCGGCGGACCGAGAAAAGCGAGCCGTCGATGTCCCGCCGCGAGTAGGTCGCTGGTCGCATCCCGCGCCCCACCGAAGTCGTCGAGCAGGACACAATCCGCCTCGATGCCCACGGGAGGCCGGGCGGCGAGGACGACGGGAACGTCGTTCAGGCGGGCGAGGTCAAGGTGTGACTGGTCGACCCCGGCGGGCACGACGATGATGCCGTCGACCCGCCAGGAGACCAGATCGTGCACGATCCGGCGCTCCCGGTCGACGTCGTCGGCGGTGTTGCTGAGCACGAGACGCATCCCATGTGCAGCCGCCAGATTTTCCACGCCAAGAGCGAGCTGCGAGTAGAACGGATTCGCGAGGTTGGTGACGACCAGGCCGAGCATGCCGCTCGGGCGCCCCAATCGAAGGCTTCGCGCCAGCTCATTTCGCCGATAGCCCAACTCCCGTGCGGCCGTCAGGATTCGCTCGCGCGTCCTCGGCGCGACGCGGGGATCATCGTGCAAGGCTCGCGAGACGGTCATCGCGCTGACTCCCACCTGCGCACCGACCTGGCGCATCGTGGGCGCGGAGCCGCGAGAGACCGTCACATGAACCGCTCCCCTGCATCACCGAATACTGGGTCGGGCGCGCGCATGCGGGCAACGAAGCTCGACCGGTCACGCTGAGTCTGGCACGCGGTCCGCGGCGTGCAAGGCCGCACCGAGCAACGTGGACTGCGCCGGTCGGCGGGATGGTGCGACGACCAGTCCGTCCACGGTCTGCGGCGCGAGCGCGGCAATGCCATTGACTAGCGGCCGGGCGACCAGGTCCCACGATCTGGTCATCGACCCACCGACCACGAGCATCGTCGCGCCGAACCCGACCACCAAGGGTGCGAGCACCCGACCCAACGCCGTCAGCGCGTCGGACAGGACGCGCTGCGCGTCCACGTCGCCTGCCCGAGCGCGGGCGGCGATCTCGCGAACGGTCAGCACCGTCGCCTCGGCGGAGGCCGCGCGTGCGTATCGCGCACGGATCGCACGCTCGGAGACGGTGTCCTCGAGCGGCCTTCCGGCAAACGTCAGCAGGTGAACAGCGGCCTTCGGCGGCACGCCAGGGCCTTGGTCGACGAGCTGGCCATCGGCGAGGAACGCGGAGCCGACACCCGTGCCGAGCGTGATGCCGATCACGCGGCTGTGACCCACGGCGGCGCCGGCAACTGACTCGCCCAGGACGAAGGCGGCTGCGTCGTTGAGGAATCGCACCCGGGTGGGTGCGCCGGGCAGCCGCTGGAGAAGCTCGCGCTGAAGGTCGAACCCGTAGAGCGCGTCGAACTTGCCTACGCCTTCGAACAGGGCGATCCCTCGCGAGTAATCACACGGCCCGGGCATCGCCACACCCCAGACCGAGCCGATGGGCCCTGGGACCTGCCCGGCACAGTCGATGAGGCGGTGCAGGATCTCCTCCGCCGGCGCGTCAGCGCGCAGTCGGTGTTGGGCGCCGGCGCGGATCTGCCGACGCCCGACATGCACCGCGGCACAGGTCACGTGCGTGCCGCCGACGTCGAGGACCGGAACAGCCGCCGTGTCAGCCCCACTGGCGTCCTGACTGACCGTCACGCCTGCGAGGTTAGGCGCGCCAGCCGGCCAATCCGAAAGGCTTCGGATCCGATGGGTTGTGCCCGGCAGTATTATCGTTAACATGGCAGGCGATGCAGTTGCGGTGCGCTTGTGAAGGCGCCAGGGCGCGCGCAGAGCGGCCGCGGCTGCCGCTGACAGCGGCCGGTAGCGCCAGGAGGCAACGATGCGCAGGCGACATGACTTGACCGTCTTCGGCGTGCTTCTCGCCGTGGCCGCCGGCGTCACAGCGTGTGGCGGCGGCGGGTCGTCGAGCGCCAACGGTCCGGTGACCCTGACCCTGCTGGAGTATCAGAAGCCGCGCGCCGACGCCGTGGCGGCGTTGTTGCCGAAGTTCGAGGCGGCGATGGCCGCGAAGGGCAAGACGGTCCACGTCAAGCTGATCAGGGACATCCTGCCCGATGATCAGTTCAAGACGAAGATCACTCAGGAGTACAACGCCGGTGACGCGCCGGACGTCACCGACTACGGCGCGACGTACATCCCCGGCTTCGCCGGGGCGGGGTACCTCCTGGACCTGAGTTCATACCTGACCAAGTGGTCGGACTGGCAGACGTTCTTCCCGCAAGTGCGCAAGCAGATCGTCCAGCCCGACGGCAAGATCTACAGCCTGCCGCACGAGGCGAATACGCAGAGCATCTTCTACCGGGCAGATGTCCTGCAGCGGCTCGGGGTGTCGACGGCGCAGCCAAAGTCGTGGCCGGAGCTGCTCGCGCGCCTGGAACAGATCCATGCCAAGACGGGGAAGCCGGCAATGGTGCTGCCCGCAGGAACGGCGTGGGGCGATGGCACGTTCGGCGAGGGCTTTCTCAACGTCATGCTGGGAGCGAGCAGCCAGTTCTACAACCCGAACGACAAGAAGTGGATCGTGAAGAGCCCCGGCCTGACCCAGACGTTCGGCCTCTACGCCGAGCTGGTGAAGGCGAACATCCTGCCGGTGCAGGCATTGCTGAACCCGGAGCCGTGGCAGCCGACGAAGTACGTTGACTTCCCCAAGGGCGTCCTGCCGGTCGCGGCGCAAGGAACCTGGGGATGGCGCTACGACTGGGGTCCGCAGGGATCGGCACCGATACCCGGCCTGTTCCAGAAGGTTCGTACCTGGGGCTACCCCGCCCTCGACGGTGGACAGCCGTACGCGGTGAGTTCGGTCGGGTTCGAGTACGAGGTCACCGCCAAGACCAAGTATCCCGACCAGGCGGTCGAGCTGGCGAAGTGGCTCAGCAGCGGATCGGCGATGGCGCAGCAGCTGGTCGCCGTCGGCGCGGCTGCCCCGCGCAGCGGGATCGAGCAGATCGCGCCCTACAGCGCGCAGCCCTACCTCGTCGCCACGGAGAAGCAGTTCGCGACCAGCAGGAGCTTCCCGCCGCGTCCAGGCCAGGACCAGATCTCACAGGCGGTCGGCCAGGCAACCGAGGCGATCCTGACCGGCAAGTCAGACGGCCCGTCCGCCGCCACGGCGTTCGCCAAGAGTGTCGGCGAGCTGCTTGGACCCGATCAGGTCGAGGGCGGCTCCTAACCGGCGCCCGTCGTGACATCTCGTCCGCGCCGGGTTAGCGAGGCTCGTGCTCGGCATGGTGCGCGGCGCGGCATCGGCACGCCGGGGCAGACGCCGATGGTGGCGGCCTTGCTCGGGCCCGCGCTGGTACTGGTCGCGGCCTTCGTCGTCGCACCGGTCGGGTACGCGCTCTGGCTCAGCCTGACCAACAAGACGCTCACCGGGTTCGGTGCGCAGACGCCCAAGTTCGTCGGCCTGGCGAACTATCGCCAGCTCCTCACGTCCGGAGACTTCGGGCACTCGCTCCGGCTGACGGCCGAGTTCATCGTCTTTTCGGCAATTCTCGGACAGTTTCTGCTGGGTCTGCTCGCGGCTCTGCTGCTGACCCAGACCGGTATCCGGCTCAAGGGCGTTTTCGGCGGCGCCATCCTGCTACCCATGGTTGTGCCGGAGGTCGTGGCGTCCCTGGCGTGGGCCAGCATGCTGGCGCCCGGAACGTTGGGGACTCTCAACCGCGGATTCGCCACCGTCGGCGTCGATCCGGTGTCCTGGCTGCAGCGCTATCCGATGGCGGCGATCATCATCGTCAACACCTGGCGCGGCATTGCCTTCGCAATGATCATGTTTCAGGCCGCAATCGAAGGCATCTCGCGCGAGGTGCTGGAGGCAGCGCGCATCGACGGTGCCGGCGTCTGGCAGGTGCTGCGACACGTCACGTTGCCGCTGATCCGCGGTCCGGTGTTTCTCTTCCTACTGCTGACCACCATTACCACGAGCAGCGTTTTTGGACTGGTCTACTTCCTGACCCAGGGTGGGCCCGGTCAGCAGACCCAGGTCACGTCGATCTACATCTACCAGCACTCGTTCCGGTTCTTCCAGCTCGGCCTGGGCAGCGCGGCATCGGTGATCCTGCTCGGGATCGTCCTGGTGCTCGGGGTGACCTACGTCCGGCTCGCCAGGGTGGAGGTCTGATGGCCGTCGATCAGCACCTGGCGGCATCTCGCGGATCGGTGGCGACCCCGCGTCATCGGTCTGGTCGGCGTCATCGGGCTGCTGGCCTGACCCGGCGCGCGCTGACCTATCTGGTCATCGTCGTTCTGGCGGTCTTCTGTGTTGTCCCGTTCGCCTGGGTGTTGCTGGGGTCGGTGGACAGCAAGGCGGGGCTGTACCTGCGGGCACCCCACCTCACGCTCCACAACTTCCTGCGGTTCTTCGACCAACCGACGACACCTCGGCTGCTGGTCAACAGCCTTGTCCTCTCGGGCGGCGGCACGGTCGTCGCGCTGTTCCTGTCCATGTTCGGTGGATACGCTTTGTCGCGCTATCGCTTCTTTGGCCGGCGCACCCTGATGTTCGCGATCCTGCTGGTCCGCGTCGTACCACCCACGGCGACGATCGTCCCGCTGTACATCATCATGATCGACATCCACCTCAACAACACTTATGTCGGCGTCATCTTGGTCGAGGCCGCCTACCAGATCCCGCTCTTGCTCTGGCTGATGAAGGGATTCTTCGACTCCATCCCGGTAGGGTTGGAGGAGGCCGCGTGGATCGATGGGTGCTCACGAGTCTCGGGCGTGTTGCACGTGGTCTTCCCGCTGTCCAGGCCGGGCATCGGTGCCGGCGCGCTGTTTGCCTTCGTCAACATCTGGGGAGACTTTCTAACGCCGTTGGTGCTGCTGCAGTCTCCCGATCGATACCCGATCTCGATCGGTCTCTTCCAGGCATTCTCGGCGTTCAACCAGGTCGACTGGGGGCTGCTGACCGCGACCGCCGTTCTCTATATGGTTCCGACCGTGCTGCTGTACCTATTCGCGCGCCGTTATCTGTTGCAGGCGACGGTTACCGGAGCGATCAAAGGATGACGTCGCCTGGCGCGTCACCACCCATTCGTCGACGCGTCGGCGCGCAGCTCTGGATCGAGCGGGACGCCGATCGCGATCGGGTGGACTTCCTGGTTGCGCGCGCTGCCGAGACGGGACTCGAGCTGCTCCGAATCTTCCTGTTGTGGCCGTGGATCGAGCCGGAGCCGGGCGTCTGGACGTTCGGCCCATTCGACGCCGTGTTCGATGCGGCCGAGAGACACGACATCGGCATCAAGGCCACGCTAACGGCGAACAGCGGGCCGTGGCACATCGAAACGCCAAGCTTGCTGCACTCGACGACATTGACCCTGGATCCCGGCCACCGACCGGCCATGCGCCGATACCTTGAGGCGTGTGTCGGCCGGTATCGCTCGCGGACGGCGCTGGAACAGTGGATCATCTGGAACGAGCCCCTCAACAATGTGTCGCCGCCCGGCCAGCCGAACAAGAACCGCACCGACGAGCAGCGTCGCATCTGGACCGAACTGCTGCGCGACCGGTACACCGACATCAACGAGCTCAACAAGCGCTGGCGCACCGGATACAGCTCCTTCGGCGACGTCGACTTCGCCGAGGACGTCGCGCATCCGAGCCAGCGCGGCAACGTCTGGGAGAGCTACCGGCCCTGGCTGGACGACTGGCGGCTTCGAGTACAGGTTCTGCACCACGAACTCAGCTGGGTCAAGGACGTCGTGCGTACCCTGGATGCGACAACGCCGCTGTGCATCAATCCGCCCGATACCCTCGCGAACAACGCGAGCGTCGGCTATGACCTGAGTGACCTCGCCGACATCACCGACGTGCTGGGCGCGAGTTTCCACGCCCCGTGGCAGCTCGCATTCGCTCCCCGCGATCTACATGTGCCGCTTGTCGTGGCTGGGACGACGCTGCTGAGAAGTGCAGCCAGGGGGAGACCGGTGGAGCTCACGGAGTTCCAGCTCGGCAACACCTACTACGCCGGGCGGATGCCGCTCAGTGTCGACGAGGCGGACATCAGCGCCGCGTACCTGGCACCGCTGCTCGGCGGTGCCGCGTCGGTGACCGGCTGGTCGATGAACACGCGGCGACAGGACTTCGAGGCAGGCGACTGGGGCCTACTCGACGACGCCGACTCGATCGGGGACCGAGCCCGCGCGATCCGGCGGGTGACGTCCGCGCTCGCTGCGCTTGACGATCGACTCGGCTCGTGGGAACCCGTCGCTGCAGACGCGCTCGTGCTGACGTCGGAGGCCTCACAGGCGGTACAGCTGGTCACCGGGTTCGCGATGCCGTCGCTGCCGGGACGGGACGAGAACGACGCAATACACGGCTCCGCGCTGCTTGCCGCGGAACTGCTCCGGCTAGGTGTACCGACTGCGATGGCACCCGTCACGACACTTGCCGCGGCGTCGGACAGCCCACGTCTGCTCGTCGTCTCCCACCTGACCGCGTGGGAGGCAGAACTCGCGGACGAGCTGGTGCGGCGGGTCGAGCTCGGCGCCGTGCTACTGCTGGACGGCACGAGCGGCCACAAGGACCACGACGCGGCTCTACACCGTCCCTGGCCCGGGCATCTGAGCGAGCGACTTGGATTCCGGTCGACAGGCCTGCATACCGATCCAGCGGGCTTCCCGGTCGCGGCATTCGGCGCGTACGTCGGACGGCTGCCGCTCGTCGTTGCCGAATACGACTTCACCGATCCCGCATGGTCCGCAGTCGCGGAGCTTAGGCTGCCCGAACTTGGTTCGGTGCCGTGCGCGTGGACACGGCCCGCTGGGAACGGCGCCGTCGTATTGGTGAGCGGCGCCCTCGGTCCCGCGCTCGCCCACGATCCGGCGTCGCGACCGCTCGCGCGGGCGCTGTTGAGCCGGAGCTATCGGGGCGTTCTGCCGGTTCGACCCATTACCGACAAGACGATGGTGCTTCCGGTCCGTGGGGCGGCCGACGACGCCGTCGGCGTGTTTGCCCCCGCGATCGGTGCGCGCCGCGGGCAGCCGGTTCGTATCACCGCACCGCCCGGTGGATACGTCGATCTGTGGTCGGGCACCGACGTTCAGGTCGACCGGAATGGCGAGGTGTCGCTGCTGGCACCCGAGGGCATTGCCCTGCTCGTGGGCCGCGGGCTCGCGCCGGACGAGCGGATCCATCAAGGTCGGCACGACAGGTCAACTCAACCGTGAGCCGGTCGGCGGGGTCGTTTGCATTCATGGCGAACGCCTCAGGAAGAATTGCCTTCGTTCCCGCCGGTCGGCGAGCCGAGATTCCGAGTCGATGGCACAGGAGGACGCGATGGATATCGGTAGATCCAACCTGGCCCACGCCGATGTCAACGACCCGCAGGGACGGCGCCCCTGGGCCGACGGCACGGATCTCGATGGCAAGATCGCGCTGATAACCGGCGGCTCCGGAGGGATCGGCCAGGCAGCCGCACGGGCGCTCGCGGACCACGGTGCGTCGGTGGCGATGTGTGGCATCGACGCCGCCGAGATGGACGCCGCCACCGCCACCGTCGCGCAGCGGAAGGGTCGAGCACTCGGCATGGTCGTCGACGTGACCGACGAAGGCGCGATCCGGGGGGGCGTGGAACGCGTCGTTACCACATTCGGCGGCATCGATATTCTCGTCACCGCAGCTGGAATCCAACGCTATGGCAACGCTGCCGAGACGGACACGGATGAGTGGGATCGGGTACACGCGGTGAATCTGCGGGGTGTGTTCCTGGCCGTGAAACACGCGTTGCCGCACCTTCGCGCCCGCCGTCCGGCCGCGATCGTCGTCATCTCCTCGGTGCAAGCGTTCGTGTCACAGAACGCGGTCGCTGCCTATGCCTCCTCCAAGGCGGGGCTGAACGCTCTGGTTCGCTCGCTTGCGGTCGACGAGGCCCGTCACGGCATCCGCGCGAATGCTGTCTGCCCGGGCTCTGTGGACACCCCTATGCTTCGCGCCGCTGCCTACCGCTTTTCCGACGGAACTCCAGCGGGAGCACGTGCTGTGCTCGAGTCATGGGCACGCATGCATCCTCTCGGACGGATCGCGCAGGCGCACGAGGTTGCCGAGGCGGTCGTCTTCCTGGCGAGCGAACGAGCAAGTTTCATCAGCGGGGCGTGCCTGCCGGTCGACGGCGGTTTGCTCGCGCTCGCTCCTGTGGTGCTTCCGGAATAAGCCCTCCGGACTTCAGTCATAGACGGCCTCGATCCACCAGTAGCCGCCTTCGACCACGAGCAGCCGCGCCGTGCCGTCGGCGGTGACCATCTGGAACCGCGCGCACCGCCGGGCGGTCGTGGTGTCCCACCACCGCTCGTCGATCGGCCACGGTCCGCTCCACGCGAGGATGACCTCGTCATCGAGCCGCGACGGCGGCGCGCTGAGGGTGAGCCGGCCGCCGACCACGATCGGCTGACCGTCCCGGTCGGTCACCGCGGCCAACGCCGGATGCGCAAGTACGGTGGCAGGTGACGGCGGCGGAATCCGCCCCGGCCAGGGCGGGGTGACGCCCGCCCGATCGGCGCCGGCCCGGGCCGGGATGCGAGCGGGCACGCGCGGGTCGCCCCACGGCACCAGCCGCATCGTCCCGGCCGGTCCGCGGCCACCGTCGGAGACGGCGGTGACCACACCCGCCGGGCCGAGCAGGCCCTGTACCCGGGTGAGGGCACGGTCGGCCCGCTCGGCGGCTTCGGTCTCGGTACGCCAGTCGGTGACCGCGCCCGCAGCCCGGTCCCACAGCCGCAGTTGCGCGCCGGCGTAGGGCACGACCTGGTCCGGCACCAAGGCGAGATCGGCGATGCCGTCCACGCTGTCGGTGTCGGTGCTGTCCTCCGGATTGGCTGCGGCGGTGGCGGTGAGCCAGCCGTCGAGTTGCCAGCGAACCCGGTCGGCGATCGCCTTGGCGCCCAGCGTGCCTTCGTGGCGCCACAGCCGGACCAGCTCGTCACCGCGGCTGGTGTGCGCGACGATGGAGAGCCGCAGGCAACCCAGACCGCGGCCGGTGAGCCGGTCGTGGAACTCATCGGCAAGCGCCTTGGCCGCGAACGCGGCGGTGTCGACCCGCTGCACCGGCGGGTCGAAAATCGTGCGGGTGATCAGCTCGGGTGCGGGTGCCCGGGCGGCGAGCGGCCGGAGGTCCAGCCCGCGGGCGAGACGATGCGCGTCGGCGCCGTCGGCGCCGAAACGGTCGGCGACGTCGTGAGCCGGCAGCGCCGCGAACGCGCCGAGCGTGCGGATGCCGAGCCGGCCCAGCAGGTCGGTGAGCTCGGATCGGTGCAGGGCCTCGATCGACTGTCCGGCAAGGAATTCCGCCGATCTGCCTGGGGCGACGACGGTGGGTGCCCCGCTGCCGGACTGGTAGGACTGCCGGGCTGCGACCAGCGCGGCGAGCAGGCCGTCGGCCACTCCGGCCAGCGCGGGCACGTCGCACCTGCGATGGATCTCCCCCCGCAGGTGGGCGACCGTGGCTGCGTCGCCGCCGTAGTAGCGGGTCGGTCCGCGGGCGCCGACGGCGACCATGCCGGGACGCACCACTTCGACGCCGGGAGCCGACGACTCGACCGCCGCCACCACCGGTTCGAAGAACCGGGCGTCCCGGTCCGGATCGTGCGCGAGGACCACGAGCGAGGGGCATCTGCCCTGCGCCTCGCGCCGCCGAAGATCCCGCCGGACTCCTTCGGCTCGCGCCGCCGCCGAGCAGGCAACGACGCGATTCGCGCAGAAGATACCGATCGGCAGCTCCGGATCGGCCGCGACCTCGCCGGCCCGGATCGCCGCCGTCACCGGCCAGTCCGGGCACCACAGCGCGATCGTCCGGCTCGGGGCGGTCATCCCACGGCCTCCAACGCGGGCAGCGCGGGGATTGGTTCGGCGGGCATTGGTTCGGCGGGCGGCGGCGGCCACCACACCACGCCGATGCGCGGCCGCGCGGCGACACCGCGGCCGGTCACCCGCACGTCGAGCCGCCGGCTCCGCAGCCGTCCGGCACCCCACGAGAGGCCGGCCCAATCGGCCCCGGTCGCCGTCAGGGTCAGCTCGGCGCCCTCCCATGCACCCACCGGGACGAGCACCGCACCCCGCTCGCGAGCGCGGGATGCCAGCCGCCGGGCCATGCCCGCCGCGAGCCGGGCGGGCGGGCAGGCCGCGACGACGTCGACGCCGTCGATGAGGGCCGCAACCGTCTCGGCCCACTGCCGGCCGGGGGAGGGGACCAGCGCGAGCCGGTCGACCGCGATGCCTGCCTCGGCCGCGGCCGCCGTCCCCAAGCCTGGCATGCCGACGATCGCGCACCACGCGCCGCCGGCCGAAGGTCCGGCGAGCAACGCCAGCAGCAGCGACGTCGACCCGGTGACGGCAATGGTCGAGCCGCGGCGCGCCCCGGTCGGCGGCAGCAGCCGCGCGAGTTCGGGCACCAGCTGCAGAACGGGGCGCTGGACGACCTCGCCAACCGGCGCCAGCGCGCGAGCCCCCTCAAACATCCCACCATTATCGAACACATGTTCGAGTTGAACAAGTGGCTGGGTCAACCCCCGCCACCCTTATCCCCAACCAGCGGCGCGCACCCCGGCGGCTGCGGCGGCCACCACCACGACCACGATGAACGGTGCTCGCAGGAGCAGAGCGAGCGCAGCGGCTGCCAGCCCGACCAGTCGCGCATCGGCCACCAACCGGCCGCTGGTCGTCACGGCCTGGACGACGAGGGCCGCGAGCAGCGCGGCCGGCAGCAGCGTCGGGATCCGAACGATCCGCGGGTGCGACAGCACCGAGGACGGAACCAGGTGCCCGGTGAGTTTCAACCCAACCGCGCAGATCGATGCCACCACCACCGTGACGCCCGTGGTCATCGCTCCTCCCGCCCAGCAGGCGAGCGCCACAGGCCCGCGACGACGGCGACCAGCGCTGCGATGACGACCGGCAGCCCGACCGGCCGGGATCGCCGATCGCGTTGCCGAGGAGCGCGCCCAGCAGGGTGGCCAGATTCCAGCCGATGTAAATCGAGATCCCCGTTATCCAGAATCCAAGTCGCCCGGCGGCCGGTTCGGATTGCGCGATGGCCACCGCGGTCGTCTCGTCGATTCTCAACTGGGCAGCCCGCGAGACTGCAGGCTCGGCTTGAGCTGCATGCCGTACATCGCGTTGCGGATGCCGAGCAGCGTCGATCCGGCGATCGCCGCGCCTGCACTGCCGCCACCGCCGAGCACACCGATGATCGCGAATTGGGATCCGCCACTGAACAGCAGCAGCGAGAGCGCGCACGACTCCCAGATCGACAGTCCGCTCGCCACCGACAGCGCGCCGAAGCTGACGCAGTAGAGCCCGGTCGCGATTCCGACCGACAGTGCCTGCCGGACCACCGCACGGCGCCGGGCCTCCGGCAACGGAGCGGGTTCCGCGGCCATGTCCGTCACGTCGGCGACGATACTGAACGCCTCCGACCGGCGATTCCCACCGCCGTGACGCAGTAATCCTTCCGGGCACGGCACAATGGTGGTTGTGCACATCTCTGCGCGAGTCGACTACGCCATGCGGGCGCTGACCGTGCTGGCGGTCGACGAGGGCGAGCGAGTCACCTGCGAGGCGCTGGCGCAGGCGCAGGCGATCCCGGCCCGTTTCCTCGAAGGGATCCTGACCGCGCTACGCCGCGCCGGCATAGTCGCGAGCCAGCGCGGGGTCGACGGCGGATACCGGCTCGCGCGCCCGGCCGGACAGATCGCGGTCGCCGATGTGATCCGCGCACTCGACGGCCCGCTCGCGGAAGTGCGCGGTATGCGTCCCGAGCAGAGCGAGTACATCGGCCCGGCCAAGGCACTGCAGGAAGTATGGATCGCGGCGCGGGCGAGTCTGCGTGACGTGCTCGAGCACGTCACGGTCGCCGACATCGCCCACGGCGAGCTGCCGCAGTATGTGGTGGCGCTGACGGCTGCGCCGGATGCGTGGACGAGTCACTGACTGGCAGCGACTGTTGACGGTCAACCCAGACGGCGAGTCACGCGTCAATGCGATGGCGTCACTGTCAAGACACGTTGGAGGTTCACGGGGTGCGGATCCGGTCTAGGCAGGTTCTCTCGGGGGTCGCGGTTGCGGTCCTGCTCGCACTCGCCGCGTGCAGCACCTCGGCCGGCCCTGGCGGCGACCCGGCACACCGTGCACAGACCACGGCTGCCCACGCGAGCACGCCATCCACCGTCTCCTCGCCCGCTCCGCCGATCACCTCGGCGTCGACACCGCCGACAACCCGGCCCCCGAGCAAGAAGCCCACCGCCACTCCCACGATTGGGCCACCGCCAACCACAACGACCTCGCCGGAAACCCGACCCGGAACGACCCCTCCGGATGGACCTCAGCTGCCCGGAGGCGGGCGGACTCTCTTTCCGGGCACCCGCATCGTGGCCTACTACGGCGCCGCCCACACCGCGGGACTCGGCGTGCTCGGTCAGGGAACACCCGACGATGCGTGGGCAAGGCTCTCCAGCCAGGCGGCCGAATACGACGGCGGCGGCGCGGTCGTGTTGCCGGCGTACGAACTGATCGCGACGATCGCAGATGCGACCCCCGGACCGGACGGCATGTACCGCTCGCGATCAGACGATTCCTTGATCCAGCCGTATCTGGATTCCGCGCGTCGACACCACGTGCTGCTGATTCTCGACATCCAACCGGGCCGCTCGGATTTTCTCACCGAGGCGAAGGTTTACCAGAAATGGCTCGCACAGCCCGACGTCGCGCTGGCGCTCGATCCGGAATGGCGGATGGGCTCCGACGAGGTCCCGGGGGAGAAGATCGGCGGGGTCGACGCATCGGAGATCAACGCGACCGCGAGCTGGCTTGAGGGTTTGGTCGTAGCGGACAACCTGCCGCAGAAGCTACTGCTGATTCACCAGTTCACCAACGGCATGATCCGCGACAAGTCCAGTCTCTCGATCCCGCCACGGTTGGCGGCGGTCGTGAACATGGACGGATTCGGCGGGCAGGCGGCCAAGCTGTCGAAGTATCATCTGTTCGCAGCCGACACGCGCTATCCGATGGGACTGAAGCTGTTCTACCGGCAGGACATAGACCTGATGTCGCCGTCACAGGTGATCGGTCTGTCGCCGTCGCCGGCGGTGATCGAATACGAGTGACCCGGGATCAATCGGGGTCGTGCAGCGGTTTGGCGTCGCCGGCAAGGGCCAACACGCCTGCGTAATCGAGCACGCGATCGGGCGACCTGCCGACCGCCGCCCGGGTGCGCAGGCGGTCGACAGGCAGCCGAGCGTCCGACGCCGCGAAGACCAGATTCCCCGAGCTCTTGCCCCGAAGCACATCCGGATCGGTCGCGATCACAACGTCGTTGAACGCCTGCAACAGCGTTGCCGCGTGCGATCGGGCCAGCCGCAGTGGCGGCCCGTCGATGAGGTTGAGCAGGTAGACCCCGCCCGGCCTCAACACCCGGCGGACCAGACCCACGAACTCCGCCGAGAGCAGGTGCGCCGGAACGACCCTGCCGTGGAATGCGTCACCGACGATGACGTCGGCCGAGTCCTGGGAGCGCCGTTGCAGCCGGGCGCGAGCGTCGCCGAGCTTCACCCGCAGCCGCGCCGACGTGCGAGCGCCGAGTTCGCGGCGGACCAGGTCGAGCAGGGCGTCGTCGAGTTCGTAGACCAGCTGGCGTGTCTCGCCGCGCCGGGTGGCCGCGAGATACCGCGGCAGGGTGAGCCCGCCGCCGCCCAGGTGCGTCACCCGCAGCAGTTCGGTGGGGTCGGTGGTCAGTTCGATGACGTCGGCGAAGCGTTTGACGTAGCCGAACTCCAGGTGGGTCGGATCGTCGAGGTCGACGTAGGAGCACTCGATGTCATCCAGGTACAGCATCCGGCCGGCCGGCCGGCTGCAATCGGTCTCGATGGTGGCGCGGGCGTAGGTCGTGCGGACGTCGATCGACTCGGTTGCCGCCTCCACGGCCGTCATCATCGCAGGCCGACGCCGGCACGAACGGGCCGGCATTGACAACCTCGTGGTAGCCCTGCTCGCGGTTCGGTGCAAGGATCCGATCAGGTCCAGCCCGTGCGTTCTCATCGAGGAGGCGATCTTGCGTGATCCCTACTGAGCCGGTCGGTTCGCTCCCGCGGCCCATGAAGCTGCAGGAGACCTACGCGGCATACGACGCCGGCAACGCGTCGTTCGATGACCTTGCCCGGGAACAGGACGCCGCCTGCAAGGACTCCATCGAGCGGATGGAAGCCACGGGCTCGCCCATCGTCTCCGACGGCGAGCAGCGCGCGTCGAGCTTCGCCACCTACCCGGTCACCGACACCCTCGCCGGCACCGGCCTTGCCGACCACCTGGCCGGCGACGGCCAGTACTTCGCGATCTTCGACGACGGCCACCACCGGCAACTGCCGCGCCTGACCGGCGGGCCATTCCGCTACAAGACCTTCGCCTCGGACTACCTCGAGAAGTCGCTTCCGTACGCGACCAAGCCGATGAAGCAGGCGGTCATCGCGCCGTCGATGCTGTGGCTGCTCTACCCCCTCGAGGGCGAACTCGACGGCTACCCGCGGACGCAGTTCGAGAGCGACATCTGCGACGAGGCGGAGAAGGACATCCGCCAGGCGTTCGCAGCCGGCGCGAAGCGGGTCTCGGTCGACTTCACCGAGGGCCGCCTCACCGGCAAGAAGGACCCCCGCAACCCGTGGACCAACCGCGACCTGCTGGGTGAGTTCATCGACCTCAACAACCGGGTGCTCGACCGCTTCTCACCCGAGGAGCGGGTCAACATCGGCATCCACACCTGCCCCGGCGGTGACTGCGACTCCGTACACAGCGCAGAGGTGCCCTACGAGCACCTGCTCTCGCGGATGTTCGACATCAACGCGGGCTACTTCCTGATCCAGCTCGCCAGCGAGAAGGACAAGGAAGGCGTCTACAAGCTGATTGGAGACCACCTGCGAACCGATGCGAACGGCGTGCCGCAATTCGCCTTCGTCGGCGTCATCAACCCGCTCGACCCGCGAGTGGAGAGTGCGGACGAGGTCGCCGATGCGTTGAAGACTGCGGCCAACTACATCCCCAAGGAGCAACTCGGCTCGACCGACGACTGCGGCTTCTCGCCGTTCAGCATCGACGTCAAGCCGAAGCACGGGTCGCCCGATCATGCCCGTGACGTGGCCTTCCAGAAGATCACCTCGCGGGTGCAGGGCACCGAGAAGGCTTCCGAGGCGCTCGGGGTCTGACCCAGCCGGCACCGTGTTGATCATGCGGTTCTGGGACGTGACACGCCGTTTTCGCGTCCCGGAAGTGCATGATCAACATGCCCTGGGTGCGATCGGGCGGCGACGGGGCACCGCCTGAGCTGCAGGGCGCGGGCTGGACCGCCACCGGCCTCGCCGATCCACTGGCGCCGTCCGGTCTGGTGACAGACCACGCGCGCACACACGGCCGGCTCGACGCGCTGGTGGCCGTGCACGCGCAGTCGAGCCGGCAGGATATGGCTGCCGTGACGACCGCGGGGTTGGACGCCTCGTTCGCCGTCAACACCCGCGCAACCATCCTGCTCGTCCAGGCGGCCGCGGCGGTGGGGTACGTCGCGTGGTGCTGTTCACGACCGGAGTGCACCAGGGTCCGATGCCGGCGGAAATCCCTTACGCGACGTCGAAAGCGGCCGTGCAGGGCATGACGGCAACCCTCGCGGCGGCGCTCGCGCCCATTGGCCCGGCCAGACCATCGACTCCGACGGCGGCTGGGGTATCGCGGGGGGCGCCGAGCGCGCCGACGACTGACCCGGTCCGTGCAGCACCGTCGGGCCTTTGCCATCGGCCCGCGCAGCGGGGATGCTGGGGTATGCGGCCGCGATCGGGGTGGGTCCAGCTGGCGACCGTCGCTCTGGTGGCCGTCTTCCTGACGGTGGCCGGTTGCAGCGGGCCCGATCAGCGGGCCCCGACGCCGACGACGGCTGAGCCGCCGAAGACCGTTCCGGCGTCAGGCACCCCGAGTGGGCCGTCGCCCGGATCGCCGATCGGGCAGCCACGGGTGATCGCCCACAATCTCGACACACCGTGGGGCGTCGTCTTCCTTCCCGGCGGCGATGCGTTGGTGGGACAGCGCAACAGCGGGCGGATTGTCCGGCTTACCTCGTCCGGCGCGATCACCACCCTGACAACCATCCACGTCGTTGCATCCGGCGAGAGCGGGCTGCTCGGCCTGGCCCGATCGCCGTCGTACCAGATCGATCACCTCGTGTACGCGTACTACACGAGCTCCGATGACAACCGAGTGGTCCGCTTCACCGTCGTCGGCACGCATGCCGGGGCGATCGAGCCCGTCCTGACCGGTATTCCGAAGGGCAGCATCCACGACGGCGGCCGGATCGCCTTCGGGCCGGACGGAATGCTCTACGTCGGCACGGGGGAGACCGGCAACGACCAGCTGGCCCAAGATCGCAACTCCCTTGGCGGCAAGATCCTCCGGGTGCGCCCGGACGGGTCGGTTCCGGGCGACAACCCGTTCGCGCACTCGCCGGTCTGGACCCTGGGCCACCGCAATGTGCAGGGCCTCGCGTGGGACTCGCACCGGAGAATGTTCGCCGCCGAATTCGGACCAGACCGCGACGACGAGATCAACCGCATCACCGCCGGGCGCAATTACGGCTGGCCCATCGTCACCGGCAGGCCACATGATCCGCGTTTTGTCGACGCGCTGATCACCTTCCCACCGGATCAGAATTCGGCGAGCGGCCTGGCGATCACGGCCGGCGCGCTGTGGACGGGAGCTCTCGCTGGGACGCGCCTGTGGCGGATCCCGGAGAACGCCGACGGCACGCTCGGCCACCCGCGGGCGTTGCTCGTCGGCAGGTACGGCCGGCTGCGTACCGTCGGGGTGGCGCCCGACGGCGCGCTGTGGGTGACCACGAGCAACCGCGACGGCCGTGGCGATCCCAGCAGCTCCGACGATCGCATTCTGCGAATCCCACTGCGCTAGCGCGATGTCGCCGCGGCCAGAACGAGTTTGGAGAAGCCATGACGTCACCCATTCTGCTCACCGGCGGCACGGGCACGCTGGGGCGTCTCGTCTCGGGGCGCCTGCAGAACGCCGGCTGTCGCGTTAGGGTGCTCAGCCGGGCTCGCCACGGGACCGGGGACGACATGGAGTTTGTGACCGGCGATCTGGCCACCGGCCAGGGGATCGACGCTGCGGTGAACGGGGTCGCGACGATCGTGCACTGCGCGGGCAGCGCCAAGGGCGATGGGGACAAGGCCAGGAATTTGGTTCGGGCGGCGTCCGGGGTCGGTGTGCAACACCTGGTGTACATCTCGGTCGTCGGTGCCGAGCAGATCCCAGTCGTCAGCCGCGTCGACCGTGCCATGTTCGGCTACTTCGCCTCCAAGCTGGACGCAGAGCGCATCGTGGCCCACTCCGGCCTGCCGTGGACGACGCTGCGCGCTACCCAGTTTTTCGACTCGATGCTCATGGTGGTCCGGCAAATGGCGAAGATGCCGGTGATACCGGTACCCGGCGTTCGGTTCCAACCGATCGACACCGGCGAGGTGGCGACCCGGCTCGTCGAGCTCGCCCTCGGCAAGCCGTCCGGGCTCGTACCCGACATCGCCGGGCCACGCGTGTATGGCATGGACGAGCTGGTCGGCAGCTACCTGCGGGCCAGTCACCGACGTCGCCTGATCATGCCGGTCAGGCTCCCCGGGAAGGCCGCCCGCGCCGTCCGGGACGGCGCCAATCTCGCCCCGGACCGGGCCGTCGGCCACCGAACCTGGGAAGACTTCCTGGCGCAGCGGTTAGGTTCGGGCCGAACCTGAGTCACGGTCGACGAGGTCCCCGCGTTGCATCGTCCTAGCCTGGTGCGTGGGGGTCTGCGTTGTCAGACCCGGCGTCTATCGTACGACGGTCGGAGCACTTGACGCGCGGAGGTTGCCATGTCGAACGACGTAAACTACTTCGAGATCGGCTCGCCAGACCCTGATGCAGCCAAGGAGTTCTACGGCGGGCTATTCAACTGGAACGTCGGGGAGCCGTCGATGCCAGCTCGCTACAGCATGGTCAACGAGGACCGCGGGGGTCTGTGGGACACCTCTGAGATGGGCGGGGCGAGCTGGGCGATC
>QHCD01000086.1 GCA_003244255.1 Pseudonocardiales bacterium | reverse complement strand
GGATGCCGGTAGGTCCAGGCGGCGTTGCGCCGGCGCACGTCGTCCACGCTTACCGTGTAGTAGCTGGCGATCCCCTTCCAGAAGCACAGCGACTTCATCCGGGTTGGGGTGAAGTGAGCTTCGCGGATCGAGTCCGGAGGAAAGTAGCGGCTGCCTTCGATGAGCACCGTCTGGTCGCTGCGGGCGATCACGGTGTCGTTGAGTGTGGCTGTGTAGGTGCTCACGGCTGCCCTTCCTTGTCGGGATCGGCTTCGGTTCGGGTGCGGCACCCAGCCAGGTAGCACAGGCTGGCCACCACGAAGGGGGTGATGTAGTTGACGGCGACCCGCAGCCAGGTCACCCAGCTGCTGTGCCCCTCGGCGATGACCGTTCCCTGGTTGGCTACGGACAGGATCGTGCCGACGGCCAGGGCGACTCGTCCGGCCACCAGCACTGTGGCGCCACGCGCTACCAGCGAGAGCGCCTGCCGGTAGGTGGACCACGTCGGTCGGCGCGTCGTTCTGCGGCGCCGCTCCGGCGCGTCCCGGTTCATCACTGTCGCCGGTTCTGTAACGGTCACAGAATCCCACCGGCCTGCCACGCCGACCACGGCACGTTCCAGTCGCCGTAGCCGTCCCACGACGGCATCGTCGGGCCGCCCGTGTTGGTGTAGGTGAATACGTCACCGATCCTGGCGAATCGGAAGTACTGCTGGGTGGCGGCAACGTTGAGATTGGTGCGGCCGTGGGAGGTGCTGCGGATGCCGATATTGCCGCCGTTCCACGAGGCCGAGTGGACGAACTCGCCGGAGTTGGTGAGCCGGACCGACCACGGGACCTTCAGGTCGTAGTAGGGCTCGCCGGGTGAACTCTTCATCTCCTGCACCCGATCCTTCTCCATGACGACCTTGGTGCCGCCGTAGGTGGGGTGGTCCGCAGCGCCGAGGGAAACCGGAAAACTGAACACCTTCTTGCCGTCCGAGGTCACGGTCATCCGCTCGGAGTGACCGTCGACGGTGGCGATGTTCGCCGCGCCCGTCGACAACGACAGGGTCATGCTGTCGTCGTAGGCCAATCCCTTGCCGGCGGACAGGCCCTTCACCGGCGCGGTCATGCGGATCTTGGCGTGCGCGGGCCAATAATGCTGCGGCCGGTCATGGGCCTCGACTGCTGCGCCCTGGTGAGCAGACTTCTCCCAGTACCACGCGCCGCCGGCCGGCGCGCCGTTCACCCTCACGGTTGCGGCCTTCTCGAACGCGGCCGCGTCGGCGGGTGCGCGGGTGAACCAGGCGATGATCGGCATCCCCACCCCGTACACGCCGCCGTCGGATTCAAGGAGCGACACGTGGACCGCCCGCCGGAGCGGCGATGCGCTGGTCCGAGCCGACGTGGACGGATCCGAGACGCCAGTCGGTACCCGCACCGAGCCCGGTCGCCCGGCACTGACCGACACGTGGGAACTCACCGGCGCGGTGTCGGCCGACCCGTGCACGTTCTGGGCTGTGGACACGCCGTGACCGACAAGGCAGTCGCGGCTTGCAGAGCGGTGACACGGAGCGGAAGCGGGACTCGCACAATTCTCCTCGTCTCGAATGGCTACGGAACACGGCCTCGCAAGACGGAAACCCGCTGGAGATGCGCCGACCATCCCGCCGCGCTACTCGATCGATTCGCCGCAACGCCGTCGAGCAGACGAAGCTGCGGGTCTCAGTCATCGCGTGAGCTGGCTGCCTCGATGCCGGCCCGAATCGGCGAGTAGCCGCCAATGCGGCGGCCGACCCGAAGTTACCGCACAGTCAGGGCGCGACGAGGATGGCCATGCGGCTTGCTCGGGCGAGTTCGAGGCGGTGTTGCGAGCGGCGTCACGTGTACGCAGTGACCAGGTCGGAGACCTGCTGGTAGCCCGACCGAAGGAGGAAGGTGTTCAGTCGACCGTAGGACTTCGATCCGAGGATGTAGAAATTCGGTTCCGGGTTGCGCAGGACGTCGAAGCCGACGGCCGGCTGCGCCAGGCAGTCACCTGATTGCGCGCCCAGCAGGACCGCTGACAGCGCGATGGGCGCCGCGGTGGCGTAGCACTCGTGCACTTGAAGCTGCCGGTACAGCGATGCATCGCCGGTGTAGCCGGTGAGTCCGATGACATGGTCGGCCTGGAGGTAGGTGATCGGACCGGTCGAGGTCGCGATCCCGACACGGACCTGGCCGTCCTGTTGCTCGAGTGATGCGACGTGGCTCGCGGTACGCACCGTCACGCGGTCGTTGTCGCCGCGAGCCAGCGCGCGCGAGGTGTCCACGAGACGTTGCCGACCGGGCAAGGAGTCATTCTCGACCTCCCCCAGTCCGGATGTTCGGCGCGGACGATCCACACGACACGGGTGTCGGGGAGGGCGCTGAGATCCCGGGCGGCGGTCTGGGCTGACTTGCCGGCGCCGACGAGCACGACGAGACCCTTCCAGCGACGTGGGTCGCTGGTATCCGGCAGGGTGCGCACGATGGTCGTGCAGCGTTCGCCGAGGGCGGGGATTCCTCCGTCGCCGAGCGTGTTGGCAACGCTGTACGTGCCGGTGCAGTCGAGCACCATGTCAGCGGACCCGGCTGCTTCTCCGTCGGCGGTGTCAATCATCAGGCGAAAGGGTCGAGTTGCTCGGGTCCCGGCACCGATTTCTTCGTGCTTCAGCAGGCCGGCCCTCGCCACCGCGACCACTCGAGCCCGGAGGGTGAGCCGGCTGCGGATCTCCGGCAGCGCGCCCAGCGGTTCGATGAGGTCGGCGATCAGCTCCGCCCCGGACGGCGCAGTATCCCCGTCGGGAACGTCCCGGCCGGCGTCCTCGAGACGGCTGCGCATCCGCGGGGAGACATTCAGGCGCCAAGGGGTGAACATCGAGGCGTGCTGCCAGGCACGGACATGTGCCCCCGCCCGGTCGCCGGCTTCGTAGATGGTATGGCTCCACCCAGCGTCGGAGCAGGCCAGCGCCGCGTCCAAACCGATGGGTCCGGCGCCGATGATCGCGACGTGACCTGGAGAAACGCCTGCGCCTGGTGCGGATGCCCGGCCGCGCGAAATGCTGATTTCCGCAGTCACGGCTGGATCAGCGGTAGCAGGCTCCGCAGCGTCCTGTTCTCAGCCGGATCGAGGACGGAATGTTGCACGCAGGCGGGAATGAGTTCACCGGTTTCGGGATGTGCCATGTGATAGACGCAGGCCTCGAGCCGTTCCTGCGCCGCCCGGACCCGGGTGTCGTCGCTGGCCTCACCGCGGCGCATCAGCTCCCAGGCAGGACCGACTGCGTCGGCGTCGATGAAGCTGTGCATCGCGAAGGTCAGTGGCCGGATCTCGCGGCGACGGGCGCAGCCGATCACGCGGTTCAGGCCCCCGGCGCGCCGAACCACGCGGCTCAGCCATCGGACGCCCACCGCGGCCAGGGCCGGTCGGCGGATCAGCAGCCGGGCAAGCTTGACGGCAAACAATGCCGGCGCCGTCGCTCCCATGTTGGCGCCCCCGAAGCGCTGGTAGTAAAGATCGCGGACCTGGAGGTCCGCGGGTTCGGCGTCATCGAGCAGCGGAACCCATCGTTGACCAAAGCAGACGCCGATGGCGGTGCGATTGCAGCGGTTGTCGCCGTACTGCATCACGCGCCACGGCAGCCGCGCGCCGATCCCGGCCTCGACCTGAGCCCACACCTCGTCCGAGCTGAAGGACCGATAGTCCGCACGCCAGCGTCGACTGTCACCCATGTAGGCCGCGGGCTGGAAAGACAGCATGGAGAACCCGGCCGATCGACATGCCCGGACGGTGTCCGGGATTTGGTCGAGGTTGCCGGGGGTGACGGTCATGTTGTGTGCGAGGAAAGACGCCACGCCGTGCTCAGAACGCAAACGGTCGAACATGGAGCAGAAATCGTGGCGGGCCTGATCGAGGTCCCGCTCGGTGCGCGGCCGTGGGACGCTCCGGCGTCCGCGCATGGTGATGTCGAAGTGCGCTGCGAAGGAAATCTTGGCCAGCCGCGGGCGACGCTGCTCGTCAAGGACGATGCGTTCGAGGTAGTCGTAGTCGAAGTCGCCGTGTGTGAAACTCATCGGAACCCGCCCGAAGCGTTCCATCACCTGCAGCGCTGCGGCGTGGTCGTCAGCGTCGAGCAGGCTGACTTCACCGCCGATCAACTGTGCATGCGCGTGCGGACCGCGCGTCGAGCGAAGCAGCACCATCTGCTGCTCGACCGCCGTCCTGGTGTGGCCGCCATCGACGCGTACGTGGTTCGCATCGCTCGAGTGGTAGCAGGGACTGCAGGTGAAGTTGCAGCGAGGGAACACGCCGTGCGTGCCCTCGCAACCGATGAACGCCTTCCCGATGACCTGCTCAGGCACCCGGGCCCGCTCAGGCAGCCCGGCCCAGCGACGATCCAGCGCCACCCGCGCTTGCGCGTCGACCATCGAGGTAGCGGCGTCGACTCGCCGAACGGCGTGGCCCACTGCCGCCAGGGCCCGCCGCGCTGACCGCAAAACGCGCGCGGTTCGATCCTTCCCGGTCGCGGAGCTGCCTCGTCGTCCTGATGAGCTGGTGCCCGCATGAGTCACAAAGCTGAAACCCGGTAGGCGGCCCGTCTTCATCCCGTCGCCGACCGCCATCTCCCACCGACCGATAGGCCTGTCGTCCGGAGTCCACGAGAGGCAACGCCTGCGTTGCGGCCACCTACGGATCCACTTCCGTGCAGACGAGCCCCCTGTGGAGACGAATCGAGGTGGCCACGACCGACGAATCCGATCGCTGGAGAACGTGGGCGGCACTTTCCGACCGGGCCGTTATGCGAGCGAAAACCGACTGCTACGAATGAACGCGGCCGCCATCGCGATACACTCGCCGGAGCGGAGGCCGATCACCCGTCCGCGGCCAGCCCGTCCGTCAACGCCACCCAGGCCTGGACGGCGCCGAGCAGCCCGACCCGATCGACACGACCCGACCCGGTCGTTCGACGGGCATCTTTTCGGCCACAGGTCCAGCGCCGCGATGCCGCACAGCCCCGTACACCACCCGTTCGCCGGACGTACGTCGTAGAACCGGGCCCCGAGCCCGTAACGCTGCATCGCTCACCCGCCTGTCGGCTGATCGGGACGCGAACCTCCGACCGCGCGTGCCCCGGCTGACAACAACCGGGGCCGTCGCATCGGCGGGTGCTGATGTCCTGCCTGGCCGGCCCAATGGGTCACCGGCCCGTGAGGCGCGCAAACCAGGAGGCACGTCGCTTATCGCCGCGCAGGCGGAACGGATCATCGGGTTCGGCCGGCAACAGCGCCGCGATCTGCGCCCCGTCGGGATTGGTCAGCACCCGTCGCCCTACCCGCACCGTGGGTACCGTCTCGTCGCCGTCGTTGGCCTCGCGCACAAACGAGCGGGCCGTGTCGTCGTCCCAGATGTTGCGCCACTGCGCCTGGATGCCGCGGCGAGCCAGTGTACGCCGCAACCGGTGGCAGTACGGGCACCCGGGTCGCCAGTAGACCTCCACCTCAATTCCGGCCGACTCGTCCACGTGCCGGTAACCCGGTGCAGATCCGGTCTCCTTCCCGCCGGGGATGGATCCGGACCTTCCGGCGAGTTTCCAGGCGAGGACGGTATCCACGGGAGGACCCCATCATGACCAGCACCACGCCCGACACGACAGTCCACCCGCCCGATAGCACCGACCACGCAGCACCGCTGGATATCGGCGCAGTCCTGGCTCGCGGGGCGGTGGCCGGCCTGGCCGGCGGGCTGCTGTTCGCGCTAGCCAACATGTGGTACGCCGACGCGCACGGCAAACCGCCAATCGCGCCATTCCTCGACATCTCGACGATCTTCCACGGCACCGACATGCCGGTCATCAACGCCAACGACGTGATCGCCGGATTGGTCACCCACCTGGCCCTCTCGCTGCTATTCGGGATCGTGTTCGGCCTGGCAGTCGCGATGCTGCGCCTGGCACAACGCCCGACGCTGCTACTCATGGCCGGACTGATCTACGGGCTGGCCCTGTACGTGGTGAACTTTCAGATCATCGGTCGCGCGCTCTTTCCGTGGTTCGTCAACGCCAAGGGCCCGAACCAGATCTTCGAGCTGTGGATCCACCCAGTCGCCTACGGTCTGATTCTTGTGCCGTTCTTCCTCGGCTTCCGTACAACAGCCAGGCGCTGACCCCGGCCACCCTGGACAGCACCGAGCGTTCGGTCGCGCTTGGCGACATCGGTCACTAGGTGTTCTCGGCGACGAGACTCCGCACGGTGGTGTGCATCCGCTCGAGCAGGGCCGGTTGCGGGGCGCGGAGCAGCGACCGCGCCGCAACCGGCGGCAGTCCTCGGCGAGCTGGGCGCAGCGGTCGCAGATCGCCCGGTGCTCTTCAACCGTGCGATCTCCTGCGCGGTCAGCGGTGCGGATGGGCCCGCGTCCAGGTAGCGGTGCACGCTGCGACGCACGATCGCCAAACGGTGACGGCTGAGCGACTGGCGGACGCCCGGCGAACTGCGAGGAGTCGCGCGGCAGGAAGGTACCGAGACTGGCCGCCGGTGATTTCGCGGGCCGTGCCGGCTGGAACGATGGCTCGCATGAGCGGCGAACGCGGCAATCGACTGACTCGGATCGGGGCGGGTCTGCTCCGCGTTCGATGGTTCGTCCGAGCGCCCATCTGGCTCTACCGAGCCAGGCTCGGCGTCATCTTCGGCCACGGGTTGCTGATGCTCGAACACATGGGACGCAACACCGGCCAGCGGCGCTTCGTCGTCCTGGAAGTGGTAGACCATCCAGCACCCGACCGTTACGTCGTGGTCTCCGGCTTCGGTGTCCGTGCGCAGTGGTTTCGCAACGTCGAGGCCAATCGGCAAGTACGTGTCTACCTCGCCAGCCACGCTCCGGCGCCGGCCGTTGCGCGGCGACTGGACGCGACTGCGGCGACCGCCGCACTTGGCCGCTACGCCCGCGCGCACCCTCGGGCATGGGCGAAGCTACGCCCAGTCCTCGAGGACACACTCGGAACCAGCATCGACGAACACGGCACCGAACTGCCGATGATCACCCTCGACGTCGTCCCTCGCACGCAGCCCGATGGAGCTGACCTGAGTCGATAGCCGATCGCCTACTGCGACGGGCCGCTCAGGAACGCAGACCGGCTTGCCCGGATCGCTGTAGCGATGAACAGCGCTCCGCCAACGGCGAACCACGGGTTCCAGAGGATGAGGCTCCAGTGCGTCTCCAGGGGGCTCACGTTCTTGCGCAGCCCGTCCGCGTTCGTGGCGAGCAGCACCTCCAGCGCTAGACCTCGTAACACCAGCCCGACACCGACAACCGCCAGGAGTGCGGACGCCGCGCGGCGCAGGCGCCTGACTGCTTGCGGTCTCTGCGTGACCGCAATGAGCGCGATGCCGATTACGAGGAGCAACGCGGCGCCGTAGAGGCCGAAGATGACAAAGCTGGCCGGTCGACCTGCGGCCAGACCACGACCAGCTGATGAAGCAAGCCCGAACGAGCCTCCCAGTGCCCAGAACAGATGCAAGCACGCGAAGGAGCCGCACCATATCGCTGCCGCGGCTGCCGCCAAGCCCCACCGCGATGAGCCGTGATGGACCATGACCAGTGACGCTACTTCGGCTGCGGTCGGGGTGATGCGCTATCGGGCGTCACTGTCGTCGTACCGCGCAGGGCCGGCGGCGCGGCCAGCGCGACGACGTAGCTGCCGATGGCG
>QHCD01000085.1 GCA_003244255.1 Pseudonocardiales bacterium | reverse complement strand
CTCATACAGGTTGACAAATTCCGGTGCTTCGGTACTGCGAAGACCGCTCGGTGCAGGAAGTCGCCGATCTGATGCGTTGCTCAGAGTCGACCGTTAAGACACACACCTGTCGAGCACTGGACCGGCTGCGGGCCGATGGCGCGCTGGCTCAACCCGAGAGGACCCAGCCATGACAGAACCCGCCAACAACAGCGAGCGTGCCGCGGTACGCGCACTGCTGCTGTCCTCGGCCGACGACGCCGACCCCGGCCCGGCGCCGATCCGGCAGATCCTGCACGCTGGGCGACGCCGCCGACTGCGCGCGCTCGGATCAATCGGCGTACCGGCAGCCTGTCTGGTCATCCTCGCCGTTGTATTCTGGCAGCTCGGCTGGCCATCGGGGCCGAACGAGCCGGCGTCGAGGACCGTCCGGCCCGATCACTACGCCATCGCACAGGGTCTGCGTGTGAGCGCCCCCGATCGCCCGCACCCGTCCGAGATTCGATACGTCTCGGCGACGCCACAGGGTCTCCGGGCCGCTGGTTTTTTCACCGATCCGCCCGACTCACTCGGCGTGCCCGACGGAACGCCACTCATCTTGGTTCTGGTCACCGGCCCGTACAGGGGCGACCACCCCGCTCCGCCACCGCCGGACCTTCCGTCGACGACATTTACCTTTGACACGTCGGCGCCCTATCTAGGACTCGTGCTTGCTGCCGATTCGCACCGCCAAGTTCAGGGTGGCCTGATGAATTCATCCGCGCTTGCCGCAATGGCGCATCTCGGAGACGTCACCGACTGCCGCATGAGCTATCGAGGCGGCCCGCCGACCGCTGAATGCCACGTCGGCGGGTAGTGAGCTTGATTCATAACTCATGATTCGGCGGTGAGCTGTCGGTACCGGAGAATGCGGAATGTTGCTCGTGTGGTGAGGGCGAGGTCTTTCCAGGTTCGGCGGTATCGGGTGGTGAGGATCTTGAATGATTTCAGCCAGGCGTTGACGCGTTCGACGGGTGCTCGTAGTGCGGCGAGGTCGTTGTTGAAGGTGGCGCGGTCGGTGGTCAGGTCGGTGCCGGGGGTCTTTTTGACCGGGATGATCAGCCCGGTGGTGCCGTGGCCTTGATAGCCGGGGTCGGCCAGCCCGGTGCGAGTGGTGAACAGCTGGTCGAGCCGGTGGGCGCGGAAGCAGGTGAGGTCGTGGTCGGCCCCGGGCATCGGGGCCGACGCCCAGACCGGGTGCCCGTTCAGGGTGGACAGTAGCGTGCCGAAGAGCATCGTGGTGATCGCGATCGCAGCGGAGCCGGCGTGGCGAAGCTTCATCGTCCCCCCGTTGTACGCTGGCGCGCCGTGACTCGACTGTTAGCTAGCGCATTCGCGCGGGAATGTCGACGCCATCCTGTTTCCCCTGCACGGCGCGGTCACGCCCGCGGGCACTGACCGCTCTGGTTCTACAGGCTGCGCTCGGCGTAGACCTTCAGCGCATCGCGGACGTATGCGGCCGTACCCGGTTCGTGCTGGTCGTAGTTGTTCCCGAACCGGGGATCGGCGACGTACATGTCGCCGATGTTGGCGACGTAGCCCTTGCTCGGCGGCACCGACTCAGACAGCCAGTCGACGTGGCGCGCAGCGATCCCCTGTGCGACCTCGCCGTCGACGGGAGCGCCGGAACGATTGGCCGCGCCCCAGTCGGTGGCGATGTCCTCGTGCCGTTGCTGGTGCGCCGCCTTCTCTGCGCCGCTCTGCGACTCCCACCAGCGCGCGCTCCTGTCGTACGCGTCCTGGCCCCAGCGTTCGATCACCTCGTCCTTGTACTGCGTGTGATCGAAGCCGTCGAATGCCTCGGCTGCCATCAGTTGCTCACCTCTCTCGGTCTTGCGCAGGGTCGTTCGGACCGACTCGATCTGGCGGGCCAGCCGCTCCCATTCGGCCTCGAGGAGCCGCAGGTGCGTCCGCAGCGCGGCTGCGGCATCCTGCTGCCCGTCGATAACCCGGCCGATGGAGGCGAGGCCGAGACCCAGCTCGCGCAGCAGCAGGATCCGCTGCAACCGCACCAGGGCGGCCTGGTCGTAATAGCGGTATCCGTTGCTGCCGACCCGGCTCGGCGCGAGCAGCCCCACCGCGCCGTAGTGCCGCAGCGCTCGGCTGGTCGTGCCGGACGCCCTGGCCACATCCTGAATCGCCCACTCCACGCCTGGTCCCCCTGATCGCGTCGTATCTCCGACGGTAGATGTTGACGCGGCGTCAAGGTCAAGGCCTTGCAGCGTTCGTGGCTACCATTGCGGACGACGACGGCGCGGGCCATCGCGGTGCTGCCGCGATCGCGCCCAGCGCCCAGCCCCGATGGAGGGACAGATGACGCGGCCGAGCCTGCAGGTCGCCGCCGTCACCATTGCCGCGCCGGACCCCCGGGAGTTAGCGGCGTTCTACGCCCGCCTGCTCGGCTGGCAGGTCGCGACGTCGGAGGGTCCGCGACCCGGAATGCCCACTACCGACGGCTGGGCCCAGATGCGGCCACCGGCCGGCACGGCGGCGCCGACGCTGAACTTCGAGTTCGAGGCCGACTACCAGCCGCCGACCTGGCCGAGCGAACCCGGCAAGCAGCAGCTGATGCTGCACCTCGACGTCGCCGTCGACGACCTCGATGCTGCCGTGGCACACGCCGTCGGCGCAGGGGCGACCCTCGCCGAGTTCCAGCCGCAGCAGCTGGTGCGGGTCATGCTCGACCCGGCCGGCCATCCGTTCTGCCTGTTCGCACCCGGCGGGTGACAGACCTCAGGCCGCGGCCACCTCACGCAACTCGCCCGAGCCGATGTCGAACACGAACCCGCGCACCTGGTCGGTGTGCGGCAGGAACGGGCTCGAGGTAATCCGCTCGATCGACTCCCGAACGTTCGCGTCGAGATCGGAGAACGCCTCGGAGTTCCAGCTCGGCCGCTCACCGGCGTCCTTCTCGATGTCGGAGCGGAACTGCTCGTCGTTGAAGGTCAGCATGCCGCAGTCGGTGTGGTGGATCAGGATGATCTCGGTCGTCCCGAGCAGCCGCTGGCTGATGGCGATCGACCGGATCGCGTCGCCGGTCACCACCCCGCCGGCGTTGCGGATGACGTGCGCCTGGCCCGGCTCGAGCCCGAGCATCGGGTACACGTCCAGCCGCGCGTCCATGCAGGCCAGCACGGCGACATGCTTGGCGGGCGGCATCGGCAGGCCGCCTGCGAACCCGGACGCGTAGCGCGCGTTGTTGGCCAGCAGGTCGTCGGTCATGCTCATCAGAACTCCTCGGGTTCGGGTCGTTCGGCTACCTATCGACGGCATGTCGGTGATCCACAGGGGATCGGTGTCGCCGTCATCCTGGCGGAATGAGTCGGCGCACTGGAAGGCCGGGCCGAGGCGGCGGGCAGGTAGCTTTCCCGGTGTGAGCGGGAACGAATCCGGCCCGGAGATCGGCGCCGCGCCGGTGCCCGAACCTTCTGCGCCGGTGCCCGAACCTTCCCGGCCGCCGGGACCGCCTGAGAAACGGGTCAGCTGGGGCGAGTTGTTCTTCGATTTGGTCTTCGTCTTCGCCGTCACCGAGACCTCGACACTGCTGGCACAGGATCACTCCGTCGCCGGCCTGGTGCGCGCGCTCATCGTCTTCGTCCCGGTCTACTGGGTGTGGGTCGGCACGTCGGTCCAGGCGAACCTGCACGACGTCGATCGCCCGAGGCTGCGGCTCGGCATCTTCGCCATCGCCCTGGCCGGCCTGTTCATGGCCCTCGCCCTGCCCGACGTCTACGGCGATCGGGCGCTGCTGTTCGCCGGCTCGTATTGGGGCGCGCGGCTGGTGCTCGGCGCCCCGATGAACCTTCGCGGGATATGGCACGCGCATCCGTACTCGGTGTCGATGCTGGTGTCGGTGACGAGGCTGACGGCGGCCGGCGTCGTCCTGATCGCCCTGCCCGCGGCGCGATACGTGCCGGCGCTCGCGGCGCTGATCGGGCTCGCGGTGATTCTCGCCGTGCTCAACGTCGTCGAGTTCGCGCGGGCGGAGCGCATCGGCTGGCGCGCCGTACTCGCCCGGCGCACGGCGGACGCCTGACCGGTGTCCTTCGGGAAGGGTCGCGATGACGACGGTGGCGGCCAGCTCCGCACACCTCGCGACCCGTGGCAGCAGGCCGCGGCTGGCGAAGATATCGGCGGCCTGCGGAGCCTGGCGATCGCTGGTCTCCACCAGCAGGTGGCCGCCGGGTGCGAGCCATCGGGGCGCAGCAGAAGCCACCCGCCGCTGGACATCCAAGCCGTCAACGCCGCCGTCGAGCGCCAGCCGTGGCTCGTGCAGGCGCGCCTCCGGCGGCATCATCGCGATCGCCTCGGTGGGAACGTAGGGCGTGTTGGCGACCAGGACGTCTATCCGGCCGCGCAGCCGCGCGGGCAGCGGTTCGAACAGGTCCCCTTCGTACACCTGACCCGCAGCGGCGATGTTGCCCCGGGCGCATCGCACCGCAGCGGGGTCGATGTCCGCGGCGTGCAACTCGATCCGGTTCACGGTCCCAGCGGCCGCGACCAGCGCCACACCTATCGCGCCCGAGCCGCAGCACAGGTCAACGACGATCGCCCGTGGCGGCACGAGCGCGGCGGCCTCGCGGGCGAGGAACTCGGTGCGGCGGCGGGGCACGAACACTCCGGGGTCCACGGCGACCCTCAGGCCGCAGAACTGCGCCCAGCCAAGGACGTGTTCCAGCGGCAGGCCGGCGACTCGTCGGTCCACCATGGCGGCCAGGTCGGCCGGCGACCGTGCGGCGGAGATGAACAGCCGCGCCTCGTCCTCGGCGAAGACGCAGCCGGCGGCCCGTAGCGTGCTGGCGACGGCGGACAGAGCGGAGGGTGACGATGAAGCTGACACGAGAGCGCCTCTCGGGATGCCGGTGGGCGCTCTCTCGGTCACCTACGCCCGGCGGACCGCACGGCCGTGGGTTGAGAGCACCCGGCCTGATATGGCGGTAACGGGTCTCACCTCCTCGGGTACGTCACTGCTTGCAAACGGCGACACTACCCGAGCCGGACGCCCAGCCGTGATTTGCGAGGGCGTCCGGTCGGGCAGTCGCTAGCCCGATCGGGCGGTGTGTCCTGTCCGCCCGAGGTCGAGACTTGGCCCAGATCGTGCCGAGGCCCGCGAAAGGAACTCGCCCGTGCCCGCCTTCCCCTCGATCGCCCACGTGGCGATCACCGTTACCGACCTCGAACGCAGTACCCGCTGGTACGCCGCGCTGTTCGCCGCCGATCCGGTGCTGGACGAGGACGAGGAGATCGGCGGATTCCATCACACCGTATTCGCGCTCGACGGGGGTCAGCTGTTCGGCCTGCACACCCACCCGAGCCCGGTGGACGGCGACTTCGACGAACGCCGCCCCGGCCTGGACCACGTCAGCTTCGGGTGCCAGGACCGCGCCGAACTGGCCGCCTGGCAGGCCCGTCTCGAGGGTCTCGGACTCGCGCACGGCGGCATCGTCGATGCGCACTACGGCTCCGGGCTCTCCTTCCGCGATCCGGACGGGATCGCCCTCGAGTTCTTCGCACCGCCCTCCTGACACGCACCGCCAGCCCTGAGGACGCCACCGCCCGCGCCCAGGCCCAAACCGGTTGCCCGCTGCCATCGCGATCTGCTGCACTCACCACAACTGCCCAGCGAGTAAGGAGACCCGCATGCGCCCAGCGTTCATGTCCACCCGGGAGAGGTCTGTCACCGATCTAGAGGACATGACGCGGCATGAGAACGTTGAACCTGGGGATCCTGGCGCACGTAGACGCGGGTAAGACAAGCCTGACCGAGCGGCTGCTCTACGCCGCCGGCGTCATCGACGAGATTGGCCGGGTCGACGACGGCAGCACCCAGACCGACTCTTTGGAGCTGGAACGGCAACGCGGCATCACGATCAAGTCCGCCGTCGTGTCCTTCGTCGTCGATGACGTCACGGTCAACTTGATCGACACGCCCGGCCACCCGGATTTCATCGCCGAGGTGGAGCGGGTATTGAACGTGCTCGACGGAGCCGTGCTGGTCGTCTCCGCCGTGGAGGGCGTGCAGGCGCAGACCCGGGTGTTGATGCGGGCCCTGCAGCGACTGCACATTCCCACCCTCATCTTCGTGAACAAGATCGATCGAGGTGGCGCGCGCTATCAGGGAGCGTTGCAGAGCATTTCCGAGAAATTGACCGCGGCAGTCATCCCGATGGGATCAACCAGTGAGCTGGGCACCCGTAACGCCCGGTATTCACCGCACGTCGATGACGCCGGCTTCACGTCCAGGCTGATCGATCTACGTGCCGACCACGACGCCGCGTTTCTGGCCGCGTACGTCAACGACGAGGCGGCGGTCTCTTCCGATCAGCTCGGCGAGGTGCTTGCGGCACAGGCGAAGCGGGCGCTGGTGCATCCGGTGTTCTTCGGCTCGGCCATCACCGGCGCCGGCGTAGATTCGCTGATCACCGGTATCACAGAGCTGCTCTCAGCGACCGAAGCCGATGTCGATGCCCCACCCTCGGGTACGGTGTTCAAGGTCGACCGTGGGCTCGCCGGAGAGAAGATTGCCTACGTTCGCATGTTCTCAGGGACCCTGCGAGTACGAGACCGACCGCAGCTGCGCCGAAATGACGCCGGGAAGATCACCTCGATCAGCGTGTTCGAGCGCGGCTCCACTGTGCGGGCTCAATCGTTGGTTGCCGGCCAGATTGGCAAGCTCTGGGGTCTGCACGACGTCCAGATCGGTGACGAGATCGGCGAGCCGCGAACGACATCTGCAGGGCACCACTATTTCTCCCCCCCGACGCTGGAGACGGTCGTCGTTCCACGCCGCCGTGCCGACAAGGGCGCGCTGCGCGTGGCGCTGGCGCAACTGGCCGAGCAGGATCCGCTGATCAACCTGCGCCAGGACGACCTTCGGCAGGAGATCTTCGTCTCGCTCTACGGCGAGGTGCAGAAAGAGGTCATCCAGACGACGCTGGCGAACGAGTTTGCCATCAGGGTCACCTTCCGCGAGACAACGACGATCTGCATCGAGCGGCCGATCGGCACCGGCGCGGCCGTCGAGACGATCGACAAGGAGCCCAATCCGTTCCTCGCGACGGTGGGCTTGCGCATCGAACCGGCTCCGGTCGGCTCCGGCGTCGCGTTCAGGCTGGGGGTCCAGCTCGGGTCGATGCCGCTCGCGTTCTTCACCGCCGTCGAAGACACGGTGCAGGAGACGCTCCGGCAAGGAATCTACGGATGGCAGGTCACCGACTGCACCGTCACCATGACGCATTCCGGTTACTGGCCGCGCCAGAGTCACGCCCATGGCACGTTCGATGCCAGCATGTCGAGCACTGCCGGCGATTTCCGCAAGCTAACGCCGCTGGTCCTGCTGAACGCACTAAAGCAGGCCGCCACCAGCGTGTACGAGCCGATGTACCGTTTTCAGCTCGAGATCCCGGCGGACACGTTCGGACCGATCTTGCCGGCACTGGCACGGCTGCGTGCCATTCCGCGGGCTCCAGCAATGCGGGGCTCGTCCTGCACGCTGGAGGGTGCGATTCCCGCGGCGCGGGTGCACGACCTACGGCAACAACTGCCTGCGCTGACTCGGGGCGAGGGCGTGCTGGAATGCACGTTCGATCGCTACGAGTGGGTCCGCGGCACGTTCCCGACCCGGCCGCGGTCCGATCACAATCCGCTGAACCGGAAGGACTACCTGCTGCACGTCATGCGACGTGTCTAGTTGGGCGGCCAAGCCCGGGTACGGCGTGACTGAGCTGGCCGGAGATGCTGCTTCCCTTCGCCCGTTGCGATGTGGCAGGACGACGCTCCCCGCGCTCAGAGCACCTCGACGGCACACGCGATTCCCGGAGCCTGCGCCAGTCTGGCATCAGTGGTCAGCAGGCTTGTCACCTGCAGCTGCTCGGCCAACGCGACGTAGGTCGCGTCGTATCCGGTGAGGTTGTGCCGCAATTCCCACATCCTCGGTCGCAGGCCGGCTGCGGGGAAGCGAGTCAGCTCCAGGTCGATGAAGCCGGCGAGCGCGATCGCGCCTTGTGGCTCGGTCAGGTGCCCGTGCGCGACGAGGCGCCGCAGCACATTCGGCACCTCGCTGTCGATCAGGCGTCGTCGCAGGGGCGATCGGTATTGTGCGAGCCATGTGGACTCTTCCCTTCGGTGCGGCCAGTGCTGACGGAAGGGCTCCCCCCTAGAAGGCGCTGCCGCTGCAACGGTGGCGCCTTCGCTATGCCGGCAAGTCGGGGGATCGCTTGGCGTCCGGCTCGGAACTCTTCCCGCCTGTAAACCGTAATGCGGCCAGATCCCCCAGCGCAAGAGTTTCAGGCACCGCGACCGTAAAGCTCGTCGATTGCCTGCCGGAGGAGCCAACACCTCAACTCAACGTTGATAGCAGGATAAAATCCTCGGTCTACTGCTTCGCGGAGACGGTAGGCGTGAGCGAAGTGGCCGTCAGGAGTCGTCGAATCGTAAAGTTTGTCAACCGAGGTGTCGTAATCGGCTATACATAAGGGAATGCGAGACCCAAGCAGGCACCGGCCCCCTTGCGCTACCGGCCTGGCAGGAATGCCGCGCTGAGCCGTCGCGCGACGTGCCTGTACCCATCATGCAGCAAGCTGGTCGACTATCGATCATCCCAAGGCGGCCGTCCGGCGCTGTTCTGCGGACCGAACTGTCGCGCGAACTTCTACAACATCCAGCGGCAGCTCGAGGCGCGCGAGCGCGAGCTGGTCGCGATGTTGCACGACGCAGAGGCTGCCGACTCCGCCGCCACGGATCTAGACCTGGTCCGGTGGCACCTACTTCGCTTCCAGACGCGGACATAGCCGGGCGAGTCCGAACGACGCGTCGCCAGCGGTCGCCCAGCTGGCTTGCACCGTCGAGTGGGCCCCAGAGGACTTGGTGCTCGCCCTGCGGCCCCGAGGGCTGGTGCGCTTGGAAAGGCTGCTACGAGCCCGGCACCGTGGCCGCGCGTCGTCCCTACGACGCAGGCGGCCCGCCGTCGTCGCCGGCGAGCTGCCGGTACAACGCTGCCCAGGTGGCGGGAAGCTCCAAGTCGGCGGCCTGATAGCCCACCGCGTGGGCCCGGCTGCGCTCGGCCGCCTTCGACGTCCAGGACCCGTCCTCCGCGGCCTTCGTCCAGGCGCGGCTTTCCAAGAAGGTCAGGGCACGGCGCGCCTCTAGGGAAACCCCGAGCTCGGCGGCGAGCTCGCAGACCGTCCACCACGGCGTCAGCGCGACCCGCGCTGGGGACTTGATCAGGCTCCACACCGCATCCGGGTGCAGGCCGAGCTGGGCGGCGATCGCGGTGGGGTTGGCGGCGGACTTCCACGCAACCTCGAGCTGGGCGGTCACCTTCACGTATGCCAGGTCGCGGTCGACGCGTCGACGCGGTCCGTTCTGCAGTTGCGCGCGTTCGACCGACAGCCAGTTGCGCACGTGAGCAGCCATGGTCTCCGCGTCGGTCCAAGTCCGTTCGGCGATCGAGTGCGGGGTGCCGCGGATCTGTCTGCTGGCCTCGGTGTCGGAAAGGTAGAGGATCGGGATGCCCGAGCGCACGGCCCACTCGATCTCCTGGCCGATGCCGGCGCTGCACGTGCCGTCGGTGACGATGACGAGGCCGTCACAGTCGAGCAGATGATCCAGGTTGTGGTCGTAGATGGTTTGCGGCGACAGCCCGGCGGCGCCCCAAGGTGACGTGTGTTCCCAGGGCGCATACACCGAGACCGGCCACTGCTCCTCGTCCGGGCGTTCGGTCATCGTCACGTCGACGACGGCGCTCTTGACGACCCGGATGCGGAGGCTCAGCTCCCTGCGGCGCGACTCGCTCAGGCCGGTGAGCGGACTGGCGAGGTACAGCCGTGGCACGGGTCGGTCGCCGACCGCACTGACGTCGAATGGTGCTCCGTCGCTTACCGGCGCGGAGGCCGGTCCGGGCGACGGATCGGTGGGTTCGGGATCAGTCATCGGTCGCGCCGATCCGCTGCGCGACCCAGATGGTCAACTGCTGCTCGGTCAGGTGCCCGGCAGCCAGGTCCCACATGATCTTGACCGTTTCGTCGCCGGCGGGGTCGTCGCCCGGCGGCGGCGTCCACGGGCAGTCGTTGCGGGCCACGAACTCGTGCAGCGCCAGGTAGGACACGCGCTTGTTGCCGTCGACCAGCGGGTGGTTGCGGCACAGACGGAAAGTGAGCACGGCGGCCTTCTGGGCCATCGTCGGGTACGCCTCGAACGTGCCGAACCCGGCGGCGGGAGCGTTCAGAGCCGACTCCGCGGCACCAATGTCGCAGGTCCGGTACAGGTCTTCTGCCGGGACCTCGAGGACCGCCTCGGCGATGATCAGGAAGTCGGGCAGGCCCAGGTAGTGGATCATCGTCGTCCTCTCCGGTGCGTCGGTGGGTGCTGCGTTCGCGGATGCGGTGTCGGTGCGTGCGGTCGGGTAGTGGCTGCTACTCGGCGAGCCGCTTGAGGATCTGCTGGTCAGCGGCAATCCGCTCACGCAGGCGCGCCTGGAAGTCGGGATCGGAGCGGCGCTTGTCGAGGTGGGCTGCAATCGCCTCGCGGATCAACTCCGACGCGGCGATGCCGTCGACTCGGGCAACGAACTCCAGTTCCTCGGCCTGACCTGCGGGCTGACGGATGGTCGTTACGCGGGTTTTGCTCACGGACAACTCCCCTCTCAATGGTCAGTGCGCGATCGACGCGCGCGCTGTAAGCCTGAATCATGTCGTTGATACCGCAATATAGCAAGCTTTATGTTGTTGTGTATGCTCTATGGCACAAGGCAGTACCCAGTTCGAGCAAGGAGGAAGCGCATGGCGACCGAGTCCCAGACCACCAAGGCACACAAGCCCGAGAAGGTGCCGATCTTCATCGACGGCACGAAATACGAGGCGCACAGCCACGAGCTGACCGGCGCGCAGGTGCGGGAGCTCGCCAAGCCTCCCGTGGGCGCAGACCGCGATCTGTGGCTTGACATCGTCGACAAGCTCGACGAGCTCATCCAGGACAACCAGGTCGTGGAGCTCGAGCCCAAGATGCGCTTCTTCACCGTGCCGCGGGTCATCAACCCCGGCACTGTGCGGCACGACCACCGAGTCGCCCGGGAGGGGCGGCCGTGACCGCTGGAGTGACCTCGATACTGCGCGAACAGGACAAGCAGTTCCTCGATGAGTCCGGGCTGACCTACACCGTCACCGTCGACGGAGGCTTCGCGGACCTGGTGATCGCCGGGTTCGCCACCGCCCCCGGCCTGAACCCAGCCAACGTCGACCTGCTGGTCCGTCTGCCGTTCGGGTTTCCCGACGCCACACCTGACATGTTCTGGGCCGCGCCGCACATAAGCGCCGCTGCCGGCAGCCCGATACTCGGCACCGAGCTCAACGAAACCGTCCAGGCCCGCACCTGGCAGCGGTGGAGCCGCCACATCGCGGGGCAGTGGCGACCCGGAGTCGACAACCTCGAGACCTACCTGGCCTACGTGCGGCGCTGCCTGCGGCAGGCCGGAGGGCACTGATGGTGACCCGCCTCGCGCTCACCGAGGACCAGTTCGATCCGCTCGCCGCATCCCTCGACGCCGGCGACGAGACGGCCGCGGTGCTGGCGGCCACGCTCACCGGCGACCCCGCCACGTTCCACGCTGGCGCCACCGGGGCCAGTGCTGGACGAGCCAGTCAGTGGCCGGCCGGTGCCGGACAAGCCAGCGCAGGCCGGGTGACGGTGACGCTGTCGACGCGCACGCTCACGTGGGTGCCGGAGGAGGCCTACTTCCAGCGCACCGCGCTCGGCCTATCCATCGCCTCCACCGGGTGGGTGCCGGCGTTTCGCGCCGACGTCAGCGGCGGCGGCGTCCCCGTCTTCGTGCACACGCACCCGGGCGGGCACGCCGCGTTCTCCGCCTACGACGACGACGTTGACGCTGCACTCGCCGCCGCCGCCCGCAGCTTCGGCGCAGCCGCCTACGCCTCGGTCGTCGTGGCTGGTCGCAGCACCGCCCCGGCGGCCGTGGCCCGCCTGTGCGTGTTCGGCACTGGTGCTGTTGCTGACGTCGGTGCGAGTGCCGGCGCGCCGGCCTCGACCTTCGTCACCGTCGACGCCATCCGGGTCGCCGGCAGCGCTATGCGGCTGCTGCTGCCCCCCGAACCCGACGCACCGGCAGTTGACGCCGACAGTGTCGGCTGCGAAGCGCTTGACAGCGCGAGCGATGTCGACGTCTTCGACCGGCAGGTCCGCATGCTCGGCACCGACGGCCAGCGCACCCTGCACGCGGTCAACGCCGCGGTCATCGGTGCCGGTGGCACCGGCTCGGCCGTCGCCGTCCAGCTCGCGCGCATCGGTGTCGGAGGCCTGTGCCTGGTCGACGACGACGTCGTCACCGGCCCGACCCCGACCCGTGGACACGGCATGCGGGTCGCCGACGTGGGCAGGCCCAAGGTCGAGGTCCTTGGACAGCACCTGCGCGACATCGGACTCGGCACCCGGATCAGCGAAGTCAAGGCACCGCTGCACGACCCACAGGCGCTCCACGCCATCCAGCACGCTGACGTCGTGTTCAGCTGCGTCGACGGTCACGGAGCCCGGCTATCCTCAATCGCTACGCCTACGCACACTTGGCCGTCGTCGTAGACCTCGCCGTACTCGTCTCCGTCTGCGAATCCGCAGACGAGATCGCGGGTGCCCACGTCGAGATCGACGAGCGGGTCACCTGGGTCGGACCGGGCACCGCGTGCCTGCTGTGCCGCGGCCGACTCGACGCCGCCCTCGCCTACGCCGAGAACCTCGACCCAGACGCGCGCAAGGCGCTCGCCGGCGAAGGCTACGTGGCGGCGGCGGCGACACCCCAGCCGGCCGTGGCCACCCTCACCACCCTGGCCGCGGCGATGGCGGCCACCGAGTTTCTCCTGCGACTGAGCGGCATCGGCTCGACCGAGGCCACCGAGATGCTGCTTCGACCGCACGTCGGCGACCTGCGCCGCAACCGCATCTCGCAGCGGCCGGGCTGTTTCTGCAGCGACCCGGCCTACCTCGCGCGAGGTCAGCGTGACCCGTATCTGGACCTGATGTGGCCCACCCCGCCGTTCGGGGAGCGGTCGTGAACAATCCCCTCCCCTTGATCGCATTCGCCGGCCTCAACTGGTCCCGGCGGCTGCGCCGGCAACCGCGGGCCCGCCTGACGCAGGTCGTGCGGCTCGGCGGTCGCGGCGACCTTCCCGCGACGTTGAATCCGCGCCGCGCCTACCAGCTGGGCGAGCCGGGCAAGTGGGCGGTGCTGGCCTGCCCCTGCGGGCGGGGGCACGTGATCGAACTCAACCTCGCCCATCCGGACCAGGCCCGGTGGCGGCTGAGCGCGGGCCGGGGTGGCCTGCCGTCGCTGGCGCCCTCGGTGGACGTGCGGGCCGAGCGCCGGTGCCACTTCTGGCTGCGCGGCGGCCGAGTCCGCTGGGTCTGACCAGACACTCGAGGCACTGTCGATCTTGTCGCGCCCGGCACCCGCCGGACCCCCATTTCGCGTATCCGTTTCTTGACGGTGCCGTGCGCTGCCAGAACCCGGCAACGGTGTCGTACAAGGCATCAGCGCCGGCGCAAGACTGTTCGACGATCCGTGGCGGCCACCGTGGCCATGATCGTTATCAAGAACGCCACATCGATCGGGCCGAATTCTCAAGTGTTCTCACGAACTGTTCGTCATTCTCAAATTGGCTCCGGCGCGGCAATCAGGCGGGTTGCATGTCGACGAAGCGGCTGTAGTGGCCCTGGAAGGCGACCGTGACGGTGCCGGTGGGGCCGTTGCGGTGCTTGGCCAGGATCAGGTCGGCCTCGCCGGTGCGGGGAGACTCCCGCTCGTACATGTCCTCGCGGTGCAGCAGCACCACGATGTCGGCGTCCTGCTCGAGGCTGCCCGATTCGCGCAGGTCGGCCAGCAAGGGCTTCTTGTCGGTGCGCTGCTCCGGACCACGGTTGAGCTGGGCGCACGCGACGACCGGGACGTCGAGCTCCTTGGCCAGCAGCTTCAGCGACCGGGAGAACTCGCTGACCTCCTGCTGCCGCGACTCCACCCGCTTCCCCGACGTCATCAGCTGCAGGTAGTCGACGACGACGAGGCGCAGGTCATGCCGCTGACGCAACCGGCGTGCCTTGGCCCTGACCTCCATCATGGTCAGGTTCGGCGAGTCGTCGATATAGAGCGGCGCGTCGGCGACCTCACTCATCCGCCGGGCCAGCCGCGCCCAGTCGTCATCGCTCATGTGGCCCGAGCGCATGTTACGCAACGGCACCCGCGCCTCGGCCGAGAGCAGCCGCATGGTGATCTCAGACTTGCTCATCTCGAGTGAGAAGATCACCGACGTCATGCCGTGCTTGATCGAGCACGACCGCGCGATGTCCAACCCGACGGTCGACTTGCCAGCGGCTGGGCGGCCCGCCACGATCACCATCTGGCCCGGATGCAGGCCGTTGGTGATCTCGTCCAGCTCGGCATACCCGGTTGGGACGCCGCCAGCGATGCCGCCCCGCGACGCGATCGCGTCGATCTCGTCCATCGTGCCCTGCAGCAGGGTTTGCAGCCGGACGTAGTCCTCGCTGGTCCGCGCCTCGGTGACCTCGTAGACAGCTGCCTGGGCCCGGTCGACGACCTCGTCGACGTCACCCGATCCCGACGCCGCGCCATAGCCGAGCTGCACGATCCGGGTGCCGGCCTGGACCAGCCGACGCAGCACCGCGCGCTCGGAGACGATCTGCGCGTAGTAACCGGCGTTGGCGGCGGTCGGCACCGCCGAGATCAGCGTGTGCAGATACGACGACCCACCGATGCGCAGCAGCTCGCCCCGGCGCTGCAGGTCGGCGGAGACGGTCACCGGATCGGCCGGCTCGCCGCGGCCGTACAGGTCGAGGACGACGTCGTAGATCATCCGGTGTGTGGGGAGGTAGAAGTCCGTGGCCCGCAGCACCTCGACGACGTCTGCGATCGCGTCCTTCGACAGCAGCATGCCGCCCAGCACGGACTGCTCGGCGCCGATGTCCTGCGGCGGCTGGCGGTCGAACTCCGGCGACTGGGTGGCGACACCCCGGTCGTCGACGACTGCCACCCGTGCCTCCCCCTGCGCCCGCTGCCCCGCCGGGAACCTTCGACCCGCATTCCCGCCGGCGCTCGGCGTTGCCGCCTGCCCCTGTACCACCCGAACCACATACGTGTCATACCGGTCGGTACCGACAAGATCGGCTGGCGGCGTGTCCGCCCTTGCGAACCGAACCGAGACTGCACCGCGCCCTGATCGCGACCGCACCGAGCCTAGGGACTCGGCCCCACCGGGCTCAATGCGCCCGGTGGACGGCGCCGTCGACAAGCTGTGGGGAACTGGCCGTATCCGTGTGCGCTCACGGTGGAGTTCCTGTGGACGACGGCGGCAATCTGCGCGCGGCACCGGTGCTGGCCTGCGGCGTCACCGTCGACGGCATGTGGACGGCAGAAAGTTTCGCCCGTTCGACGCCGCGCCGGAGTCCGACGACCAGCCGGAGTCGGTGCGGGCTCAGGCCATCAGCTCGATGCGACGACCTCGACCGCCAGGCTCGCGATCACCTCGGGATGGATCCGGACCGCGACCTGGTGGCTGCCCACCGACTTGATGTGGCCGGGCAGGTCCACCCGCCGCCGGTCGACCTCCGGGCCGCCGGCGTCCTTGATCGCGCCGACCACGTCGACGGCCGTGACCGAGCCGAACAGCCGGCCGCCGCCGCCGGCCTTGGCCGGCAGGGTGACGGTCAGTGCCTCGAGCTGGGACCGGATCTCCCGGGCCTGACCGAGATCGTGCACCTCGCGGGAGTCGCGCGCACGCTTGATCGTCGAGACCTGCATCTGTCCGCCCTTGGTCCACGCGATCGCGAAGCCGCGCGGGATCAGGTAGTTGCGGCCGTAGCCGTCCTTGACCTCGACGACGTCGCCGGGACCGCCGAGCTTGCCGACCTCGTGGGTCAGAATCAGCTTCATCGTTCCGCGCTCCTAGCGTCCTGTGAACGAAGTCGTTTGCCGGATGCGGTGATCCGGATGTGCGTCCGACAAGGCGTACAGTGCGGACGAGGAGCTCGTAGCGGAGTTACGAGTGATGAGGACAACGCTGCCGGTGTGCATCATGGCGCCGCAGACGGTGAACATACTTCCGACACGAGACACTAGCGGGCGGTGCTGGTGTAGGGCAGCAACGCCATCTCGCGGCTGTTCTTGATCGCCGTGGCGACGTCGCGCTGGTGCTGGTTGCAGTTGCCGGTGACCCGGCGGGCCCGGATCTTGCCCCGGTCGGAGATGTACTTGCGCAGCAGGGTGGTGTCCTTGTAGTCGATGTAGGTCGCCTTGTCCTTGCAGAACACGCAGACCTTCTTCTTCAGCTTGCGCACTGGTTGTTTCGGCATGTCGCTGGTGCTCTCCTTTCGTTGTGCTCACGGCCGGCGCTGTGGCGACGGCGCGACCACGGCCGGCGTTGACGGTGGCGATCTAGTGGTCTGTCTGGGCTATGCGGCGGTGGGTGTGGTGATCCAGGCGGATGTATCGCGAGGCGGAGGAGGAGGTCATAGCCGTGGCTATGGCCGACGACGACAACGCGGCGAGGCGCCGCCTGCGCGCCACAGGCACCGCCAGGTCATATCCCAGACAGACCACACTAGAACGGCGGCTCGTCGGAGGAGCCGTCCGATCCGCCCTGGGCGCCGGCATGGGAGCCGCCCGGCTGGCCGCCCTGGGCAGCACCTGAACCGCCGCCCGAACCGCCGGTCGACCACGGGTCCTCGGCGGAACCGCCGCCCGAACCGCCGAATCCGCCGCCTCCGCCGCTGCCGCTGCTGCCACGCGCGGTCTTGTTCACCTTCGCGGTCGCGTAGCGCAGTGATGGTCCGATCTCGTCGACGTCGCACTCGACGACGGTGCGCTTCTCGCCTTCCTTGGTCTCAAACGATCGCTGCTTGAGCCGGCCGCTCACGATCACCCGGGCGCCGCGGGTCAGCGACTCGGCGACGTTCTCGGCCGCCTGCCGCCACACCGAGCAGCGCAGGAACAGCGCGTCGCCGTCCTTCCACTCGTTGGTCTGCCGGTCGAAGGTGCGCGGGGTCGAGGCGACGGTGAAGTTGGCGACGGCGGCGCCGGTCGTCGTGAACCGCAGTTCGGGATCGGCGGTCAGGTTGCCGACGACGGTGATGAGGGTCTCGCCTGCCATGGGATGAACTCCTCTGCCGCGACAGCAGGGCTGCCGCAAGTCGGTCGCGGCGGGCATTCGCCGCGAGGTCTGCTGATCAGCTTGGCCGCGGTGGGCGGCGCGATCCCGGCCGTTCGCGTGAGAGAACCCGAAGGCTAGCGGCCGCCGCGACGGCTTACTGCTTGTCCGGCCGGACAACCTTCGTGCGCAGGATCGCATCGTTGAGGTTCAGCTGGCGGTCAAGTTCGGTGACGGTCGCCGGCTCGGCCTGCAGGTCGATGACGGCGTAGATGCCCTCGACCCGCTTGTCGATCTCGTAGGCGAGGCGACGACGTCCCCAGATGTCGACGTTCTCGACCGTCCCGCCGTCGTTCTTCACCACGTTGAGGAACGTGTCCAGTGACGGTGCGATAGTGCGCTCCTCGAGATCGGCGTCGAGGATCACCATCAGCTCGTAGTGACGCAACAGCCACTCACCTCCTATGGACTCGGGGCGGCCGCAGGCTCTCTGCGGCAGGAGGGTTGCGCGTCGTCTGCCCCGGCGAAGTACCAGGCCAGACCGCATGAGGATAACGCACCGGGCGACGCTCACGCTCCGCCGTCCACACCTGGACGGCGGCGGGCCCGCTTCGCCGAGATCGCAGCTGACCACCGCTGTGCCCGGCGTGTCTGGTGGTGAACCGCGATCTCGCGGATGGGTCGTCGGTGGGCGTCGGTAGCCTGCAGCCCATGGCCGCCGCATCCGCGATCCCGGTCGGTGCGCACGTCGACGCCGGCGATCCACTCGCCCAGGCGGCGGCCCGTGCCGCCGACGTCGTGCAGTTCTTCCTGGCCGACCCGCAGAGCTTCAAGGCCCCGCAGCCGCGCGCGGATGCCGCGACCCTGCGCGCGGCCGGCACGCTCGTCTTCGTCCATGCGCCGTACCTGATCAACGTCGCGACGACGAACAATCGAATTCGCATTCCGAGCCGCAAACTGCTTGCGACACACGCGAAAGCGGCAGCAACGATCGGTGCCAGCGGGCTGATCGTGCACGGCGGGCACCTCGGTGCCGACGACGATCCCGCTGTCGGTTTCGAGAACTGGCGCAAGGTCTTCGAGCGGGGCGAGTTCGAGGTGCCGATCCTGATCGAGAACACCGCCGGCGGCGACAACGCGATGGCGCGTCGCTTCGACCGGCTGGCGATGCTCTGGGACGCCGTCGGCGAGTTCGGCGTCGGATTCTGCCTCGACACCTGCCATGCCCACGCCGGCGGGGAGGAGCTCGACGGCATCGTCGACCGGGTGCTCGCGATCACCGGCCGGATCGACCTGGTGCACGCCAACGACTCGAAGGACCCGGCCGGATCCGGCCGGGACCGGCACGAGAACATCGGGCCCGGCCAGATCGGTGTTCAGACCCTTGCCGCTGTTGTCCGGGCGGCGAAGGCGCCAGCCATCTTCGAGACACCTGGCGGCGTGGAGGGGCAGCGGGAGGACATCGCGGCGTTGCGGGCGGCGCTCGGCTAGGTTCGGGCTAACCGAGCAGGCTCGGCTCTAGCAGCGACCGCAACAGCGGTTCGGCCCGAACGGTGCCGACCTGGTCGGCCGTCAGGATGCCGTCCCGGATCGCGTCGACGGCGATCGCGGCCTGGCCCGACGCGTACCGCACCGGATCGGATCCGGACGCGACGGTGGCGTTCACCGTCGCCGTGCCGACGGCGACGCGGAGCACCGCCGGGCCGCCGGCGGTGAGCTCGACCGGCTGTCCGATGTAGACACCGTTGGCGACGACGGCGTCGTAGATCTGCCTGCAGCCGGCCTTGCCGAAGACGCGGTGATCGCCGTACTCGCTGCGCACCAGGAACGACACGATGGTGTCGTCCGCCGGTGTCGGCGGCAGCAGGACGATGTTCTCGAGGTCGGCGAGCGCCGAGCGGCACGCGGCGACCAGTGCGCGCCGCGCCACGAGCGCGGAGCGGCCGTAGTCACGCGACCGTTCGGACTCATCGGCCGCGACCCGCCAGCGGGCGAGCAGGCCGAGGTTGATCGGCTCGAACCCGTCGCCGGCGTGTCGCAGCATCGGCGGCAGGTCGGCGCGGGCGACGCTGCACGCGAGCCCGGCAGGCAGCCGGGAAAGCCGTTCGGAATCGGCCACCAGCGAGGCATCGAAGACGACGGCGCCGCAGAACGGCGGTGCGCCGTGCGCCTTCGAGCCGCTGAGCAGCACGCTCGCTCCGGCGTCGAGGAACTCCGCCGTGTCGCGGCCAGAGACGCGACCCTGCGCCGCGTCGACGATGATGCGCAGCCGGTCGGGATGCCGCGAGCGCCAGCGCCGCACCCATTCCCGATCCGGAACCCGGATTCCGGTCTTGGACCCGTACATGACGCCGACGAGCACGTCGGCGGCGGCATCGATCCCAGCCTCGAGATGGGCCTCGATCTCGGCCTCGACGTCGAACGCCCGCCGCGGCCGGCCGGCGCCGTCGCGCAGCGCGACGTCGACAACGGTGATCGCAGCCGGGTCGATGCCGAGGAGAGGGTCGCCGACGGCGCCCGCGGCCGTGAACGGCGCGACGTCGCGGAACCGGCGGCCGCCGGCGGCGAGCGCGGTGCCGGCGCCGGATTCACCGGAGCCGACCAGGATGATCCGCAGCGGCCGGCCGGAACCGGAGAACGCGACGGCCGTGACCAGCGATGCGGCGTCGGTGCCTGAGGGCGACAGCGCGATCCGGTCCGCGAGGACCTCGGGCAGGTCGAAGCAGCGGCGCACGTCGGCAACACCGCCGGCACGCAGTGCGCCGACCGCGGCGTCGAGGCCGTCGCGGGCCAACCGGCCGGCGGCCTGGCGCTGCCAGCCCCCGACCGTGGTCAATGCCCGGGCGTCGGGGGTGGACGCCGTGCAGGAGGACAGCCGGACCCGCGGCTCCCGATCGAAGGCCGGCAGGCCGTAGGGGTTACGGCCATCGGCCGGGATCACCCGGGAGTCACCACCGAGCAGCACCAGCAGTTCGGCCGGCGCGCCGAGCACGGCCTCGACGACGGCGCGTTCGATGCCGATCGCGCTCGCCTCGGCCGTCGTCGTGGGGTCGTCGGCGGCACGCAGCAGGGCGTGCAACCGCTCGCGGCCGACGGTCCACAGGGCGGGATCGCATGCGGCGTGGGACCGCTCGCGCGCGTCGGGCCCGCCGGCAGCCGGCGCATCGCCCGTCCGCACGCCGGCGTGGACCAGCGTCGCCGTTCCCAAGCGGTGGGCGAGCGCGGCCACTCGGCCGCCGCCGCCCTGCTCGTTCACGCCCGTTGGTCCCACCACCCGTCGTCGAAGCGCCTGTCGAGATAATCCCGCAAAGTCTGAATATTGGCTACTCCGCGTACCATCACGCCGTACGAGGAAGAGCCGTCCGCTCGGTCTTCCAGGGATCCCGCGAGCACGGCGGCGACGTCGGCGAGGAACGCGGCCACCACCGTCGCGTGCCGGGGGAACACGACGAAGTGGATCGCGGGCGGCTCGGTCTGGGCATCGATCCACCAGCCGCGAGACTCCAGCCCACGGGCGAACGCCGTCATCGCCAGCTCGTCGGAGGTGACGGCGAAGACGCTCATCGCCGGCCTGCCGACCAGGCGCATCGGGCCCGATTCGAGAAGGCCGTCCTGCAGCGTCCGCGCCGTCGTCATCACGTCCGCGACCAGCCGCCGGTAGCCTGCGCGGCCGAGCGCAGCCATCGCCGCGAAGGCGCCCGCGGCGGGCCCCACCGGCCGGGTGCCGCCCGACGTCGCCGACGCGTAGGCACCACCCGGCCAGCCAAGGCTGATGTAGTAGCTGGCCCGCCGCAATTCGTCGGTCCCGAACAGCACGACCGAGCCACCCTTCGGGCCATAGCCGTACTTGTGCAGGTCCACCGACACCGAGGTGACGCCGTCGACGTCGAGACCGAATCGCGGCGGGGTGACACCCGCGGCGTCCAGGAACGGCAGGAACAGCCCACCCATCGCGGCGTCGACGTGCAGTCCGATGTCGTGCTCGCGGGCCAAGGCGGCGAGCTCGGGGATCGGGTCGACGACGCCGAACGGGAAGTTCGGCGCGGACGCGGCGATGGCGATCGTCTGCGGCGTCAGCGCCGCCCGGACGTCCCCGGGATCGACGGCTCCGCTCGCCCCGACCGGCACCTCGCGCACGCCGACCCGCAGGTAGTGCGCCGCCTTGCCGAACGCGGGATGGGCCGTCGCCGGCAGCGCCAGCTCGGGCCGGTCGATGTCCGGTGCGCAGTCGCGGTAGGCCTTGACGGCCAGCAGGATCGACTCGGTGCCGCCGGAGGTGAAGCTGCCGAACGCGTCTGCGCCCGGTGCCACGACCGAGGCGACCATCGAGACGACGGCGGATTCGAACCGCCCCGCGCTCGGGAACGCGGTGTGCGAGAGCGAGTTCTCGTTCGCATAGGTGGCAACCGCGCGGGCGACGAGATCCGCGTGCCAGTCCGGGGAGTCATAGACCAGGCTCCAGCTGCGCCCGGCCCGCCAGTCGGCGTCGTCCGCGCCGGCGGCTGCGACCAGCTCGTGCACCCTCTCGGGCGGCAGTCCCTCGGCCGGCAGGCCCGTGGTGCTCACCGGTTGCCTTACGCGGTTGGCAGCGGAATCGACACCGGCTCGGGGTCCGGCGGTGTCGGGCGCAGCCACTCGTTGCCCAGCAGGTAGTAGACGGAGTACATGTTCCAGACCAGTTTGGCCCGCTCGGAGTCGGCGGCGAGCAACGTGTTGGCAGCGTCCCAGTCGACGATGTCGAAGAGCGGGTGCGACCGGTCGGCGAGCATCGTCCGGCGGAAGTATGCCGAGAGGTGCGGGCCGTAGGAGAGCCGCCAGCTGAACCCGGACCGGCGCTGCGCGACGAGCGGCAACGGCGCGCGATCGGCCCATTGCTCGGCCGGCAACAGCCCGGCTGGTCCGGTCTGCTCGAAGTCCCACCGCTCGTTGCAGAAGACGAACCGCTGCAGCTTCGGGTTGAGGTGACCGAGCACGCGGGCGACCACCCGCTCGTCGTGCAGCTCCGACACCGGCAGCTGGGCGACGACGCGGATCATCGCGTTGTCCATCAGGACGCTGACCGCCGCTCGTTCCATGCCCGGGTTGTTACGGGCGGCGGCGGTCCACCGGCCCACCCGATAGAGCCGGTGGTAGTCGGCCAGCGCCTGCATGGGCGCTGTCCGCGCTCGCTCCCGCCACATGTTGGTCGCCGCCTCGTACTCCCGGCGCACGTCCTCGCGCAGGATGTATGGGTCAGGCATCAGCCAGCGATTCATAACGGTGATGATCGTCTGCGCGCGCGCACGCCCCCAGCCGCGAGCCAGCCCACCCCGAAGCAGCTCCCCGCCGACGCCGTTGAATGCCGGTACGCCCGGGCGGAACGGGACTTCCCTGCCGACCCGGGCGTGGAAGGGGGTCGTCATCCCCTCGCAGCGCCGTAGCACCCCCCACGCGCGGCGCGGCGGGTCGACCGACAGGCTGGTGACGGCCTGGTGGCCCGGCCGCGCACCGGGGACGTTGTTCTCGTGCCGCACGCCCAGCAGCCGCGCCACCTCCCGCCCAATCCGCACGTCGGGATGTTCGGGGAAGCCGGACGTCGAGGTGCTGAAGTCCACTCCCGCCGCGTGCATGGCCGCGACCACCAGCCGGCTGTCCTTGCCACCGGTGACCGATGCGGTCACCTGCTCGGCTCCCGCGGCCTCGGCGGCGCAAGCGGCAATCAGCCGATCGGCGATGAGCTTGGCGACCGCTGCGGGATCGTCGGCCGGCGCGTCGGTCGAGGGTAGCTGGCTGCGCCGCAACGATCCCGCCCGCAGCCGCGCCACCTCGCCCGCGCCGAGCACGTGCGAGCCGACGAAGGGGCTCTCCTCCGTCGTCGGATGTCCCGCACAAACCATCGAGGTCAGCCCGGGCAAGTAGTAGCTCGGTGTGGTGGCGCGGGTTGACACCAGGTTCAACAACGCCGCGCTGCTGCCCAGATAGACGAAGTCGGCGTCCTCGGCCCAGTACACCGACGCCGCCCGGTGCACGTTGGTCAACGCGGCGGCACCGTCGTCGCTCGCCGCGAAGAACGCGAATAGCCCCGTGGCGTCGGCAACGTAGGCGTCCCGCCGCGTCCCCGTCGTCAGGTCATGTGCCAGGTCCGGCGGCACCGCCGAACCGAATGTCCCGGTCCAGCAGAGCACCGCGCGGCGGTCGGCGTGCCATGCCACCTGTGTGGCCGGGTGAGTTGGCTCGTTACTCCACATCCGCGCGAGCGCCCGTCGCTGCGGGCTGACCCAGGTGTGCTCGAACTCGGTGAAGTCGCGGTGCCACGGGCACAGGGTGGCGAACGCTCGGTCGGCGGCGTCATCGACGGCGCTGATCGGCGGACGATCCCGTTCCGGAGCCGACGACTTCGCCGCCACGGCCAGGACGGTTCGCAGAATCGCCTCCCCCACTCGTACGACGCGGACGAGACTAGACCCTCGCTGCCGACGATCATCATGCGACGGTCAGGCTGTCGGCACCGGCACCGAGAGCTGCCCACCGGCCGGCGCAGTCGGGTCCAGCCAGGAATTGCTCAACAGGAAATGCGCCGAGTACAGCCGCCACACCAGCCGGCCGGCAGGTTTGTCGGCATTCAGCACGGCGCTGACGGCGTCCCGGTCCACAATGTCGAACAAGGCGCTAGAGCCGTCCGCGAGCAGCTCCCGGCGGAAGAACGCCGCGACCTCGGCACCGTAGGACAGCCGCCAGTTGAAGCCGGACCGCCGCTCGCTGACCATCGGGAGCGGGGCCCGGTCGGCCCACTCCGCGGCTGGCAGGATGCCAGCGGGCCTCTCGCGCTCGAAGTCCCAGCGTTGCGCGCAGAAGACGAACCGCTGCAGCGTGGGGTTCAGCTTCCCCAGGACCCGCGCGACCAGCCGCTCGTCGTGCAACTCCGACACCGGCAGTCCGACGACCACCCTGATCATGGCGTTGTCCATCAACACGCTGGAGGTGCTGGCAAGCAGGCTCGGGCCGTGGCGGCCGGCCGCAGCCCACCGACCGGTCCGGTAAATCCTGTGGTAATCGGCTAGCGCCTGCATCGGGGCGGCCTGAGACCGCTGCCGCCAGACGTCGGTGGCGGCGTCGTAGCGACGCCGCATACCCGGCGTCAGAATCCACGGCTCCGCTAGCAGCAGGTAGTCCATCGCTCTGTGCAGCCGCGCGGCGGGCCGGCCACCCCAGCCGTGGGCGAGGCCGCCGCGCAGCAGCTCACCGCCGACGCCGTTGAACGTCGCCGGGCCGGGCCGGAACGGGAACTGGCCGTCGACGCTGTTCGAGTACGAGGACAGCATCCCGTCCGAGCGGCGCAGGCAGTTCCAGGTGCGCCGCACCGGATTGACAGTCAGGGCCTGACCGCCGTCGCGACGGCGCCCCGTGCGCGGTGGGTAGATCTGGTGCGGCACGTCGAGCAGCCGGGCGATCTCGCGGCCGATCCGCACATCCGGATGCTCCGGGAAGCCGGTCGTCGACGTGCTGAACGAGAGGCCCCCAGCATGCAGCGCGGCTACCACCAGCCGACTGTCCTTCCCACCGGTCACCGACGCCCTGATGTCGCTGGCCCCGGCGGCCTCGGTGACGCAGGATGCGACCAGCCGCTCGGCGATCATCGCGGCGACGGCGTCCACGTCGTCCGGCGGACTGGCGGCGGGCAACGGCGTGCGCCGAAACGGATGCCCGGTCCGTAGCCGCGCCACCTCACCTGGACGGGCCGACGTGACCCCGGCGAACGGCGTCCCCTCCGTCGTCGGATGCCCTGCGCAGATCAGCGACGCGACCCCGAGCGGGTCGTAGGTCGGCCGCAGCGAGCGGCTGGCGACCAGATGCACCAGCGACGCGTGGGTGCCGAGGTAGACGAAGTCGGCGTCTTGCGCCCAGAACACCGAGTTAGCGCGGTGCACGTTGGTGAACGCCGCGACGCCGTCGTCCGTCGCTGCAAAGAATGCGAAGATGCCCGGCGCGTCGGCGATGTGTAGATCGTGATCGGGACCGCGGGTGAGCGATCGTGCCAGGCCGGGCGGCGTCGCGGCCCCGAACAGGCCGGACCAGCAGACGACGCCGTGAGCCGTGGCCTGCCAGCCCGGCTGCAGGGTCGGGTGCTCCGGCTCGTTGCTCCACAACCGGACCAGGGTGCGGCGTTCGGGGCTGGCCCAGCGCCGCTCGAACTCGGTGAAATCCGCCCGCCACGGACACAGCACGCCGAAGGCGCGATTCGCCGCCTCGTCGACCGCCCGCAACGGCGCGCGGTCCGCGGTCGGTGCGGTGGACCTGGCGGCGACGGCAAGGACGATGCGCACGGTCACCTACCCGTCGGTCGGATGCGGTCGGTCGGATATCAGGATCGGAGAGCGCCGGCTACGACGCCGGCACGGGCACGGTCAGGACGTCCCCGACCGCAGGGGTCGGCGAGAGCCAGCCATTGCCGAGCAGGAAGTGCGCGGTATAGAGGTTCCAGACCAGCTTGGGCCGGCGGGCGTCGGCGTGCAGCAGGTTCCGGGTGGCCGACCAGTCGACGACGTCGAAGAGCGGATGGGTCCGGTCGGCCAGGATGGTCCGCCGGAAGAACGCCGCGACATTCGGCCCGTAGGACAGCCGCCAGTTATAGCCGGACCGTCGACCGGTGCCGAGCGGTAGCGGCGCCCGATCCGCCCACTCCTGCTCCGGCAGGAGGCCCGAGGGGTGGTCACGCTCAAAGTCCCAGCGTTCCGCGCAGAACACCAACCGTTGCAGCGCCGGGTTCAGCTGACCGAGCGCGGCTGCCACCACGCGTTCATCGTGCAGCTCGGCGACCGGGCGTCCGGCGACGACCCTGATCATCGCGTTGTCCATCAGCACGCTGGTCATGGCTCGCGTCAGGCTCGGGCAGTTGCGGGTCGCGGCAGCCAAGCGGCCGACCTTGTAGAGCCGGTGATAATCGGCCAGCACCTGCAGCGGCGCCGTGTGCACCTGGTCGCGCCAGCTGGCGGCCGCCAGCTCGACGCCGCGGCGGGCATCTGGTGTGAGGATCCACGGATCGGGCAGCAGCAGGTAGCCGACCCGCGCGATGACCTGCTCGGCCGGCCGACGGCCCCACCCGTGGGCGAGGCCGCCCCGGAGCATCTCGCCGCCGACGCCGTCGAAGGCCGGCCGGCCGGGCCGGAACCGTCGTTGCCCGCCGGCACTGTGCTCATAGGCCGTCATCATGCCGTCGCAGAGCCGTAGGCTGTTCCATGCCCGGCGTACCGGATCGACGGACACGGTCGGAGCACTCGTCGTGGCACTGGTCGTTGCGGGGGTGTCGACCCGGTGCCGCACGCCGAGGATCCGCGCGACTTCTCGCCCGATCCGCACGTCCGGGTGCTCCGGGAAGCCCATCGTCATGGTGCTGAAGTTCAGTCCGGCCACCCGCATCGCCGCGACGCCCGGGCCAGGCCGGGCGGGACGGCCGAGCCGAACAGTCCGGTCCAACAGGCGACGCAGTCGTTGTCGATCCGCCAGCCCGACTGCGTGGCCGGATGCTCCGGTTCGTTGGACCACATCCGCACCAACGCGCGCTGCCCGCGGCTGGTCCAGCGCCATTCGAATTCGGTGAACTCCGGCTGCCACGGCCGCAGCACGTCGAAGGCGCGATCGGCGGCCCGGCCGACCGCGCCGATCGGTGGTCTGGCCGCGATCGCGGCCGTCGACTTCGCCGCCGCGACCAGCACGGTGCGCACGCCTCACCGACCCCTCAGGCGGCCGGCACGGGCACGGACAGCCGCTCTCCGGCCGGGGTGCGCGGGCTCGTTGCTCCACATGGCACGACCACGCGGCAGGACGGGCTGGTCCAGCTCCGGCGCGACTCGGTGAGGTCCGCGCGTCAGGGGCAGCGCGTCGAATGCCCGGTCGGCCGCCGCGCCGACCAGTCCGCTGTGGGGCCGATCGGCCACGCCGAGGGCGGATTTCGCCGCGACGGCCAGCGCGATCCGCACATTGTCCTCCCGGTCGGTCCGGGTCGCCCGCGCACCCAAGGATGGGGCTCAAGAGCCCGACATTGCCAGGCCAAGAGCGCTAGAGATTAGCCGGGGTAACGCCGATGGCGATGCCATACCCTGCCCAACGTGGCGAATCGAGCCGGGCGAGGCTTGCGGCTTGTCCGCGCGGCAGCGCGCAACGCCCGGGTGTTCGCGGCGGCGGGGCTCGCGCACCGGTGGCTGCTCCGGGACGAGCCGGCGCGCGCCGTTGCCGGCGTGGCCCGACGGCTGCCCGGAGGCGTCACCCGAATCGCGGCGCGGCCGCTCGATCGGCTTGCCGGTCGCAGCCTCTCCGCTGCCGCATATGCCGCGCTGATCTCTCGCGACAACGGGCGGCTCCGGCGGACCCTGCGCGCGGCGTCCGGCGGACCGGTGTCCCGCCGGACCGCCGAGCGGCTCGCCGACGTCGCGGCCGCAACCGGCCACCGGCGGGAGGCGGCGGCGTTAGCGGATCGATCCCGGCCTGAGACCGGTGAGCTCATCCGCGCCAGGCTGGCGTGGTCGGGCGGCGACCTGCGGGCGGCCGTGGCGGCGCTGCCGGCCGACGCCCGCGGCCGGCGGGGCCGGCTCCGGCGCCGCTATCTGGCCGAGCTCGCGTTGCTCGCCCCCCCGGCCGAACGCGGGTTGCCCGAGGACCCGGCCGAGCACAGGTTGCCCGCGCCCCCTGCCGAGCCCGAGCCCACTGCCGCGCCGGCTGCCGCTCCGGCTGCCGACGGGGGTCGGCGCGCCGGCCCACCGCGATCCGGCTCCGATGCCCGGGCCGCCGCCACGCTTACGGTCCTGCACATCGCGACGTCGTCGCTGCCCCACACCCGTACCAGCGTCACCCGGCGGCTGCACCACCTGGCGGCGGCCGGGCGCGACGTGGGCATCGACGCGCATGTCGCGACCGCGCCGGACTACCAGTTGACCGTCGGGCGGATCGGAGCCGACCGGCACGTCGTCGTCGACGGCGTCGACTACCACCGCTTGGCGTCCTCGACGGCGACGACCGCAGACCGCCGGCTCGCCGCCCGGATCCGCCGGACCGCCGATCTGGTGCGCGAGCTGCGACCTGGCGTGTTGCACGCGACGGCGCCGTACGAAAACGGCGTGGTCGCGCTTGCGGTCCGCGACCGCTTCGGCATTCCGGTCGTCTACGAGGTGCCGGGACGGGGCCCGCCACAGTCCATCGCTGCTGGCACCCGGTCCGAACCGGCCGAGACCGAGCGGGCCACGTTGCTCCGCGCCGCGGAGACCGCCTGCCTGACCGCAGCCGACGCCGTCGTCGTCCCAGACCAGGACACCTACTCCGACGCCGTCTCGCGAGGAGTTCCGGCGGCACGCATCACCATCGTGCGGCCCGGGCTGCCGGCGACCTACCTGCGACCGCCACCCGATGCCGCTGCGCAGCGCCGGCAGATGGGCTTCGACGACCGAACGGTCGTCCTGACGGCGTCCACGGACTGGATCGACGACGCCGGCCTGCTGCTGCTCGTCCGGGCGCTCGATGCGCTGCTGATCCGCAGCCGGCGCGTGCGGCTGGTCGTCTTCGGTCACGGCTCGGGAGTCGCCGACGCCCGCGCGCTCGCGGACTCGTTCGAGCTGCAGGACAAGCTGTTCACACCCGGCGCGATCCCGCGCGGCCACGCCGGGCTGATACACGCGGTCGGCGACGTCGTCGCCGTGACACCCACGCAGCTGCCGCTGCGGCCCGGCCAGCATGGCGTGGCGGAGCCGATCGCCGCGATGGCCGCCGGGCGGCCGCTGGTTGTCAGCGACCTTCCGGCGCTGCGGGAACTCGCGTCGTCGGACGGGTCATGGCTGGTGCCGGCGGGCGACGTCGGGCCGATCATCGACTCGGTCGAGACGCTGGCCGACGACGCCGCGCTGCGCGCGAAGCTCGGCGGGCAGTCCCGCGACTGGCTGCTGCAGAACCGCAGCTGGCACGCGAGCGCCCGCGTTCTGCGCCAGCTCTACGCCGCACTCCGCGACGGCTGAGGCTCAGCCGACGAGCTCGGACTCGTCCCGCTCCTCCTCCTGCACCGGATGCCTCAGCTCGAGACGCCGTTCCTGCTCCGGATCGACGCCGTCGAGCACACCACCGGCAGGATCGTCCATTCCGCTGCGCCGGATCAGGTCCTGTTCGGGCATCAGGATGTCGCGGACGATCAGCACGCCGTAGAGGACGACGAGGACGTCGCGTAGCACGACGGCGAGCAGGAACCACTTCTCGTCGATGCCGCGCACCAATACCTGCAGATGGTCCTGGCTGCTGTGCGCGTTCTGGCTGGTCTGGAACAGCCAGTACATCCGCGGGAACCACAGCAGCGCCTCCGCGGCCTGCCAGCAGATGAAGATCCGCCAGGATGGCCGGGCCAGCACCGCCAGCGGGATCAGCCACAGCGAGTACTGCGGGCTCCACACCTTGTTCGTCAGCAGGAACGCGGCGACGACGAGGAAGCAGAGCTGGGGCCAGCGCGGCCGGCGCTGCGCCGAGAGCCCGAGCACCGCGATCGCCGCACACGCGAGGACGAACAGGACCACTGTCACGGTGTTCAGCAGCCCGACCGGAATCGACTTGCCGGCGGCGTACTGCGCGACGTTCCAGATCGTGTCGGGATCGGCGCCGCGATCGGCGTTGTTGGTGAAGAACGTATTCCAGCCCGGCGTCCAGGCGACCGCGACGGGTACGTTGACGACGGCCCAGGCGAGCGCGACGAAGAACAGGCACCGGGCGAACTCGCCGAGCTTGCGGGCGCGCACGCACAGCACGAGCAGCGGCCCGAGCAGGAACACCGGATACAGCTTGGCTGCCGTGCCGAGCCCGATCAGCACGCCGGCGAGGCCGGCGCGGCGTTTGGACCACGCGAGCATTCCGGCCGTGCCCAGGGCCACCGCGAAGAGGTCCCAGTTGGTGAAGGCGTGCACGATCAGCAGCGGTGCGAACGCCACCATCGCGGCGTCCCACACCCGCCGGCCGGCGAGTCCCGCGCAGGCCCACACCATGACCAGTGCGCAGATCACCAGCATCAGCACGGTGACCTCGTAGTAGGTTTCGACGGCTGAGGAGTAGGGCAGCACGCTCGATGCCTTGCGCGCGAAGTGGTCGTAGCCGCGACCGATCTCCGCGGCGGTGTACATGAACCAGCCGGTGAGCACGGGGTACTCCACGGCGTGGTCGCGGTAGGGCACGGCGTTGTGATCGAGGCCCTCGCCGCCGTAGAGCGGGATGATGTCGCTGTAACACAGCCAGACGTACTGCTTGCCGTCGACGGTCTGTAGCTGGTGCGTCTGGGTGTTCAGCACCGGCTGCGACAACGACCAGTTCGCGCTCTGGCACGGTGCTTTCTGCAGCCAGCCGAATGCGAGCGTGAGCAGCGCCATCGCGAGCAGCACCCGGACCGGCGTCCACAGCCACTGCCTGCCGACGACCGCATGCCGTCCCCACGGGCCGCCGATCGGGGTGCTCGCCGCCCGCGCGACCGGGTCGGTGTGCGTGGGCAGCACGCGGTCCGCAGGCACCTTCAGCACGGGTACATGCTGCCTTACGGCAGATCGGGTCCGGCGGGGCCGGGCTGGCCGGGCTCGCCGACGTCGCCAGCGAGCGGCAGCCGGCCGGCGCGGGTCAAATCCCGGGTCAGCCTGGCGGCGGCGTCGTCCCAGAGCTCGCCGAGCGCCCGGTCGACGTCGGGCCGCAGGTAGTGATCGCCCCCGGGGTTGATGGTGATCTCGCCGAAGACGACGCGGCCGGGGACGTCGTAGAGGTCAACCCGCAGGAATGGCCGGGGCACGGCGGCGGAGATGCGCTCGGCGCAGGCGACGAGGTCGCCCGGATGCCAGGGCGGCGGTAGCTCCCGGTCGATCGTGCTGCCGGTGTTGGCCTGTCCGAGGTCGGTCCAGTCGCGATCGAAGTAGCGGAAGGTAAAGTCCTTGCCCAGCCGGCTGTTGCGGGTATCGCGCTGCATGATCAGCCCGACCCGGCCGTAGAAGCAGTAGAGTTTCCAGTCATAGGGCACCTGGTCGCCGTGGCCGTCGTCGACCAGGTCCTCGACGAAGACTCGCCGGGAAATTCTCTTACTGCTGGTGTGGGCGGCCAGCTCGGCGACGATTGCACGCTCGGTCTTGGTCTGGCCCGAATGCAGCTCGAGCCACCAGCCGTCACCACGACGCAGCAGCGGGTAGACCCCGCGGCTGGCAGCGCCACGGTCGGCCTTGACGACGGCACGGTCGGGCAGCGCGTCCCAGGCGATCTCGTCGACTTGGTCGAACACACCGAAGACCCGCGGGGGCTTCACGTCGAGCGACGCCGCCCACCGGTACGCGGCGAGCTTCGGCACCACCAGCGACACCGACTCGTAGCTGCGGTGCACCAACCGGCCGATGCGGATCTCGTTGCGCATCGCATGCATCCGCCACTGGAACGAGGGCAGGTAGACGTAGCGCGGCGGGTGGATGGCCGGGATCAGGCCGGTGGCCGGGTCGGGTGTCTCCTCGCGCATCACCGCCGACTCGGCCGCAGCTGCGCGGACGTCGTCGGCGGCGGGCGGTGTGGACATGCGGCCCATCGTGCCGCAACCAGCGCCTGCGGTCTGCTCTGCGCATCGACCGGGTGGACCGCTATTCGCGCGCGGCCTGGCGGGAGTGTCGCGGCGCCGCGCGCGCGAGCTCTGGTTTCGCGCCGACCTGGTAGGAGGTGATCAGGTGGTTCCACGTGCAGGTTCGGCACACCTCGACGGTGTAGACGGAGAACCCGCGGCCGGTGCCTTCCAGCCGGTCCAGCTCGGCCGCCGTCTTCGCCTGGCCGGACACGTGCCGCAGGTCCTCGCCGTAGACATACCGGACGTGGGTCAGCCGATCGGCTCGGCAGATCGGGCAGTCCTGCCCCGACGGCTCACCGTGGTACTGCGCCGCCCGCAGCAGGTACGGGTGGGCATCGCACACTTCGGCAACGCCGATGCGGCCCGACCGCACGCCGGTGAGCAGCGCACGCCGCTGCAGCGCGTAGTCGACGACGGCGTACCGGGCCACCGGGCGAGCGTACGCCGTGGGCCGGTCGGTTCGGCCCCGATACGGGCTTGCTGTTCACGTATCGTTTCGATATAACATGACGGCGCTTATGTCAGCAGCAGTGGAGGGATCGTGCTGGAGTTCGCGGTGCTCGGCCTGCTCGCCGATGCGCCCATGCACGGCTACGAGCTACGCAAACGGCTGGGCGGGTTGCTCGGTGGCCTGCGTGCGTTCTCCTACGGCTCGCTGTACCCCACCTTGCGGCGCATGCAGGCGGCCGGCTGGATCACCGAGACCGGGTCCGGCGTCGCGCCGCCTACGTCGGGCCTGCGCCCGAAGCGGGCCCGCGTCGTCTACCAGCTGACCGCCCAGGGCAAGGAGCACTTTGCCGATCTGCTGGCCGACGCGAGCCCACCCAGCTGGGCGGACGATCGCTTCGACGTCCACCTGGCGTTCTTCGCAAGGACCAGCGCCGAAGTCCGGCTGCGCATCCTGCAGGGCCGCCGCCGCCGGGTCGCTGACCGGCGCGACGGCATGCGGGCAAGTCTCGGCCGCGCCCGTGAACGCCTCGACCGTTACACCCGCGAGCTGGCCGAGCACGGTCTCGAGTCCGCGGACCGAGAGGTCCGCTGGCTGGACGAGCTGATCGCCGGCGAGCAGGCCGATACCAGCTCCGAGGCTGCGCGACCGGCCATGGGGCCGCAGCCGCAGCCCCATCACCCGTAGAGGAGCCGCTATGCCCGCCGTACGCGTCGCCGTCGTCGGCGTCGGGAACTGTGCCGCGTCCCTGATCCAGGGCGTCGAGTACTACCGCGATGCCGACCCTGCTGCCCCGGTGCCCGGCCTGATGCACGTGCGGTTCGGCGACTACCACGTGCGCGACGTGCAGTTCGTCGCGGCCTTCGACGTCGATGCGAAGAAGGTCGGCCGCGACCTCTCCGAGGCGATCGCCGCAAGCGAGAACAACACGATCAAGATCGCCGACGTGGCGCCGTTGAACGTGACCGTGCAGCGAGGGCACACGCTCGACGGCCTCGGCCGCTACTACCGGGAGACCATCGAGGAGTCCGACGATTCACCGGTCGACGTCGTCAAGGCGCTGAAGGACGCGCGGGTCGACGTGCTGGTCTCCTACCTGCCCGTCGGTTCGGAGGATGCCGACCGCTTCTACGCCCAATGCGCGATCGATGCGAAGGTGGGATTCGTCAACGCGCTGCCGGTGTTCATCGCCAGCACACCGCAATGGGCCGAGAAGTTCGCTGCCGCGGGCGTTCCGATCATCGGCGACGACATCAAGAGCCAGGTCGGCGCGACGATCACCCACCGCGTGCTTGCCAAGCTGTTCGAGGACCGCGGCGTGATCCTGGATCGCACGATGCAGCTCAACGTCGGCGGCAACATGGACTTCAAGAACATGCTCGAGCGGGAACGGCTGGAGTCGAAGAAGATCTCCAAGACCCAATCGGTGACCTCGCAGCTCTCCCACGACATCGGCAAGGACAACGTGCACATCGGGCCCTCGGACTACGTCCCGTGGCTGGATGACCGCAAGTGGGCGTATGTGCGCCTGGAGGGCCGCGCCTTCGGCGACGTGCCGCTGAACCTGGAGTACAAGCTCGAGGTGTGGGATTCACCGAACTCCGCCGGCATCATCATCGACGCCGTCCGCGCTGCGAAGATCGCGCTGGATCGCGGCATCGGTGGGCCGATCACCTCGGCGTCCAGCTACTTCATGAAGTCGCCGCCGATCCAGCACCGTGACGACGAGGCCCGCGAGCTGGTGGAGCAGTTCATCCGCGGCGAGATCGAGCGTTAGACACCTGTCGACGTTGTGCGCTCTACCTGCCGATCAAGGCCGCGACGACGGGTAGGTCGCACAATGTCGGCGCCACGTGCGCCGCGTGCGCCGCGGCATCAGGCGGCCGCCCGCACGGTGAGTTCGGCGAGCTCCCGCAACCGGGCCGCCGTCTGCTCGTCGGCCGGTGTGTAGGTGGTCAGCCGGGTGCCGATCCGCGGTCCGAAGTACAGGTGGGTGAAATCCAGGTTCAGCATGCCGACGTGCGGGTTGAGCACCTGCTTGGTGCGGTTCTCGGGTGTCTCGACCTCATGCCGATCCCACATCTCGCGGAACTCCGGCGATGCGTCCTGCAGGCGCTTTAACAGGCACTTCCAGACCGGCTCGCCGACGTGCGCAGCCATGCCGGCCCGGTACTGCGCGACCAGCCGGGGCACCGCGTCGTCCCAGTCGACGACGGCTGCCCGCCATGCAGGCTGGGTGAACATCAACCACAACGAGTTGCGGTCCTCGAACGCCATCGTGTCCAGGTCTGCGACCAGCCGCCCGTACGTCGCGTTGTAAGCCAGGATGTCCAGGCGGGCGTTGACGACGCAGGCGGGGAGCGGCATCAGCGCCTCGAGCATCGCGTGCACAGCGGGACGCAGCAGCTGGCACTCCCGCTCGGGCAGCGAGGACTGGGACCCCGCGAGCGTGTACAGGTGAGCGCGCTCGTGCTGGTCAAACATCAGAGTGCGGGCGACCCGACGGGCCGGCGTCAGGACGGCGTCGGCACCGACCCGACGGGACGGCGTCAGGCGGCGGTGCGGGGCATTTCGCCGGTGACGAGGAAGACGATCCGCCGGGCCACCGAAACGGCGTGGTCGGCGAACCGCTCGTAGTACCGGCCGAGCAGCGTGATGTCGATCGCCGTCTCCACGCCGTAGGGCCAGTCCTGGAACAGCAGGACCGAGAACAGCTTCTTGTGCAGCGCGTCCATGACGTCGTCGTCGGTCTCGAGTTCGCTCGCGAGGGTCAGATCCTTGCCCGCGACGACGTCGCCCGTCTTGACCACGATCCGCTCGGCCACCTGTCCCATCTCCCGGATGGTCTCGCGCAGCTCGTCAGGGACGGCCGAGTTCGGGTAGCGCATCCGCGCGATCTTCGCGATGTGCAGGGCGAGATCACCCATCCGCTCCAGGTCGGCCACCATGCGCAGGCTCGTCACGATGGTGCGGAGGTCGCCCGCGACCGGTTGCTGGCGCGCGAGCAGCTCGAACGAGCGCTCCTCGAGGTCCTGATAGGCGCCGTCGATCTTCGCATCGGCACTGATGACGCTGTCGGCGAGCGCGATATCGGCATCGAGCAGGGCATCCGTCGCCATCGACATCGCCGACGCCACCAGGCCGGTCATGTCGATCAGCGTCGCACCGATGCGGTCGAGATCATCGTGAAAGTTGTCGCGCATTCCGCTCCAGTTCGTCCGGACTTACAACGGCTAGCCTGACTCCAGCACTTTCATCGGACCACTTCATGGGACCACTTCATAGGGCCACCGCCGGGCCACCGGAAGTGTGTTCACCGGTGAACACTGCCCGACGTGTCGATGAACTCCTACCACCCCGGGCGGCGGTCTGCGCGGTGCGGGACCCGCAACCGACGTTGCTGCCTACCATCTAGGTCGTGGGTATCGCCGTCGGCGTCGTCACCGGGCTGATCGTCGGCCTGCTGGTCGGCGTGACCGCGTGCACCTGGTGGCGGCGCCGCCCGCGATCGGGCCCGCCGGCTCGCCGACCGGTGCCCGGCGAGGCATCACCCGAGCAGGTGGTGCCGATCGACGTGCTCCGCCACATCCCCGAGCAGATGCATCTCGCCGTCGTCGTCCTGGACGAGTCGTCCGACGTCGCACTGGCCAACCCGGCCGTGCGGAAGATGGGTATCGTCCGCGGAGGGCACCTGATCGTGGAGGAGCTGCACCGGCTGGCCCGCATCGCCCGCGAGACCGGCGTGACCCGAGAGGTGTCGGTGGATCTGCCCGACTCCAGGCTCGGTCACGAACCGCTGGCGGTGCAGGCGGTGGTCGCGCCGCTCGGTGAGTCCGGGCACGTTGCGCTCTTCCTCGAGGACGTCACCGAGCTACGGCGCCTCTCGGCGGTGCGGCGCGACTTCGTGGCCAACATCAGCCACGAGCTGAAGACGCCGGTGGGGGCGCTCAGCCTGCTCGGCGAGACCATCGAGGAGGCGGCCGACGACCCCGAGGCGGTGAGCCGGTTCGCACGGCGGGTGCAGCAGGAAGGGCATCGGCTCGGCCGGCTGGTGCAGGAGCTGATCGAGCTGTCCCGCCTGGAAGGGGCCGATCCGTTGCCGTCGGCCGCCACCGCGGTGCCGGTGGACCGGGTCGTCGAGGAGGCGGTCGACCAGACCCGGCTGGCAGCGGAATCGGCCGGCATCACCGTCGTATGCGGCGGGCAGCGCGGGCTCTCGCTGCGAGGTGACCAGACGCAGTTGGTGACCGCCCTCGCCAACCTGGTCGGCAACGCGATCGCCTACAGCCCGGCCGGCACGAGGGTCGCCGTCGGGACGAAGCTGCGTGTCATCCCGGGGGAGCACCGCAACGGCGGCCGCTACGTCGAGGTCTCGGTGGCCGACCAGGGCATCGGGATCGCCGAGGCCGATCTGCAGCGCATCTTCGAGCGCTTCTACCGCGCCGATCCCGCCCGTTCGCGCGCGACCGGCGGCACCGGGCTGGGGCTCGCGATCGTCAAGCACATCGCGAGCAACCACGGCGGCCGGTTGAACGTGTGGAGTGCGCTCGGGTCGGGATCGACGTTCACGTTGCAGATACCGGCGGCGTCCACCGTCGACCCGGCTGCGGAGCCGCTGCAACCGGCGGAGCACCGGCCGGCCTCCGAACTGTCCTCGATCGCGCCGGTCCGGCGCACGACCGTCGATGTCAAGGGAGCGCGATGACCCGGGTGCTCGTCGTCGAAGACGAGGAGTCGTTCTCCGAAGCCCTGTCCTACATGTTGCGTCGGGAGAAGCTCGACGTCGATGTCGCAACGACCGGCCCGGACGCCCTGGCCGCGTTCGACCGCAGGGGCGCGGACGTCGTGCTGCTCGACCTGATGCTTCCGGGGATCTCCGGCACCGAGGTCTGCCGTGCGCTTCGGGCCCGGTCGAACGTACCGATCATCATGCTGACCGCGCGCGACAGTGAGGTCGACAAGGTGGTCGGGCTCGAGCTCGGTGCCGACGACTACGTGACGAAACCCTTCTCATCGCGCGAGCTGGTGGCCCGCATCCGCGCCGTGCTCCGCCGGCATGTCGAGCCCGACGAGCTGCTGCCGGGCGCCATCGAGGCCGGGCCGGTGCGGGTCGACGTCGAGCGGCACGTCGTCACCGTCGGCGGCGCCGAGGTGGGCATGCCGCTGAAGGAGTTCGACCTGCTGGAGTTGCTGGTGCGCAACTCCGGCCGGGTGCTCACCCGCGGGCAGTTGATCGACCGGGTGTGGGGCGCGGACTACGTCGGCGACACCAAGACCCTCGACGTACACGTGAAGCGGCTGCGGGCGAAGATCGAACCCGATCCCGCGCAGCCCCGCCACCTGGTGACCGTCCGCGGGCTGGGCTACAAGTTCGAGGACTAGTCCCCGGAGCGGGTCGAGGTCGAGCGGCGCCGCTTCGGCTGCGGTTGCTGGGCTTTCGCCGTTGCCGGGTGGACGGCGATCATGCCCCTCTCGAGCCGTTCGGCGGCGAGTCTCGACAGCTCGGCATAGGCGGGTTTGCCGAGCAGCTCGGTGAGCTCTGGCCGGTAGCTCTCGTACAGCGGTTCGCCGCCGACGTGTGCCTCCGGCGCCGACGTGCAGTACCAGTGCAGGTCGTGGCCGCCGTCGCCCCAGCTGCGGCGGTCGAATTCGGTGATGGTGCTGACCAGCACGCGGCTGCCGTCGGTGCGGTTCACCCAGTCCTGGTCCCGCTTGATCGGAAGTTGCCAGCAGACGTCGGGCTTGGTCTCGAGTGGATGTCGGCCGGCGCGCAGCGCGAGCGCATGCAGGGCGCACCCCGCCCCCCCGGCGAAACCCTTACGGTTTAAGAAGATGCAGGCGCCGTCGACCCGGCGGGTACGACGACGGTTCGGATCGTCGTCGACCGTGTCGCGCACGGCGATGCCCTTGCGCCTGCCGACGTCGGCGAACTGCCACGTGGTGGCGTCGAGATCCCGGGCGAACCTGCGCACCCGCTTCTCATCGGCGGTGTCGGTGAAGAACGCGCCGTGGCTGCAGCAGCCCTCGTCCGCGCGGCCGAGAATGCCGTGACACCCGCTGCCGAAGATGCACGTCCACCGCGAGCAGAGCCAGGTGAGGTCGGCTCGCACGACATGCTCCTTGTCGGCCGGGTCGACGAACTCGATCCATTCCCGGGCGAAGTCGAGGCCGACCTCGCCGTCGCGGGGCTGGGCGCGTCTGGGTGCCACGCGACCAACCCTAAGCCGTGCTCCAGGCCTCGGCTCGGATCGCCACGGCGAGTATCGTGCTCCCGCAGTCGGTCGACCCGTTCGGCGAAGGGTGAGGCGAATGAGACGCTCGCGCACGATCATCGCGGCGGCCGCCGTCGCGGTTCTGGCAGCCGGGGGCATCAGTTACGCCGCCGCCGGCGCTCCGGGCAGCCACCACGCCGCGGCAACCCGCGGCGACGGCGCCGAGCAGGAACAGCGGGGGGGCCCGCAGGCACCGGCCGACTATCTGGACCGCAGGTTCACCTCCAATCAGCCGGTGACCCAGGCCGAGATCGACCGTGGCGTTCGCCAGGCAGCCGCGTTGTCCTCGGGCCCGGGCACCTGGAAGCTCGTCGGACCGTCCAACATCGGGGCGCGCATCACTGACCTCGCGCCCGACCCGGGCCGTCCCGGCACGGTCTACATCGCGGCCTCCGGCGGTGGTGTGTGGAAGAGCTCCGACACTGGCGCGACGTTCCATCCGGCCTGGCCGACCACGACGACGCAGACGATCGGGTCGCTCGCGATGGGTTCGGACCGGACCCTGTGGGCGGGCACCGGCGAGGCGAACCCGTCCGGCGGCGGCCTCACCTTCTTCGGCAACGGCATCTACAAGTCCACCGACGGCGGCGCGCACTGGTCCCGGGCGGGTCTCGCCGCCAGCGGCGCCATCGGCCGGATCGCCGTCGACCCGGCGAACCCCAAGCGGGTCTTCGCCGCCGCGTCCGGCAACCTCTCCGGCACGGCCGGGCAGCGCGGCATCTACCGGCTCAACGCCGACAACAGCTGGCAGCTGGTGCTGCCCACGCCGAATGTCACCACCGGCGGCATCGACATCGCGATCGACCCGGCCAACCCGGCCCGGGTGTTCGCGGCGCTCTGGGACCACCATCGGGACAACGGAGCGCGCGTCTACGGCGGCGTCGGATCGGGCCTGTTCCGGTCCACCGACGGCGGCAGCCACTGGAGCAGGCTGCAGAACGTCATCGGCACGGCGAGCACCGACGCCAACGGGTCCGGGCTGCGCCGTGACCCGAGCCTCGGTCGCATCGGCGTCGCGCTCGCGCCGGGTGACCCCAACCGCGTCTACGTCGTCACGGGCACCCGATATGGCCTGGACAAGGGGTTCTACGTCTCCGACGACGGGGGGAACTCGTTCCGTCCGGGTGGGCATGCTGGCGGTGACAGCGGCTACGAGTGGTGGTTCGGCCGGATCTGGGTCGATCCGAAGAACAAGAACCACCTGTTCAACGCCGACGTCAGCCTGCGCGAATCGACCGACGGCGGCAAGACCTGGCACCTCTCGTCCGGAGTGCACGCCGACCAGCACGCGATGTCCTGGGACCCCGACCGCCGTGGACACCCCTACCGGGTCTATGTAGGCAACGACGGCGGGTTCTACCGGTCGGAGTCCAACGGCCAGACGAACACGTGGATCCACGCGACGTACGAGCCGTTCAACCAGTCCTATCACCTGGCGGTCGCGGCCGATGACCCCAGACGGCTCGCGACCGGGCTGCAGGACAACGGCAGCGTGCGCACGTGGACGGACACCGCGCCGCCGCAGAACCTCTCGCAGTGGAACGCCTTCGGCGGCGGCGACGGCCACGAGGTACTTATCGACTACACCAACCACAACATCTACTACGAGTGCTATCAGGTGGGGAACTGCCACCGGCATGTCGATGCGAACGGCACCCAGATCGTCACCGCGTTCGGCCCGACCCACTCCACCCGGATCACCACCGACGCCCCCGTCATTCTCGACCCGACGAACCACAACGTCGTCTACTTCGGCGGTAACCGCCTCGACCGCTCGACCAACGGCGGCAAGACGTTCACCGCCATCAGCCCGCCCGGTGACTACCTGACCGGTCCGGTGCCGCCCGACGAGCGGGACAAGGGCCCCTTCTACGGCGGCGAGTACGGCACCATCACCTGGATCGCGCCGGCCAAGACCGCGCCCAACACGATCTACGTCGGCACCGACACCGGAAACCTGTGGAAGACGACCGACCTCGGCAAGCACTGGTCGATGTTCAGTCATCGGCTGCTTCCGACCCGCTGGGTCAACGCGATCGTGGTCGACCGCAGCAATGCCGATCACGTCTTCGTCGCGTATTCCGGCTACCGCGAGGGCGACCTGTCGGCCAACGTCTGGGAGACGACGAACGGCGGCCGTACCTGGCACAACATCAGTGGCCTGCTGCCGAACGCGCCGGTCGAGATGCTGACCTACGATCTGCCGCACCAGGAGTTGTTCGCCGCCACCGACCTCGGGGTGTTCTACGCCAAGGACGGCACGCGCGCCTGGAAACGCGTCGGCTCCGGCCTGCCGAACACACCGGCGCTCGACGTGAAGATCACCGGCGACGACAAGACCCTCTACGCCGCGACGTTCGGGCGCAGCGTGTGGAAGGTGCCGCTTCCGAGCAGATAACAGGAGGCCCCGCACTGGTGCGGGATGATCGGCGCATGCGTCTGGGCGTGCTCGACATCGGCTCGAACACAGTGCACCTGCTGGTGGTCGACGCGCACCGCGGCGCGCACCCGACACCGACGCACTCCGAGAAGTACATCCTGCGGCTCGCGGAGCACATCACCGGTCGCGGTGCGCTCTCCAAGCAGGGTTCCACCGCGCTCGTTTCGGCCGTGTCCAAGGCGCGGGCGCAGGCCAAGCGACTGGGGTGCGACGACCTGCTCGCCTTCGCGACGTCGGCCGTGCGGGACGCGACGAACGGCGCCGACGTGATCGAACGGCTGCGCGAGGAGACCGGCGTCGACGTCGATGTGCTGACCGGACCGGACGAGGCGCGGCTGACATTCCTCGCCGTCCGCCGGTGGTTCGGCTGGAGCGCCGGGCGACTGCTGGTGTTCGACATCGGAGGCGGCTCGCTCGAGGTGGCCAGCGGGCGCGACGAGGATCCCGATGTCGCCATCTCGTTGCCGCTCGGTGCCGGGCGGCTGACGCGCGAACGTCTGCGCGGCGACCCGCCGGATCGCGGCGGCTTGATTGCGCTGCGGGAACACGTCGACGCCGTGCTCGCGAACGCGCTGCCGGAGGTCGCCGGAGCCGGTGCACCCGACCGCGCGGTGGCGACGTCGAAGACATTCCGGTCACTCGCGCGGCTGGCCGGGGCGGCACCGTCGCGGACGGGCATGCTGACGCCGCGATCGCTTGCGGCGGAAGGACTTCGGCAGGTTACGGCGTTCATCTCCCGGATCAGCGCTCGCGATCTCGCCGAGCTGGAGGGCGTCAGCCCGGGCCGGTCCCACCAGCTGCTGGCCGGCGCCGTCGTCGCCGGGGCTGCGATGTCGGCCTTCGGCGTCGAAACGGTGGACCTCTGCCCGTGGGCCCTGCGCGAAGGCGTCATCCTGCGGCGACTCGACTGGCTGGACGGCGCGTGACCGGCGCCCGCACGCTGGGGTCGCCGTGAGCGATCAGCTGTCGCAGCGGTTGCGCGCGATCGGGACCGAACTTGCGGCGATGTCGCAGACGGGTCTCGCGTTTGCGACCGACCGCTACGACCTCGCGCGGTATCGAAGGCTGCGCGAGATCGGGGCGTCGCTGCTCGCCGACGTCGCAAGTCCGGATCTCGATGTGCCTGCCTTGCAAGCGATTCTCGAGTGCGACGGCGGTTACGCGACGCCGCACCTCGACGTGCGCGGCGCGCTCTTCGACGACGCCGGGCGAGTGCTGCTGGTACGGGAGGCCTCCGACGGACGCTGGACCCTGCCGGGCGGATGGGCCGACGCCGAGGACCAGCCGCGCGACGCCGTCGAACGAGAGTTCGCCGAGGAAGCCGGGCTCGCTGTCCGCGCGGTCCGGGTCACGGCCGTCGACGACGGCGTCGTGAGTAACGGCCACGCGAAGCGGGGCGCGCCGTTTCATGTCTGGAAGGTGTTCTTCGGCTGCGAGCGCCGCGACGACGCCCAGCCCGCTGCCGGCCTGGACGGCGAGACGACCGACGTCGGGTTCTTCGCGCTCGGCGACCTGCCGCCGCTGTCGACCGGCCGCACCACCGTCGCTCAGCTCGAGTGGTGCGCGCGGTCGCACGCCGACCCCTCGCTACCGGCGCGGGCCGACTAACGCGCGCAGAGCTGCGTAGCCTGGGTGCGTGCCCCGGCGCGCCGTCTCAGTCCCCGCGGCGCAGGTCGGGCTGTCGACGGCGTCGGTCTATCCGGAGCCGACGTCGGTCGGATTCGAGCTCGCTCGGCGCCTGGGCTACGACGGCGTGGAGGTCATGGTCTGGACCGACCCGGAGAGCCAGGACGTCGACCAGCTGGTGGCGATGCGGGACCGTACCGGGATCCCGGTCGTCGCGCTGCATGCGCCCTGCCTGGTCATCACGCAGCGGGTCTGGGGTGCCGACCCGATCGCGAAGCTCGGCCGCGCGGCCGACGCCGCGCAACGGCTGGGCGCCGACACCGTCGTGGTCCACCCGCCGTTTCGCTGGCAGGTCGCCTACGCGCACGGGTTCGCGCGTCAGCTGGCGCGACTCTACGACGAGACCGGTGTGCGGTTCGCGGTCGAGAACATGTTCCCGCTGCGGCTGCGCGGACGAGACGTCTCCGCGCACACGCCCGACTGGTCGCCGGTCGACGGCGACTATCGCTTCCTGACTCTGGACCTCTCCCACACCGCGGCGTCGAGGTCGGATGCGCTGACCGTCTTCGACGCGATGGGTGATCGGCTCGCGCACCTGCACGTCGCCGACGGAACGGGCACGGGGCGAGACGAGCATCTGGTGCCAGGTCGAGGAAACCAGCCGTGCGGTGAGGTGCTGGAGCGCCTGGCCCGCAAGGGATTTCGAGGCAACGTCGTCGTCGAAGCCAATACCCGCCGGGTGTTCGGACGGTCTGAGCGGGAGGCCGATCTCGCCGAGGCGCTCGCCTTCACCCGGTTGCACCTCGCGGCTCCGGCCGCTTGACACGGTTCCGGCTGTCCACAATAGTCAACCATGTGGTTAAGCATGGTTCGTTGGATCAGGTGTTCGGCGCGCTGTCCGACCCGACCCGGCGCGCGGTGGTTGACCGGCTTGCCCACCGCGACGCCACGGTCAGCGAGCTCGCGGCTCCGTTCGCCATGTCGCTGCCCGCGGTCTCCAAGCACCTGCGTGTGCTCGAAGACGCCGGGCTGATCTTGCGCGAACGGAACGGCCGCGCGTATGTGTGTCGGCTGCGCCCGGCGCGGATGCGCACGGCGACGTCCTGGCTGGCCCGGCATCGCGCGTTCTGGACCACGCAGTTCGACTCCCTGGCCCGATACCTGCAGGAGCACCCCGATGCCGAGCACTGAGACGACCTCGCTCAGTATCCGCCGCGAGTTCGCGGTGCCACCGGCCCGCGTCTTCGCGGCCTGGACCGATCCGCGGCAGCTCGCGTCCTGGTGGTGGCCGGACCGCATGGCGACGACGTACGAGGTCGACCTGTGCGACGGTGGGCATTACCGCTTCGCCACCACCGGCATGCCCGAGGGACAGAACATTGCGGTGCACGGCGAGTTCGTCGCATTCGACGCCGATGAGTTGCTGATCTACACGTGGGGCTGGGAACCGGATCCCGCCGACACGCTGGTGACGGTCCGTTTCACGCCGACCGACGTGGGCACCCTGGTCGAGCTCACCCACGAGGGCTTCGCGACGAACGAGGACCGCGACAACCACGCGCACGGCTGGAACGACTGCCTCGACCGCCTGCCGGAACTGCTCGGGTCGTAACCTTTCCGGCATGCTGCGTTCGGTCATCCTTGCCGCTGCCGGTAACGAGCGGATCAAGCATCTCGCCGTCACCGCGCCGGTCAGCCGCGCCCTCGTCGCCCGGTTCGTTGCCGGCGAGGCGGCCGACGACGCCGTGCGGGTCGCCACCTCGCTCGCCGGAGCGGGCTTGCAGGTCAGCCTCGATCGGCTCGGTGAGGACACGACGACTCGAGACCAGGCGACGGCGACGGCGGCGACCTACGTCGAGCTGCTGCGCCGGATCGCCGACGACGGGCTCGCGACGTCGACCGAGGTGAGCGTGAAGCTCTCGGCGCTCGGCCAGCGGATCGACCAGGATCTCACCCTCGACAACGCGACGGCGATCTGCGCGGCGGCCGACGCGGGTGGAACGACTGTCACACTGGACATGGAGAACCACACCACCACCGACCTCACCCTCGACACGCTTTCCCTGCTGCGTAAGGACTTTCCGGCAACGGGCGCCGTCCTCCAGGCATACCTGCGGCGCACCGAAGGCGATTGCCAGGAGCTCGCGACGGCGGGCTCGCGAGTGCGGTTGTGCAAGGGCGCCTACGCCGAACCCGCATCGGTCGCCTATCAACGCCGCGACGACGTCGACAGGTCCTACGTGCGATGCGTGAACATCCTGATGGCAGGCGCGGGACGCCCGATGCTCGCCACCCACGACCCGCGGCTCGTCGAGATCGGCGCGGAGCGGGCCAGCAGGTACGGCCGGGCTCCGGGCAGCTACGAGCTCCAGATGCTCTACGGCATCCGGCCCGACGAGCAGAAGCGGCTCGTCGCCGCTGGGCAGACGGTGCGCGTGTACGTCCCCTACGGTGACCAGTGGTACGGCTACCTCATGCGGCGGCTCGCCGAGCGGCCGGCGAACCTCGGCTTCTTCCTACGGTCGGTGGCGACGCGATCGTGATGCGCTTCGCGGTGGTGGGCGCGGGAAAGCTCGGCGAGGCGCTGGTTTCCGGCATGCTCCGGGCCGGACGCAGCGCCGACGACGTCGCCGTCACGACGCGCAGGGTCGAGCGCGCCAAGGAGCTCGCCGAGCGGTACGGCGTACGCGCCGTGGGCAACGTAGAGGCGGCCGCGAGTGCCGACGTGCTGCTGCTCACGGTGAAGCCGCAGGACGTCGACGTGCTCGTCGACGAGCTGGCGCCGGCCGTGCCGGCGAGCACCCTGGTGGTGTCGTTCGCGGCCGGCATCCCGACTGCGTACTACGAGCGCCGGCTCGCGGTGGGCGTCCCGGTGGTGCGGGTGATGACGAACACCCCGGTCCTGGTCGACGCGGCGATGAGCGCGATCAGCGGCGGCGCCCACGCGGGCGAGGTGCACCTGTCGATGGTCGAGGATCTGCTGGTGACGGTCGGCCGGGTGATCCGGATGCCCGAGGCGCAGCAGGACGCCGTCACGGCGCTGTCGGGGAGCGGACCGGCGTACTTCTACTACCTCGTCGAGGCGATGACCGACGCCGGCATCCTGCTCGGCCTGCCGCGGGCCGTCGCCGCCGAGCTGCTGGTCCAGACGGCCCTGGGATCCGCGCTGATGCTGCGCGACTCCGGTGAGCATCCGGTGAAGTTGCGGGAGGCGGTGACCTCGCCCGCCGGGACGACGATCAACGCCATCCGCGAGCTGGAGAATCACGGCGTGCGCGCCGCCTTCCTGGCCGCGATCGAGGCCGCCCGGGACCGCAGTGCCGAGCTCGGACGTGCTCACGAATAGGCGATACCTGTCTATAACCGCCATATCCGGTCAGAGTTTGGCTGACCCGGAAAAACTTCCTATCGCTTCTGTCACATCAGTACCGCTACCCTGCACGCAAGCACGTGCGTGTCTGTTGCCCGCCGGTGGGGAAGCCGGCGGCCCGACACGTGCCGAAGGTCCGGTGACGTAATGGCGTCTTTGCCCGGTTCGGCGCGGGGCTCGTCCCCGCGCGAGCGGCAGCCGCGTAACCAGGCGACGGGTCGCGAACCCGCCGCCGGTCGAGCCGACGCCGGAGCGCGCGAGCACCCCCCCGCCGACCTCGGTGTGCAGCGCGTCAACTTCCTGACCGTCGCCGAGGTCGCCGAGCTGATGCGGGTCTCGAAGATGACGGTCTACCGGCTGGTCCACAGCGGCGAACTCACCGCCGCCCGGGTCGGCCGGTCCTTCCGCGTTCCCGAGCAGGCGGTGCACGACTACCTGCGCGACGCCTACATCGAAGCGGGCTAGCGGTCTGTCTGGGATATGACCTGGCGGTGCCTGTGGCGCCCAGGCGGCGCCTCGCCGCGTTGTCGTCGTCGGCCATAGCCACGGCTATGACCTCCTCCTCCGCCATGCGATGCATCCCCCTGGATCACCACATCCGCCGCCGCATATCACAGACAGACCACTAGCGGCCCAGCAGGCGCCAGAGCTCGATCGGGCCGGGGCCGCACCCGCCCGTAGACTCGAGGCCGTGAGCCTGCGCCTCTACGACACCGGCACCCGAACGGTGCGGGAGTTCTCTCCCCGCGTCGCCGGGGTCGTCAGCCTCTACCTCTGTGGCGCGACCGTGCAGAGCCCGCCGCACATAGGTCATGTGCGCAACGCCGTCAACTTCGACATCCTCTGCCGTTGGCTCGAGCGTGCCGGACTGGAAATCAGTTACATCCGCAACGTCACCGACGTCGAGGACAAGGTCATCGCGAAGGCGGCCGAGCAGCGGATACCGGCGTGGCAGCTGGCGGCCCGCAACGAGCGCGCCTTCGCCGACGCCTACGCCGCGCTGGGCTGCCGCGCGCCGACGTACGAGCCACGGGCGACGGGTCACATGACCGAGATCTTCGCCCTCGTGCGCACCCTGGTCGAGCGTGGTCATGCCTACGTCAGCGGCCCGGACGTCTACTTCTCGGTGTCGTCGTGGCCGGCGTACGGCGAGCTATCCGGCCAGGACCCGGCCAACCTGCTGCCCGCTGACGACACCGACACCGCCGACCGCAAGCGTGACCCGCGCGACTTCGCGCTGTGGAAGGCCGGCAGGGACGGCGAGCCGTGGTGGGAGTCGCCGTGGGGGCGTGGCCGCCCGGGATGGCACATCGAGTGCTCGGCGATGAGCGAGCGCTACCTCGGCGCCGCGTTCGACATCCACGGGGGTGGTCTCGACCTGGTGTTTCCGCACCACGAGAACGAGATCGCGCAGAGCAGGGCGGCTGGCAACGATTTCGCGGCCTTCTGGCTGCACAACGCCATGGTGGTCGACGCCGACGACGAGAAGATGTCGAAGTCGCTCGGCAATTCGCTGCTGGTCTCCGAGGCGCTGTCGCGGATCCGGCCGGTGGAGCTTCGTTACTACATCGGCGCCCCGCACTACCGCTCGAAGATCCAGGCGTCGACCCGCGGAATGGACGAAGCGGCTACCGCGTATCAGCGGCTGGAGGGTTTCGTCGTACGCGCCAGCGAGCTGGTCGGCGACGTGGATCCGGCGGCGGGCACCCTCTGCTCTGACTTCGTCCTGGCGATGAACGACGATCTCGGCGTTCCGCGCGCCCTGGCCGCCCTGCACGAGGTGGTGCGTGCTGGCAACCGTTCGCTCGCCGACGGCGACAAGGAAGCCACCCGTGGGGCGTTGGGCTCGGTGCGCGCGATGCTCGGCGTGCTCGGGCTGGACCCGCTCGATCCCCAGTGGCCTGGGTGGTCCGATCTGACGCCGGTGATCGACTCGCTGGTCCAGGTGGCGCTGGAACAGCGACAGGCCGCCCGGGCCCGCGGCGACTTCGCGGCCGCGGACACCATCCGAGACGAGCTCGCGGCCGCGGGCGTCGTCGTCGAAGACACGCCGGCGGGTCCGCGCTGGTCGATGCGCAGCGGGCACTGACTTCCGTGATCCCCGCCGCGGTCACGGCTCGCGCCGGCGGGACGAGTCCCCCCGCGATGTTGACGAGTCCCCCCGCGATGTTGATCATGCGCTTTCGGGACGGCAATACGGCGTGTCGCGTCCCAGAAGTGCATGATCAACATCGCGGGCGGCGGCGCGTACCTCAACATCGCGGGCGGCGGCGCGTACCTCAACATCGCGGGCGGCGCCGCGTACCTCAACAGGGCCGAGCCTGATGCCGGGCAACTCAAAGCGCGGCGGCGCCCAGCGCAATCCGGGCACCAAGAAGGGTGCGGCCATCGGCTCTGGTGGCAACCGGCGCCGCGGCCTGGAAGGTCGCGGACCGACCCCAAGCGCGCAGGCCCGCACCGGTCATCCGGCACAGCGCCGCGCCGCTGCTGCCGCCCGGGGGAGCGACGGCGCCCAGCGCCGCCGCCGCCCGCCCGGCCAGGACCTGCTGGTGGGGCGCAATCCGGTCGCCGAGGCCCTGCGCGCGGTGATCCCGGCGACGGCGTTGTACGTGGTCGCCGGTGTCGAGGCCGACGAGCGGGTGACCGAGGCGGTGCGCCTCGCAGCCGACCGGGGGCTGGCGATCCTGCAGGTCAGCCGCGCCGAGATGGACCGGATGACCGGCGGGGTGCTGCACCAGGGCATCGGGCTGCAGGTGCCGGCGTACGAGTACGCCCACCCGGACGACGTGCTCGCCCGCGCGCAGGCCGCCTCCGAACCAGCGCTTGTCGTGGCACTGGACGGCATCACCGACCCGCGCAACCTCGGCGCGATCGTGCGGTCAGCAGCGGCTTTCGGCAGCCACGGCGTCGTCATCCCGGAGCGGCGGGCGGCGTCGATGACGGCGACCGCGTGGCGCACGAGCGCGGGTGCGGCTGCGCGGCTACCGGTGGCGCACGCGACGAACCTCGCCCGGACACTCGCTGCCTACCGGAAGGCCGGCCTGTTCACCGTCGGACTCGACGGTGCGGCGACGACGACGCTGGACCAGCTCGACCTCACGGACGGCCCGCTGTGCCTGGTCGCCGGCGCCGAGGGCAAGGGGCTCTCCCGGCTGGTCGGCGAGGGCTGCGACGTCACGGTCAGGATCCCGATATCGGTGGCCACCGAATCGTTGAACGCGAGCGTGGCGGTCGCGATCGGGCTGGCGGAGATCGCGCGGCGGCGTCGGGCGATCTGAGCATCAGGCCGGTAACCGCGGTCCGTTCTGCCCGCACCCGTGGCTCAGCCCAGTCGCTCGCCCGATTCCGGGTCGAACACGTGCGTCTCGGCCTCCCGCACCGTGAGCTGCACGGTCGCGCCCATTTTCGGCGGCGTGCGGCCGTCGGCGCGGACGACGAAGCGCTGGTCGTCGCCGAGATCGGTCGTGCCGTAGACATAGGCGTCGGCGCCGAGTTCCTCGGTGAGGTTGACCTGCATCGCCAGGCCGTTGGGGTCGCTGGTGATGACGAACGACTCGGGCCGGACGCCGAGGGTGACCTCGGACAGCCCCTTCGACGACGCCGCCGACAGCACCTCGCGCGGCAGCTGCACCAGCAACGATCCCAGCTGCGCCCCGCCACTTACCAGCGGCACCTCCTTCAGGTTCATCGCCGGCGAACCGATGAAGCCGGCAACGAAGGAGTTGGCCGGCCGGTCGTAGAGGGCCCGCGGTGTGTCGCACTGCTGCAGCAGGCCGTCCTTGAG
>QHCD01000084.1 GCA_003244255.1 Pseudonocardiales bacterium | reverse complement strand
CCAAGCTGCGCCACACCCCGTGGTGCGCGGTCGAGTCTAGCCGACCGTGGCCGGTCGCTCGGCCGGCGCTGTCAGGGTGAGCAGCGTCGCCTCCGGAGGACACGCGAACCGAACCGGCGCATACGGCGAGGTGCCGAGCCCGGCCGAGACGTTCAGCCAGGCGTCGTTCCACTGCGAGAGCCCGCGGCACCGCATGCGGTCGATGCCGCAGTTGGTCACCAGAGCGCCGTAATAGGGCAGCCGGACCTGCCCGCCGTGCGTGTGGCCGGCGAGGATCAGCTGGTAGCCGTCGTCGGTGAAGTCGTCGAGCACGCGGGGTTCGGGAGAGTGCGTGAGCGCGACGCGGACGTCGGCGCTGCGGTCCGCGGGTCCGGCGATCTCGCGGTAGCGGTCCCGGCGGATGTGCGGATCGTCGACGCCGGCAAGAGCTACGGTGCGGCCGTCTGCCGCGAGTCGCGCGGTCGCGTTGGTGAGGTCGGCCCAGCCGGCCTCGGCCATCGCATCACGCAGGCCGCGCCACGGCAGCTTCGTCACCGGCAGCTTGGGTTTCGGGTCGCCCGGCACCAGGTAACGAGCCGGGTTCTTGACCACCGGCGCGTAGTAGTCGTTGCTGCCGAGCACGAATGCGCCCGGCCGTTCCAGCAGCGGATTCAGCGCGGCGAGGGTGGGACCGATGGCGTCCGGTGCGGCGATGTTGTCACCCGTGGTCAACACCAAGTCAGGGTCGAGCCGGTCGAGTTCACGAACGAAATGCTGCTTGCCGGTCTGGCGCGCGGTCATGTGCAGGTCGGACACATGCAGTATCGACAGCGGCGCGCTGCCGGGCGCGAGCACCGGAACGTCGACGCGGCGCAGCGTCCACCGGGTCCGCTCGATGAGCGTTGCGTAGGCGACGCCGATGCCGCTCGCAACGGCCAACCCGAGCGGAAGGCCCGCATTCAATCGCATCGCTCCAGGGTAGGGCGTCGCGCTAGGTTCGATCGCATGAGTGAGTTGAAGGTTCGGCTGCGTGCAGACCTGACGGCGTCGATGAAGGCGCGCGACGACGTGACCCGCGACACCGTGCGCATGGTCCTCGCCGCGATCGGCGACGAGGAGTTCGCCGGCACAGAGGTCCGGGAGCTCACCGACGACGACGTGCGGAAAGTGCTGGTGCGCGAGGGAAAGAAACGCCGTGAGGCCGCGACGGCGTTCGACGGCGCGGGGCGCGAGGAGCGGGCTGCCCGCGAGCGCGCCGAGGGCGAGGTGATCGCGCGCTACCTGCCCGAGCAGCTGTCCGACGACGAGATTGCCGCACTCGTGCACGCCGCCGTCAGCGAGAGCGGCGCGGCGTCGATGGCCGGCATGGGCCAGGTGATGAAGCTGGTGCAGCCGCGGGTCGCCGGGCGTGCCGACGGCGCGAAGGTCGCCGCGGCCGTGCGTCAGGCACTCAGCGGCTGATCACGACCTGCACCTTCGGGCCGGTGCCCGTCCCTGACCGGACGGCGTCCAGGGCATCGCCGTAGCCGTCGAGGCCGAACGGGTCGGCGAGCAGGGAGCCGACGTCGATCGTGCCCGAAGTGACCAGCTCGACGGCCGGCCCGAAGCTGTCCAGCACCGCCATCGACCCGACAATGCGGATCTCGTCGTTGTAGATCCGAAACGGCGAGAGAGTCACCGTTGCGGCCGTATCCGCGACACCGAACACCAGCAGGGTGCCGCCGCGGCGCAGCGCGCCGAAGGCCGATTCTATCGCCGCCGGTACGCCGGTGGCGTCGACCGCGACGTCGAACTCCGCGGCCGGTAGGTCCGCGACGTCGGCCGCGGCCGGGCCGAGACCAAGCGATTCGACCAGGCCGAGCCGTGCGGTGTTGCGGTCGACGACGGCGACCTCGGTGGCCCCGGCACGGTGGATCAGCTGCGCGAGCAGCAGCCCCATCGTGCCGGCACCGATCACCAGGGCACGGGCGCCGAGGAGTCGATCGAGCTGCTTCACGCCGTGGACCGCGCACGACACCGGCTCGATCATGGCTGCTCGGCGCAGGTCGAATCCGGCCGGCAACGGATAGGCGTTCGCGGTGGGAACGACGACGTACTCGGCGAATGCGCCGCTTACGGTGTCGCCGATCGCGTTCCAGCTCGCGCACAGGTTGCCCCGACCGGCGCGGCAGTACGCACAGGTCCCGCAGAACAGCGAGGGGTCGACGGCGACAAGCGTGCCTTCGGCGATCCCGGACCCGCCGGCACCCACCGCCGACACCGTGCCGGCGAACTCGTGTCCGGGGGTGATCGGGTACGGCGTCGGCGGGAACTCGCCGTCGAAGATGTGCAGGTCGGTGCCGCAGACGCCGCAGGCGCCGACCGCGACCACGATCTGCGCTGTGCCCGGCGCGGGATCGGGGACGGTGGCGACCTGCCAGCTGCCGGGTTCGTCGACGACTACGGCGCGCATGCCGGCTGCCTCTCCGATCCGCCGACGATCAGCCGGCGGATGGGACCGCGGTCATCCGCCCGGCCCAATGATGGGCTGGCTCGGAGTTGTCGGCGGCGGCCCGGGCGGGGACGGCGGGGACGACGGGTGGGTCGGATGCGGGTGGGTCGGGTGCGGGTGGGTGGGTAGCGGGAGCGTCGGCGTCGGTCTGGGCGGATTGCCACTCGCCGGCGGCGGCAAGCTGGTCGCCGGCGGCGGCAGGCTGGTCGTCGGCGGCGGCGAGCTGGTCGCGCTCGGCGTGGTCGTCGTCGACGGCTTGATCGAGCCGTCGCTGATCGTCAGCGTGATGACCGCACCGGGCGACGCCTTCTGCCCGCACGCCGGATCCTGCAGCACGATCGTTCCAGCCGGTCGCCTGCCCTTCTGGCTGATCACGTTCTGCTGGAACTGGGCCGCGCTGATCTGGGCACCGACCGCCGTGACGTTCTGCCCCACGACGCAGGGGACGCCGACAGCGTTGCCGTCGACCACGTTGGGGTCGGGCGCGGGCCAGGTCCAGCTCGGCTGATTCAAGACGTCGGGCTCGAGCGCGTCGTGCCACATCTGTGCCGGCAGGTTGCTCGACACCGGTGCCGGTATGCCGGGGATCGTCGTCAGCGGCCGCGACGGCGCGTTCGGGTTGAAGACCGCCACCGCCCCCGCCAGGTTAGGCGTGTATCCCGCGAACCAGACCGAGCTGCTGTTGTTGTTGGTTCCAGTCTTGCCGGCCGCCGGGTGCTCCACGTCGAGCGCCGCCGCCTTGCCGGTGCTGCCGGGCGTCGACGTGCTCGGCACGCCCTTGAGGATGCTGGTGACGCCGACGGCGACCGAGGGGTCCAGCACCTGCTTGCAGTGCTGCGCCGGCAGCGACAGCGCCCTGCCGTCGGGTCCGGTGATCGACACGATCGGATCGGGCGGGCAGTACCGGCCGTTCGCAGCGAGGGTCGCGTATGCACTGGCCATGTCCAGCGGGCTGGTCGCCGGGAAGCCGAGGGTGAACGGCGCCTGCTGATTGGCGATGACCTGATTGACCAGCTGCGGCGTCAGGGTGTTCTGCGAGAGCCCCATCTGCTGCGCCAGCGAGACGGACGGCGCGAGGTCGCCGGCGAAGTACGGCGACTCCAACAGTTGCACGTAATAGGTGTTGACCGAGCGGACCGTCGCCTCCGCGAGCGTGCAGTCGCACGTGCCCGGGACGTCGTTGTGCACGATGTAGGGCTTCCCCCCGGCGCCCTTGAAGATCGGTGAGGTGTACGGGGTCGGGCTCTTGATCTCGTAGGTGAACGGCACATGCCGCTGCAGCGCGGCCGCCAGCGTGAAGGCCTTGTACGTCGACCCGGCCTGCGACACCGCTTTCACCGCGAGGTTGATCGTCGTCTGCGACGGGTCGTTCGCGGCGGCGCCGAACTTGCGGTTGACCGCCATCGCGCGGATGTCGCCCGTCCCCGGTTGCACGAGGTCGAGCACGGCCGCGGCGGCGTTGTCGGACGGAACGTAGTGGGTCAGCGCGGCCACCGCGTTGTGCTGCGCGGTCGCGTCGAGCGTCGTCTTGATGGTCAGGCCGCCCTGGTAGAGCTGCGCCTGGGTCAGGTGCAGGACGTTGGTGAGATAGGAGCGCACGTAGTCGCAGAAGAATCCGGTGTTGGCCATCAGGGTCTGCGTGCAACCGTTCGGGGGCTGCGCCGTCTTCGGTGCGAGCCTGATCGGCCCGGAGTCGGCCGCCTGCTCCTCCGCGACCGTGATGTAGCCCAGGCTCTGCATCCGCTGCAGCACCTCGTGCCGCCGCGCCAGCGCCCGGTCCATGTGCAGGTGCGGATCGAACCCAGTCGGGCTCTGCACCAGGCCGGCGAGCACGGCAGCCTGCGGAAGGTCCAGCTTGATGGCCGGGATCCCGAAGTAGACCTCGGCCGCGGTCTCGATCCCGTAGGCACCGGATCCGAAGTACGCGATGTTCATGTACCGCGCGAGAATCTCGTCCTTCGAGAGCTTGTGCTCCAAGGCGACGGCGATGCGGGCCTCGCGCAGCTTGCGGCCGATCGTGTCGGCCGTCGCGGCGCGCTGCTCCTCCGGCGTGGTGGCCGAGTACAGCAACACCTGCTTGACGTACTGCTGTGTCAGCGTCGACCCACCCTGCAGCGATCCGCCGCTGCTGTCGGCCAGCAGCGCACGCAGAGTGCCACGCATGTCGATGCCGTGGTGCTCGTAGAACCGGTTGTCCTCGATCGCGATCAGCGCGCTGCGGGCCACCTCCGGGATCTGCGCAAGTGGAACGACGGCCCGGTTCTGCAGGTACAGGTTCGCGAGCTGCTGCCCGCCGGCCGCGACGATCACCGACCGCTGCGGCGGCTGGCCGTCGTCGCGCAGGGCGGTGGGCAGGTTGTCGAACGTGTCCGCGCCGCTGCGTGCGGCGAGGCCGAGGCCGCCGATCGTCGGCAGCGCGATGCCGGCCAGGATGACACCCCCGGCGACCGCCGCGACGAGCATCTTCAACATCGACGCCGGGATGCTGCGGCGCCGGCCGGCTGCACCGACGCCGGCGGCCCCGCCGCTCGCAGCGGAAGAACGGGAACGAGCTTTGCCGGGCATGGCTTCCTAGGTTATGGGCTTCCCAGGGTACGGGCCGTTGTCGTGCCGGTCGAGGCGGGTCCGCGGTGCCGTGGTCTGCACCCTGCGTTACATTGCGATGAGCCAAATGGCCAAGGGCGTACACCCGGACCGGCTAGGGAATGGAGTAACTGGGTGCAACAAAGATGATGCCTTCGGCGTCTCGCGCACCCAGTGTCCGTTTCGTTAGTGTTGGACCTGCACGGCGCGAGGGGTGCCGCTGCGGTTAACGCCAACCGGATGGCTCGGTCGCCCGAATGAAACAGTCAGGGTGACCCGTCCACGCGGGTCGGCTGGGGGAAGTACGACTAGCGGGCAATCTGCTCGCATCTGGGGGACAGTTCGCGATGACGTCTACCGTCGTGTGGGCAAGTCAGGCCTTGTGCCGGGGGGCCAATCCTGACGCGCTCTTCGTGCAAGGCGCCGAGCAGAATCGGGCCAAGCGGATCTGCGCCGGGTGTCCGGTGCGCACCGAGTGCCTCGGCGATGCACTGGACAACCGAGTGGAATTCGGTATCTGGGGCGGGCTGACCGAGCGGGAGCGGCGTGCGTTGCTGCGCCGACGTCCCGACGTCGAGTCCTGGTCGGAGCTGCTCGAATCCGCTCGCCGTGACTTCGAGTCGCCGTACCCGGCGGTCGCACTCGCCGCCAGCTGACGCGCGGTCAGTCGCCGGCCAGCGCCGTTCCGACCGACCGCAGACCGTCGAGGTCGTGCACGTCGGACGGCAGTGCGGGTACGACGGCGATCGGCATCGTGGGATGCGCCGCGTGAAATCGCTGCGCCAGCCGGGTTTCGCCCTCGACGACGAGCGATCGCTCGGCGTGCACACGCAGCACCGCCGCCGCCGTGCGCGCGCCCTGCGCCGCAAGCGTTTCGGCGGCGCCGGACGCCCGCGCTGCCGAGAGTCCCGAGCCGCTGCGGTGCACGCGGTTTAGCACGAGGCCGGCAAGCGGCATCCGGTCCGCGCGCAGCCGGTCGACGAAGTACGACGCCTCACGTAGCGCGTCGGGCTCAGGGGTCGCGACGACGACGAATGCGGTGTCAGGCTTGCGTAGCAACTCGTAGGTCGCCTGCGCACGCTCGCGGAAGCCGCCGAACATGGTCTCCATCGCGGCGACGAACGAGGAGATGTCAGCCAGCACCTGCGCGCCGATGATCTTCGTCAGGATGCGGCTGAACAGGCCGAGTCCGGCACCGACGACGCGCGCCCCGATCCGGCCGCCGGCGCGCCCGGGCACCGTGAGCAGCCGGATCATCCGGCCGTCGAGAAACCGGCCAAGTCGCTGCGGTGCGTCCAGGAAGTCCAGTGCAGAGCGCGACGGCGGCGTATCGACGACGATGAGATCCCACTTGCGGCACGCCGCGAGCTGGCCGAGCTTCTCCATCGCCATGTATTCCTGCGTCCCGGCGAACGACGATGACAGCGCGACGTAGAACGGGTTGGCGAAGATCTGGTCGGCCTTCGCCGCGGTCGTGTGCGCAAGGACGACGTCGTCGAAGGTTCGCTTCATGTCGAGCATCAGGGCGTCGAGCGATCCGCCCGCGGCGTCGTCGATCCCCTCGACGCGCTCGGGGGAGTTGTCGAGCTCGCGCAGGCCGAGTGAATCAGCGAGCCGGCGGGCCGGGTCGATGGTCAGGACGGCGACCCGCCGGCCGTGCTCGGCAGCACGCAGCGCCAGCGCCGCCGCCGTGGTCGTCTTACCGACTCCGCCACTGCCGCAGCACACGATCACGCTGACGCCGGGGTCGAGGAGCACGGAGTCGACGTCGAGGGCGGGGGAGGTTACCGGTCGCGTCATGCGGTGCGCACCCCGCTGGCGCGCAGCTCGTCGGCGAGCTCGTACAGCCCGCCGAGATCCATCGGCGGCGGCAGCGTGGCGAGCTCGAGTGTCGGCAGAGCGAGCTTGGTGATCTCCGTGCGGTATCCCTCCTCGAGCGCGCACCGCACGGCGTGTTCGTGCGCCTCGGCGGCCAGCATCGACGCGAGCTCGGGGTTCTGCAGCCCGGCCTTGCCCAGCGCCGTCGCGAGCCGGCCGACGTCGAGCCGTCCGCTCGCTGCCCGGGCCAGCTCACGAGCCGGCAGCAGCGGTGGGCGGGTCAGGTTGACCAGTACACTCGACGCCCGCAGGCCGGCCGCGCAGAGTTGATCGACGGCGTCGATCGTCTCCTGCACCGGCATCTCCTCGAGCAGCGTCACCAGATGGATCGCGGTCTGGCTCGATCGCAGGACGGCCATCACGCCGTCGCTCTGCGTCTTGATCGGGCCGACCCTGGCCAGGTCACCGACGGCGTCGTTGACCGAGAGGAACCGCGCGATACGGCCGGTGGGCGGGCCATCGAGCACGACGGCGTCGTAGACGCGATGCCCGTCCGCGACCCTGGTCACGGCCTCCTTGACCTTGCCCGTGAGCAGCACGTCGCGCAGGCCCGGGGCGATGGTGGTAGCGAAGTCGATGGCGCCCATGCGGCGCAGCGCCCGGCCGGCTCGGGTCAGGTTGTAGAACAGCCCGAGGTACTCGATCAGCGCCGCCTCGACGTCGACGGCCAGCGCTCGGACCTCGCCGCCGCCGGGAGCGGCGGCGATCCGCCGCTCGGCATAGGGAAGCGGAGGGGTGTCGAAGAGCTGGGCGATGCCCTGCCGCCCCTCGACCTCCACCAGCAGGGTGCGCCTGCCATCCGCCGCGAGCGCAATCGCCAAGGCGCCCGCAAGGGTCGTCTTCCCGGCGCCGCCCTTGCCGGTGACGATGTGCAGCCGGGCCCGCGGCCAGTCGCGATCGGGGCGGCGGGCCGCGGTTTTCGAAGGCACGCTCCCAGCGTAGGACCGGCGCGGAACCGGCCGGTACGGTGCGCACATGCAGAAATGGGAGTACGCGACGCTACCGCTGTTGGTGCACGCGACGAAACAGATCCTCGACACCTGGGGGCAGGACGGCTGGGAGCTGGTCACGGTGATCGCCGGGCCGAACTCCGAGCAGCCGGTCGCCTACCTGAAGCGTCCGCTGGAGCGCGCCGGAAGCGCCGGCCAGTGAGCGCGCGCGAGCGGCTCGCCGAGCTCGGCCTCGCCCTTCCGGCGGTGGTGGCGCCGATGGCGGCGTATGTCCCTGCCGTGCAGACCGGCAACCTGGTCTACATCTCGGGCCAGCTGCCGTTCGTCGACTCCGAGCTGCCGGCGATCGGCAAGGTCGGCGGCCAGGTGACCGCCGAGGACGCGCACGGCTATGCCCGCACCTGTGCGCTGAACGCGCTCGCGGCGATCGACGCGCTGGTCGGAATCGACTCCGTCGTGCGCGTCGTCAAGGTCGTGGGCTTCGTCTCCAGCGCCGAGGGATTCGCCGGCCAGCCGGCCGTCGTCAACGGCGCGAGCGAGCTGCTCGGCGAGGTATTCGGCGACGCCGGCCGGCATGCTCGGTCGGCGATCGGCGTAGCAGAGCTGCCGCTCGGGGCGCCGGTCGAGATCGAGCTGGTGGTCGAGGTCGCCCCCTGACTCCTCGCGACGCCGCAACCACCAGACCGGTCGTCCCGCGTGACGCCGCGACCGTCGTGTTGCTGCGTGACCGGCCGGGCGGTGTCGAGGTGTTCCTGCTGCGGCGGGTACTCGCGATGGCGTTCGCCGGGGGGATGACCGCGTTTCCCGGCGGGTCCGTCGATGCGCGCGACGCCGAAGCGGCGCTGCGCTGGATCGGGCCGGACCCTGCGACGTGGGCCGAGCGGTTCGGCGCGAGCGCGGCGGTGGCCCGGGCCATTGCCGCTGCCGCCGTGCGCGAAACCTTCGAGGAGGCCGGCGTGCTGCTGGCGGCAGGTACGGTCATGGACCGGGATTGGACCGCTGAGCGGGTCGCGCTGGAGCGGCGCGAGCTGTCTCTGGCCGACCTTCTCACCCGGCATCGTCTGTCACTGCGCACCGAATTGCTGGCCCCGTGGTCGCACTGGATCACCCCCGAGATCGAGCCCCGCCGGTACGACACCAGATTCCTGGTTGCGGCCGTGCCCGCCGGCCAGCGCACGGTGCAGACGACCGGAGAGGCCGACGACGTCGCGTGGGCTCGGCCCGCCGATGCGCTGGCCGAGCTGGCCTCAGGTCACCGGAGGATGTTCGCGCCGACGATTGTGACGCTGCGCGAAATCGCCGGCTACGACGCGGTTGCCGACGTCGTCGCCGCGGCGCCCGATCGGCCGATCGGGGCCGTGCTGCCGACCGTTCGGGGACGGCAGGTGCTGCTGCCGGACGGGTCGGCCTTCCCGGTTCCGGGAGCGCCGAGATGACCCGGGCCGCCCACCCCGCGTACGGCGTGCTGCGCGAGGTGACCCCCGACTGTTCCGTGCTGCTCGCCGACAACCCCTCGCCGATGACCCTGGACGGCACCAACTCGTGGGTGATCCGGCGCCGCGTCGTCGTCGACCCCGGCCCGGACGACGCGGCGCATCTGGCCGCGCTGGCCGCCGCCGGCGAGGTCGAGCTGATCCTGATCACCCACCGGCATGCCGATCACACCGCCGGTGCGCGACGGCTGCACGAGCTGACCGGCGCGCCGGTGCGTGCGGTCGACCCGGCGCACCGGATCGGCGGCGGCGGGCTCGTCGACGGCGAGATGATCCGTGCCGGCGATCTGCCGATCACCGTGCTCGCAACCCCAGGGCATACCGCCGACTCGGTGTGCCTGCTGGTCGGTGACGCGCTGCTCTCCGGTGACACCGTGCTTGGCCGCGGCACGACGGTGATCGCCGAGCCGGACGGCCGGCTTGGCGACTATCTCGCGTCACTGCGCCGATTTCGCGACCTTGCCCAGTGGGATCCATGGGCCCCGCTCCGGCTGCTTCCCGGCCACGGCCCGGAGCACCGCGACGCGGGCGCCGTCGCAGCGCGGTACCTCGCCCACCGCGAGGACCGGCTGGAGCAGGTGCGCGCGGCACTGTCGCATCTCGGACCGCAGGCCGGTGCCGATGACGTCGTCGCGGTCGTATACGCCGACGTCGATCGGGCGCTGTGGCCGGCCGCGGCCCAATCGGTGCGGGCGATGCTGAGATACCTGCGCGAGGCGTGAAGCCTGCCCGGGTGACGCGCCGGGACGGCAAATCGGGGCCTTGCCCCGCGCCGCCGGGGAGGATGAGCCGGTGAGCACTTCTCCCGAACCAGCGGCGCCGCTTGCGGGGACGCTGACCGACCCGTGCCTGGACCGGAACGAGGCCGGCGCGCGGCTGCACGACGCCGCACACGGAGCTCCCGCCCGGCTCGACGTCTTCCTCTCCGGCACGGTCTTCATCGACATGATCTTCTCCGGCATGCAGGGCCTGCCCGCCCCCGGAACGGAGATCTACACCGGCGGCCTCGGGTCGGCGCCGGGCGGCATCGCGAACATGGCGGTGGCGATGAGCCGGCTGGGCCTGCGGGTCGGGCTCGCGGCGGCGTTCGGCGACGACGTCTTCGGCGGGTACCTCTGGCGCACGCTCACCGACCAGGAAGGCATCGACCTCTCGCCGTCTCGTCAACTGCGCCGGTGGCCGACCCCGGTGACCGTCTCGCTCGCCTACGACGCCGACCGTAGCCTCATCACCTACGGCGAGCCGTTGCCGTTCCCGGCCGGTGAACTGGTCCAGGATCCGCCCGACGCCCGCAGTTGCTGCATCCACCTCGACTCAGGATTACCCCACTGGGCAAGGGACTTCCGTCGTCGCGGGTCGATGGTATTCGCCGATGTCGGCTGGGATGCGAGCGGCACATGGTCGCCGGAGCTGCTGAGCTGGCTCGACGACGTCGACGTCTTCCTTCCGAACGCGGCCGAGGCGATGGCATACACCCGCACCGACAACCCGCGGGCGGCGCTGCACAAGCTCGCCGAGCGGGTGCCGACCTGCGTGGTGAAGCTCGGAGCGGCGGGCTCGATCGGGATTGACGCGACCACCGGCGAGGAGTCGACCGCCGACGCCATACCAGTGACCGCGCTGGACACCACCGGCGCGGGAGACGTCTTCGCGGCGGCGTTCGTCTTCGGGACGATCGCCGGCTGGCCGCTGGTGGACCGGTTGAAGTTCGGCAACCTCTGCGCCGGGCTGTCGGTGCGGCACTTCTCCGGCTCGCTGGGTTCGCCGTGCTGGGGCGAGATCGCGGCGTGGGGCGAGGGCGACGACGCCGACCCGAACGTGCTCGCGCAGTACGGATTCGTGGTTCCGTACATCCCCGAATACGCCGTCGACGACATCCCCCGGGCGCTACCGACCGTCGGCTACGGCGCCGGGCTCGACGGAGCCGACGAGTGAGCGGCCGGTCGTCGCGAGCCATCGCCGCCGGTGCGCTGGCCACGGGGCTCGCGGTCGCACTGGGCGCGTGCTCGCCGGGTTCGCCGACGGCGCCGTTATCGGGCCAGACGACCACCACGACGCGCGGCCCGGTGCCGATGTCCCTCACCGTCTGGGACCAGGAATCGACGGCACCCCTCGACGGCGTGGAACAGCGACTCGACGCCGGCTTCCAGCGGGCCTACCCGAACGTCACGGTGCACCGGCGCAAGGTGTCGTTCACCAACCTCAAGGCGGCCATCCAGAACGCACCGACGGCGAGTCGGCCCGACGTCGTCGAGGTGAACCAGGGCCACTCTGACATGGGCGCGTTGGTGCAGGCCCACCTCCTTCGACCGCTGGACTCCTACGCGAAGGTGTTCGACTGGATGAACCGGTTCCCCGCCGGGCTGCGCGCGCAGAACAGCTTCAGCTCCGACGGTAAGAGCTTCGGCACCGGCTCGCTCTACGGCGTCTCCCAGACCGGCGAGATGGTCGGCCTGTTCTACGACAAGGCCAAGCTGGCGGCGCTGCACCTGTCGATGCCCAAACTGTGGTCCGGATTCGAAAAGCAGCTCCCGACGATTGCCGCGGCGGGCGAGCAGCCGATCGTCTTCGGCAATCGGGACGCGTTTCCGGCGATCGGTCTGTTCGGCCTGCTGCACGACCAGTCGGCTGGGCCGGCCGCGGCGCGCAACCTGGTGTTCGGCGGCTCTGGTGCCCGCTTCGACTCGGCGGCCGTTCTGACGGCTGCGCAGACGCTGCAAGGGTGGGAGCGCAACGGTTACCTCTCCCCGGGCGCGGACGGACTGTCCTACGAGCAGGCGGCCACCGACTTCGCCCACGGCACGGGCGTTTATCTGATCACGGGCACGTGGGAGGCGGCGACGCTGGCCGCGACCATGGGCGCCAACGTCGGCTTCGTCGCGCCGCCTCCGGTGACGGCGACGGGCGCGTCCACGACATCGGGTGGTCAGGGGCTCGCGTGGACGCTGACGGCGTCGTCGGCGCATCCCGATGTCGCAGCGGCGTACCTGGACTACATGACCGGCCCGGACGCCGCGCAGGCGCTGGTGCACGCGGGCGAGCTGCCGGCGACAACCTCTTCCGCGGCCGTGCCCGCCGCCGGAACGGTGGCACTCGACGTGATGTCCGCATGGCAGGCCGTGTGCCGCGCGGACGGCGTCGTGCCCTACCTGGACTACAGCACGCCGACGATGTTCCGGCCGCTGAGCGCTGGCCTGACCGGCCTGATCGCCGGCCGCGCGACGCCCACGCAGTTCGTCGCCAGTGTCCAGCGCGCCTACGCGACGCACCCCACCTCGCGCTGACGCCGGCCGGTTAGCCCCTGCGGTGCCCCCTGCGCCGTGTTGATCATGCGCTTTCGGGACGCTTTTTCGGCGTGTCGCGTCCCGGAACCGCATGATCAACCCCGGATGGGAGCCGGATCGGGCTCGCTGGCTCAGCGGGCGCGGCGTACCAGTCGGTCGCGATCGAGCACGACGACGGTCTTGCCCTCCAGCCGGATCCAGCCCCTGGTGGCAAAGTCGGCGAGCGCCTTGTTGACGGTCTCCCGCGACGCGCCGACGTACTGTGCGAGCTCCTCCTGGGTCAGGTCGTGGGTGACCCGAAGGTGTCCGCCCTCGTTGGTCCCGAACCGCTCGGCGAGTTCCAGCAGGGCCTTGGCGACCCGGCCGGGCACGTCGGTGAAGATCAGGTCGGCGAGCATGTGCTCGGTTCGGCGAAGCCGCCTCGCGAACACATGCAGCAGCCGCTCCGAGATCTCCGGGTGGCCGCCGATCCACGCGCCGAGCGTCTGTTTCGACATCCGCGCGAGCCGCGCGTCGGTGACGGCGGTCGCGGTCGACATCCGCGGGCCCGGGTCGAACACCGAGAGCTCGCCGAACTGGTCCGACGGCCCCAGGATCGCGACGACGTTCTCGCGGCCATCCGCGGAGTGCCGGCCGAGCTTGACCTTGCCGGACAGGACGACGTAGAGACTGTCCCCGCGCTCGCCCTCGTGGAAGATCACCCGACCGCGCGGAGCGTCGAGGTACTCGAACTGTGCAGCCAGCGCCTCGGCCGCTTCCGGCCGGACGCCCTGGAACAGGCCCGCGGCCGCGAGCACGTCGTCCACTTCTGAACCTCCCGCACCGCCGGATCGTCGAAGGTTGCGCTGCCATGATCGCGGGCCGTCCAACCGGCGTCCATAGTGATCCCCCGCGGTGAACAGGTCGCGCGGGGGTCCGCGACGATGAACCGTCGCGCAGGGTCCGCGACGATGAACCAGGTCGCGCAAGTCCGCGACGATGAACCAGGTCGCGCAGGTCCGCGAACACACTCTGTGGTGTGGGGCCGCCGCGGCGTCGGGCGGTCTATAGATCGCCGTCCGGGACGGGGCACCGGTCGCGCCAGCAGGCATGCCGGTGACTGGGCATGCCGGTGACTGGCGTCCGGTTGGTTTCTGGACCGGCGAGGCCGCCCGACGCCGTCGTCAAGGCGTCAGCAGTGGCCCGTACGCTGGTCGCTGTGACGCCGCCACTGACATCGGGCGAGCAGACCACCCGACGCACGGCGGCCGGCCGCACGGCGCGGACCGCGGAGGCGGCCGTCGAGGAGAGCCCGCTCGCGCGCACCCGCCGGGCCAGGCGCATCAATCGTGAGCTCGGCGAGGTCTATCCCGAGGCGCATTGTGAGCTGGACTTCGCCTCACCGTTGCAGCTCGCGGTCGCAACCATCCTGTCCGCCCAGTGCACCGACCGCCGGGTCAACGAGGTGACGCCCGCTCTGTTCGCCCGATACCCCGCCGCCGCCGACTACGCCGCGGCCGACCCCGCCGCCGTCCAGGAGCTGATCCGGCCAACCGGGTTCTTCCGCAACAAGACCAAGTCACTGATCGGGCTCGGCACCGCCCTGGTGGAGCGCTACGACGGCGAGGTCCCCGCGCGGCTCGATGATCTGGTGACCCTGCCGGGCATCGGCCGGAAGACGGCGAACGTGATCCTCGGCAACGCCTTCGACGTACCCGGTCTCACCGTCGACACCCACTTCGGCCGGCTGGTGCGCCGCTGGCGCTGGACCGCCGAGACCGACCCGGTGAAGGTCGAGGCCGCCGTCGCCGCGCTGCTGCCGAAGCGGGAGTGGACGACCTTCTCCCATCGCGCGATCTGGCACGGCCGGCGGGTATGTCACGCACGCAGGCCGGCCTGCGGTGCCTGCACGATCGCCCGGTGGTGCCCGTCCTACGGCGACGGCCCGATCGATCCCGCGGTCGCCGCGCGGCTGGTCAAGTCGCCGGAGCAGGTGGCGGTGTCGTCGTGAGCGGCGCCCGAACTCGGATGTGGCCGGCCGTCGCTGTCGCAACCGGCCTTGCGCTGCTCGCCGGCTGCACCTCCTCCCACCACCCGAGGCCAGGGCCGGATCCGGCACCGTCGGTGCGGGCGCTGCAGGCGAAGGCGAATCTCGCCGGCTGCCCGAAGCCGGGGCCCGCGGCGTCGTCGACCCGGCTGCCGAAGCTGACACTGGACTGTCTCGGTGCCGGTAAGCCGGTTGCGCTGCACCGCCTCACCGGCCGGCCGACGTTGCTGGTGCTATGGGGCTCGTGGTGCGGACCGTGCCGAACCGAGCTGCCGCAAGTGCAGCGCTTCGGCCATGCAGCCGCCGACAGGCTGCGCGTCCTCGGCGTCGACACCGAGGAGCCCGCGCAGAGTTTCGGCTTGTCCTACCTCATCGATCATCACCTGCACTTCGCGAACGTATACGACGAACAGGGGTCGGCGAGCCACCAACTCGGGATCCCGGCCCTGCCGGCGACGGTGTTCGTGCGTTCGGACGGCTCGGTCGCCTCGCTGCAGCCACGGCCGATGACCTACGACCTGCTGCGCAGCCTGTCCCGGACCTACCTCTCGGTGTCGGTCGTTGGCTGAAGCGCCGGACGAGCCGCCGGCTTGGCTGCGCGCCCTGCCCGACCTAGCCCGCGCCGATCCCGCCTACCTGCACGGGGTTCCGGCGCCGCCGCCAGCCGCCCGGGCGGCAGCCGTGCTGATACTGGTGGCGGGCGGCGGTGACTGCGCCGATCTGCTGCTCACCGAGAGGTCCGCGGGATTGGCGGCGCACGCCGGGCAGGTGTCGTTTCCCGGTGGCGCGGTCGATCCCGGGGACGCCGGCCCCGCTGACGCGGCCCTGCGCGAGGCGACCGAGGAGCTCGGCCTCGATCGGGCAGCGGTGGACGTGATCGGCGAGTTGCCGGCGCTGTACATCGCCGTCTCCGGTTTCGCGGTCACCCCGGTGGTCGCGTGGTGGCGGCGTCCGGTACCACTCGACGCGCTGCACCGGGCCGAGGTCGCGTCCGCCGTGCGAGCACCGTTCGCGGCGCTCGCCGACCCGGCCAACCGGCTCGAGGTCATCTACCCAAGCGGCGGGCGCGGCCCGGCGTTCGACGTCGGACCGCTGCTGGTGTGGGGCTTCACCGGCCGGCTCATCGATCGGCTGCTCGATCTCGGCGGCTGGGCCCGACCGTGGGAACCGGCCCGCGTCGTCTCGATGCCACCGCGCGAACTCCCGCTGCCGTGAGCCGCCGCGCATGATCGACATCCTGATCGTGGTGCTGCTGGTCGGCTACGCCGTCGGCGGTTACCGCAGCGGTCTCATCGCGTCGGTGGCGTCTTTCGTCGGGTTCTTCGGCGGTGCGGTCCTCGGCTCTGTCCTCGCCGGCCGGTACGCCGGGGACATCGGCGGCTCGGCGACGCACGTCGTCGCTGCCATCGCGATCGTGTTCGCGGTCGCGATCGCCGGCCAGGTGGTCGCCGTCTACGTCGGAACGGCGCTGCGCCGAACGATCACCTGGCGCCCGGCGCGTGCGGTCGACTCCGCGCTGGGCGCGCTCGTGTCAGCTATCACGGTGCTGCTGGTGGCCTGGATGCTGGCCGCTCCGCTCGCCGTGTCGCCGTACCCGGCCCTGGCCTCGGCGGTCCGCCACTCGCGAATCGTGCGGGCCGTCGACGGGAACCTGCCCCAGCCGGTTCGGTCGCTGTACGCGTCGGCGCGCGACGTCATCGACCGGGGCCAGTTCACCGACGTCTTCGGCGGGTTAGTGCCCACCCGGGTTCATCCGGTCGCACCGCCCGACTCGGCGCTGTCGGGAGATCCCGCCGCGGCGCGGGCGGCGCATTCGGTCGTGAAGGTCATCGGCGTCGCGCCGTCGTGCTCGCGCAGCATCGAGGGCTCGGGCTTCGTGCTCGCCCCACACCGGGTGCTGACCAACGCCCACGTCGTGGCCGGTGTGCCCGACCCCGTGGTCGTCGTGAACGGCGATTCCGAGCCGGCCACCGTGGTTCTCTACGACCCGCACACCGACGTCGCGGTGCTCGACGTGGCTCATCTCGCCGCTCCGCCGCTGACTTTCAGCACTCGGATCGGCGGATCCGGCGACAACGCCGTCATCGTCGGGTTCCCGGAGAACGGTCCGCTCTCGGTCGGCGCCGCCCGCATCCGCGGTCGTGAGCACGTCACCGGCCCGGACATCTACCACGACGACACGGTGACCCGGGAGGTGTACGCGCTGCGGGCTGACGTGCGTCCGGGCAACTCCGGCGGTCCGCTGCTGCGCCCCGACGGCACCGTCTACGGCGTCGTCTTCGCTGCCGCACTGGACCAGCGCGACACGGGTTTCGCGCTGACCGCGGCGCAGGTATCGGCCGATGTCACCCGCGGCCGCGCGGCGACCGCGGAGGTCAGCACGCAGGGTTGCGACTGAGCCCGCCGGCCGGCGGCTGCGACGACGGTCTGCCCGCACGGACCTATCCGGAAATCGGATAGATATTCGCTCTGCGGTTGGGCCGCGAGAAGGACACCCCGGCACGCCTGCGCCGGATCAGTCCGACTTCGCCCAGCCGATCAGCTCGCCGGACACCACGTCCGGTGCCTCCTCGGCTGGGAAGTGGCCGCAGCCCTCAATGGCTCGCCACTGGTAGGGCGCGGCAACGTAGCGGCCGGAGCCCTGCGCCGATCGGGACAGAATGTTCGGGTCGTCGGCGCCGTGCAGCTGCAGTGTCGGCACCGTGACCGGCGTCGACATCAGCTTGCGGAACCGGTAGCCGTCCGGACGAAGCTGCGAGCGCATCATCCAGCGGTAGTACTCCAGCGCGGAGTGTGCGACGGCGGGAATCTGCATGGCCGCCCGGTAGCGCTGGCAGGCAATGGCGAAATCGGCGGTCCGCCGCCAGGCCGGGCCGGACCAGTCCCGCAGCAGCCGGCCGACGTACGCGGCATCGTCCCGGGTCAGCTGGGATTCCGGATAGCGGGGCGCCTGGAAGGTCATTGCATGCCGAGTGGCGCGCAGCTGAGCGGCGTCGCCGACCAGCGCCGCACGCAGCCGCAGCGGATGCGGCATGCCGATCACGGCGAGGCGCCGCACCACCCGGGGGTGCGCGGTTGCTGCGACCCACGCGAGCAGGCCGCCCCAGTCGGCGCCGACCAGCATGGCGTCGCGCTCGCCGAGGGCCCGCACCAGCCCGGCAATGTCGCCGGTGAGGGTGAAACCGTCGTACCCGCGGGGGGGCTTGTCGGTGCCGCCGTAACCCCGCAGGTCCGACGCGACAACTCGCAGACCGGCGTCGGCGAGCGCCGTCAGCTGGTGGCGCCAGGCCCACCAGAACTCGGGGAAGCCGTGCAGCAGCAGCACGAGAGGTCCGGTTCCGGCCTCGACGACGTGCAGCCTGATGCCGTTGGCGCTGACCTCGGAGTGGGTCCACGGGCCGCGCGCGCCGACGACGTCGAGAGCTCCGTCGAGCCCGTGATCCGGCACCGCGTCAGGATGTCACACTGGCGGTCGGCGCCCCGGGATCGACTTCGCGCGCGCGTTCTTCATGGCAACGGCTGTGCCCTTCATCGTCTTGATGGTGCGCTCGGGCTTGCCGACGCGCTTGATCCGGCGGATGCCCAGCAGGACGGCCACGCCCGCAATCAGCGCTAGCAGAGCAAAGACGATGAGGAACGCGAGCCACCGCCACAGTCCGAGCTCGGCGAGGCCTTCGGCGAGAGCGATCAGGCCGAACGTCAGCGCGTACAGGCCGAGCGCTCCCGCGATGACGAAGAGGGCGACCGCGAGACCGGCCCGCTTGACCTCCTGAGTGATCTCGGTCTTCGCCAGCTCGATCTCGCCGCGAACCAGGGTGGAGAGCTGGGCAGATGCGTCCTTGACCAGGTCGCCGAACGGCCGCTCGTCGCCCGTCGGGGGCGCGGTCGGACCTGGCGTCGAGGTTGGCTTCGATCCCGTCGGCAGCACCGCCGAAACCTTCGCGGCGACGTTGTGTGCAGTCTCCGACGCCTTCGTCGTCGCCTCCCTGGCCGCGCCCCGCGCGGAGTCGGCGGCTTGGGACGCCGCCCGTCTCGCAGACCCGGCGGCCCTGCTCGCGCTCGCCCGCGCCGAATCGGCGGTGTCTCGTGCCGTGCCGACGGCGCGGCTGGTGGCGGTGCTGGCTGAACCGGCACCGCCACCGGGGCGGTCGCGGTCCGGCTGGCGATGTCGGCCCATCGGCTCCACTTGCTCGTTGCTCACGCGATCCCTCGCCCTTCCAGCCGCCGTTGCTCTCGCCCATGCTGCCCGAGGGCGCCGTAGGTGGTCCAGTCCACCCCTCACTCCTCGCGGGCGGCGCTCGGCAGCTTCGCCGAGATCAGGTCCATCACCGAGGAGTCCTGCAGGGTCGTGACGTCGCCGAGCTGGCGGTTCTCCGCGACGTCCCGAAGCAGCCGGCGCATGATCTTGCCAGATCGGGTCTTCGGCAGCTCCGCAACGACGAGGATCTGCCGCGGCTTCGCGATCGGCCCGATCTCCTTCGCGACGTGGTTGCGCAGCTCCTGCGCGAACTCCTCGCCCGATGTCCCCTCGCCGTCGCCCCGGGGGATCACGAATGCGACGATCCCCTGTCCCGTCGTCGGATCCGTGGCGCCGACGACGGCGGCCTCGGCGACCTTCTGGTGTGACACCAGCGCCGACTCGACCTCGGTCGTGGAGATCCGGTGACCCGACACGTTCATTACGTCGTCGACGCGGCCGAGCAGCCAGAGGTCGCCGTCCTCGTCCTTCTTCGCGCCGTCACCGGCGAAGTAGACGCCGGGATAGCGCGACCAGTAGGTCTCCCTAAACCGCTCGTCGTCCCCCCAGATCCCGCGCAGCATGCCGGGCCACGGCTCGGTCAGCACGAGGTATCCGCCGCCGCCGTCGGGCACGGCGTTGCCGGCCTCGTCGACGACCTCACAGCTGATGCCAGGCAGCGGTTTCATCGCAGCCCCAGGCTTTCCGGCGGTCACGCCGGGCAGCGGGGAGATCATCATGCCGCCGGTCTCGGTCTGCCACCACGTATCCACGACCGGGCAGCGATCGCCGCCGATGAAGTGGCGGTACCAGATGTAGGCCTCGGGGTTGATCGGCTCGCCGACAGATCCGATCAGCCGCAACGACGACAGGTCGTGCCCCTCGGGAACCGCCTCGCCCCACTTCATGAACGTGCGGATCGTGGTAGGCGCGGTGTAGAGGATCGTCACCTTGTACTTCTCGACGATGTCCCACCAGCGGCCCTTGTGCGGCGTATCCGGCGTGCCTTCGTAGAGCACCGACGTCGCGCCGTTGGCCAGCGGCCCGTACACGATGTAGCTGTGACCCGTGACCCAGCCGATGTCGGCCGCGGTCCAGAAGATGTCGGTGTCCGCCTTCAGGTCGAACACCGCCCAGTGCGTGTACGCCACCTGGGTGAGGTAGCCACCGGTCGTGTGCAGGATGCCCTTCGGCTTCGCGGTCGTACCCGAGGTGTACATGACATAGAGCGGGTGCTCGGCGTCGTGGGCCTCGGCCGTGTGGTCGGTGCTCTGCCTGTCGACGACGTCGTGCCACCACACGTCCCGGCCGTCGGTCCATTCGACGTCCTGGCCGGTGCGGCGGACGACGAGCACGGTGCGCACGTCAGTGCCCGTGACCGCTTCGTCGACCGCGGGCTTCAACGCCGACGCTGCGCCGCGGCGATATCCGCCGTCGGCGGTGACGACCACATGGGCGTCGCAGTCAAGGGTCCGGCTCTTCAGCGCGTCGGCCGAGAAGCCGCCGAAGACCACGGTGTGCGGAGCACCGAGCCGGGCGCACGCGAGCATCGTGACGACGGTCTCGGGGATCATCGGCATGTAGATGGCGATCCGGTCGCCTTTCTGGACCCCGAGTTCGGTGAATGCGTTCGCCGCCTGGCAGACCATGTCCTTCAGCTCGGCGTAGGTGATGTCGCGGGTGTCGCCGTCGGGCTCGCCGACCCAGTGGTAGGCGATCTTCTCGCCGTTGCCCGCTGCCACGTGCCGGTCGACACAGTTGACAGAGGCATTTAGCTTGCCGCCGACAAACCACTTCGAGTACGGCGATTCCCACTCCAGCGCGGTCTCCCACGGTGTGTCCCAGTCGAGGCGCTGAGCCTGCTTCTCCCAGAACGCCAACCGGTCCGCCGCCGCCTCGTCGTAGGCGTCGGCCGTGACGTTGGCGTTGGCCGCCATGTCCTTCGGAGGGTCGTACCGGCGGTTCTCGCGCATCAGGTTGGCGAGAGTTCCCTGGGCGTCCTCCTGGGCGTCAGCTGTGTCGCTCACGTGCGCTCCGCTCTCGCGTCGTCCGACGGATGGCTAACCGTAACGGCCTAGGCTGGATTGCATGCCAGTGGTGGACGACGATGTGCTCGCCCCGCTGATGAGGCTGCCGGCCGTGACCGACTCCGCCGCAGCGGCCCGACGCGCCGTCGACCGGCTGCTGCGGCACCGCATCCTTCGGCGGTGCAGCGCCGATGTGAGCCTCGAGACGGCACTGCGCGGCGCGCAGGCATCGGCAGCCCTGTCCGGTTGCGAGCTCGATCTCGATCAGATCCGATCCGGTCGGGCGACCGACCCGGTGGCGATCGGCGCCGTTCGGGTCGCCGGTGCTGTCGGAGAACTGGCGACGACCTTCCGACGGGCGCCCATGCAGGCGCTCGCCCGGCTACATGTGCTCGCCGCTCGCGACCTCGCACCACCGGATCGGCTGGGGCGGCCGGTGATAGTCGGCGGCGCCGCGCGGCGGCTCGGGGCGCTGCCGGGCCTGGTGACGGTTCCGACGTCGGTGCCCGCCGTCGTGGTCGCCGCAGTGGTGCACGGGGAATTGCTCACGCTCCGCCCGTTCGCGGTGGGAAACGGCGTGGTGGCACGGGCCGCGGCGCGACTGACCATGGTCGGTCGCGGCCTCGATCCGAAGGCGCTGACCGTGCCGGAGCTCGGTCACCTGGTCCGCCGCGAGGAGTACCTCGCTGCCGCATCTGCTTACGCATCAGGCGATCCGGACGGCGTCGCCGCGTGGATCGTGCACTGCTGCGTGGCCCTGCAGCGGGGCGCGCAGGAGGGTCTTGCGATCTGCGAGTCGCTCGCCCGCGGTGCGGCATGAACGACGGAGCCGCTCCGACGCCGAGATCGCATGTCACCACCGCGCCGCGCCGTCACAGCGGTGGTGAACTGCGATCTCGGCGGGACACGCGAACGGCGCCTCCGCAGGGAGACGCCGTTCGCGCACGGTCCCCCGGGTGACCAAGCGTGCACCTTCAAGTCGACATGCGGGCGTCCTGCCCGCCCCGACGTGGCCTACCGCGGCTGGTCGCACGTGGGTGCCCAGGATCCGTGGCAGGGATACCGGCCGAAACCGGAATCCCGTAGCAACAGTTGTACGCCGCTTCGCCGCGCAGCGGAAGGGGTTGCGCATCCAGCGGTGCCGCGGGGTTGAGATACCAGCGTCTAGGAGGCTCCGCGTGTTGAGGAGGCTCCGCGCCGGCGTGCCGTGTACCACGCGATGCCGGCCGCGGCCGCGCCGAGGCCCACCGCAGTGCCGGCGACTGCCTGCTTGGCCCTCGTGCGCAGACCCAGCCGGGCGCGCAAGGGCACCGGCCGTTCGAAGCTGAGAATCGGCCAGTCGCGCTCGCGGGCGACCCTTCTTAGCGACCGATCCGGGTTCACCGCAGTCGGGAAGCCGACCGCCTCGAGCATCGGCACATCGGAGATCGAATCGCTGTATGCATAGCAGCCGACGAGGTCGTAACCGGCATCTCGGGCGAGCTCGCGCACCACCGCCGCCTTGGTCTCGCCGTCGACGTAGCAGTCGATGTCGCCGGTGTAACGGCCGTCCTCGACGCCCATGCGGGTGGCGACGACGCGGTCGGCACCGAGCATCGCGCCGATCGGGCCGACGACCTCCTCGCCGCTGCTGGAGACGATGACGACATCGCGCCCAGCCTGCTGGTGGCCCTCGATAAGTTCGGCGGCCTCGTCGTAGATGAGGGGATCAACGATGTCGTGCAGCGTCTCGTCGACGATCTCCCGCACCTGGCGCACGTCCCAGCCCGCGCACAGGGCGGTGATGTTGTCGCGGAGCCGGGTCATCTGGTCCTCATCGGCGCCCGCGACGAGATAGACGAACTGCGCGTAGCTGGCCTTGAGGACGGCCCGTCGGTTGATCAGACCGCCCTGGAAGAACGGCCGCCCGAACGCCAGGGTGCTCGACTTCGCGATGACCGTCTTGTCCAGGTCGAAGAACGCGGCGGTGCGGGACACATCTCCAGGGTAGGCGCGCGCGGAAAACCCCTGCACCGACTTTGCCTGTCGTCCTGCTAATACTGGCCATCGGTTGTACTGTCGTGGTGTTACCCAACTCCGGCTCGACCCCCCGGAGCCGGACAACGACGGCCCCCGCCTCCCCCCAGGTGGGGGCCGTCCCGCGTCCCGTTCACGGCGCCCCGCGCGTGGTGCGCGGGCGGGTCCGGAGCGGTAGCAGGTTGGTCCGGACGGCTGCAGCCGCCGTCCACAGGGGCCGCCAGCATCCACAGCCGACGGCGGTCGACGACGCCGGGCAGTCCGGTGCGGTGTGCTTGGCGGGTCGCCGGCACCGATCCGTGGGGAGTAGTCGATGGCCACCTGTCCGCCGCTCGTCGTCTCCGCCGCTGCCGGACTGATCGACGACGTGCTGCGCCTCGCCGTCGCCTCCGGCGCGCCCGCCGAGGTCGTCGCCGATCCGGCCCGGGCGCGCAGCCGCTGGCCCGCCGCGCCGGTGGTGCTCGTCGGTCGCGACCAGTTGGTCGGCTGCGCCGAGCGGGGCATGGGCCGCCGTGACGGCGTGGTCGTCGTCACCGATGCAGCCCTCGACCCGGCGCAGTGGCGCGCCGCGGTGGCGGTCGGCGCCGACGACGTGCTGGTGCTGCCCGGCGACGAGTCTGCGCTCGTGCAGCGCATCGGCGACGCGGCGGAGGCGCGCCCCGGCGTCGGCATCGTGATGTGTTGCGTCGGCGCCCGGGGTGGGGCCGGTGCCTCGACCCTGAGCTGCGCGCTAGCGCTGTCCGCCGCCGGTGCGGCCTGGGAGGGGGTGCTGCTGGTCGACCTCGACCCGTGGGGCGGCGGACTCGATCTCGCGCTCGGCGCCGAGGACGTCGTCGGCCCCCGCTGGCCTGAGCTCTGCGGCGCGACCGGCCGGGTGTCGGCGCGGGCGCTGCACGACGCGCTGCCGTTGGTCGGCGGGGTGTCCGTGCTGGCCACCGCCCGCGGTCCGGCCGCGGCCCGGCCCGCGATCGGGAGGGACACCGGTGCGGACCAGGTCGATGCCGAGGCCGCCCGGTCGGTCGTCGCAGCGGCGCGGCGGGCGGGCGACGTCGTGGTGGTGGACCTGCCGCGGCGATTATCGGCATCGGCCGCAACGGTGCTGCCGATGGCCGACACCGTGCTGCTCGTGACGCCGACCGAGGTGCGGGCCACGGCCTCGGCGGGACTCGCCGCCGCCGCCCTGCGCTCGCACACCGACCGGGCCGAGCTCGTCGTCCGGCGTTGTGGTGCGGCTGCGATCGATCCGCAGCTCGTGGCCCAGACCGTCGGTCTTCCGCTGGCGGCGGTCATCGGCTCAGAGTCCGCCGTCGTCGCGGGCATGGAGCGGGGGGAGCCGCTGCGTCGCCGTAGCTCGCTGGCGGCAGCTTGCCGGACGCTGGTGCCTGCCCGCGCCGCCAGCGGGGATGGCGGTCGACGCGGGGGTGGTCGGTCCGGCCGGCGACGCGCCGCGTGAACCTCGATCGTGCGCTGGCCGAGCGAGTGCGGCGCCGCCTTGCGGCCGACGACGAGCCGGCCACCGCGGCTCGGGTGGCATCCGTGCTGCGCGCCGAGGCCGGCCTGGTCGGTGACGTCGGGCTGCTCCGGCTGTTGCGGGAGGCGCAGTCGGAGTTCGTCGGTGCCGGTCCGCTCGAACCGCTGCTGCGCGATTCCGCGACGACGGACGTGTTGGTGAACGGACCGGACGAGGTCTGGGTCGACCAGGGTGCGGGTCTGCGTCGCGCCGACGTCAGGTTCCCCGACGACGACGCCGTCCGCAGGCTGGCCCAGCGACTGGCCGCGGCTGCCGGTCGACGGCTCGACGACGCGCAGCCATGGGTCGATGCGAGCCTCGCCGACGGCACCCGCCTGCATGCCGTCCTGCCGCCCGTCGCCGTCGACGCGACCTGTCTGTCATTGCGAGTGCTGCGGCGGCGGTCCTTCACCCTCGAGGAGCTGCGGGCGGCGGGCAGCCTGTCGTCGGTCGCCGCTGCGCTGGTGCAGCTGATCATCCGCGCGCGGCTGGCGTTCCTGGTTACCGGCGGTACCGGTTCCGGCAAGACGACGATGCTCGGATCGTTGCTCGGGCTGGTCGATCCCGCCGAGCGGCTGGTGCTCGTCGAGGACGCCGCGGAGCTCTCACCGGCCCATCCGCACGTGGTGCGGCTGGTTGCCCGCACCTCGAATGTCGAGGGCGCGGGCGCCGTCACCCTTCGTGATCTGGTTCGGCAGGCGCTCCGCATGCGCCCGGACCGGCTGGTCGTCGGTGAGGTGCGCGGGGCCGAGGTCATCGAGCTGCTGACGGCGATGAACACCGGGCACGACGGCGGATGCGGGACCGTGCATGCGAACAGCGCCGCGGAGCTGCCGGCGCGGCTCGAGGCGCTCGGTGCGCTGGGCGGTCTGGATCGCGCCGCTCTGCACAGCCAGCTCGGCGCCGCCGCGCAGGTGTGTCTGCACGTTGTGCGAGCAGGTGGACGCCGCACGCTGGGCGAGATCGGCGTCATCGATCGGGTCGGGTGGCGGGTCAGGGTGCTGCCTGCGTGGTGCAGCGCGCCCGCGCCGCCGGGTCGCGGTGCGGCTCGGTTGCGGCAGCTGCTGGCCGGACGTGGCATCTCTGACCGCGACCTCGCCGCTGCCGGGCTCGGGCCTGCCGACCGATTGTCGCAACCCACGACCGCGCGGCACGCGCGGTCGCCGTGAGTGCGCCGGCGGCGCACGCCGCGGGCCTGGCTCTGCTGGCCTCGGTGCTGGCCCTATACCCCGTTGCGCCATCGCCCACGGCGAGACTGGTCCGGCTGCGCGCGGCAGGGCACGCCTCGCCGTGGCGGTGGGGTGCCGTCCGCCAGTTGCGGGTTCGGCCCGCGCGCCGGCACGCCCTCGCGCTGGCGGGCCTGGGTTGCGGCCTCGGCGGATGGATGGTCGCGGGCTTCGCCGTCGCGGTCGCCGGTGCGGTCGCGGCCGTCGTAGCGACCGGTGCTGCGTTGCGGGCCTCCGACGCCCGGCGCGCTCGCCGCGACGTCGCGGCCGTGATCGAGGCAGCCGAAGCCCTCGCCGGGGACCTTCGGGCCGGCCGCGGGCCGGCTGAGGCGCTGCGATCGGGCGCCGTCGGGTGCGTCGGCCCGTTGGGGCCGATCCTTCGCGCCGCGGCGTCGGTGGCGAGCTTGGGCGGGCAGGCCGGCGATGTGCTTGCCGAGGCGGCGAGCGGCCGCGCGTTCGGCCGGCCGGATGGTCTGGCGTCCGGGCCGCCGCCGAGACCGCCGCGTGGACCGCCGCCCGGACTGGCGGCCGGGCTGGCTACCGGACGGCGGCGTCGCGGGGATACCAGCCATCGAGAGCCGTCTGGCATCGGGTATCGGCTGCCGGGGGCGGCCGAGGGACTGCATCCGGGTGCGGCGTCCAGCCTGCGGCAGGTCGCCGCCGGCTGGGAGGTCAGCCGGCGTAGCGGTGCGCCGCTGGCCGAGGTGCTCGAGTCGGTCGCCGAGGAGTTGCGGGCTGCCGAGCGCCGTCGGGCCGATGTCACCACCGCGCTCTCCGGTCCGCGGACCTCGGCGGCGTTGCTGGCCGCCCTGCCGCTGGTCGGTCTCGGGCTCGGCGCGGCGATGGGCGCGCACCCGGTCACGGTGTTGACGTCGACCGCGCTCGGCCAGGCCGCGTTGATCGTCGGCTCCGTGCTCGACGGCGTCGGCGTGTGGGTCACCGCGCGCATCGTGCGGACGGCGGACTGCTCGTGAGCGCGGGGTTGGCAGCCGGGCTCGCCGGCGCGGCGCTGCTGTGCTGGCCAGCCTCGAGCGCGACCCAGGCGGCGCAGCGCCGGGTTCGCTCGCCGCTGCCGTCAGTGCTGCCCGCGGCAGCTGGCCGCCCGCAGCCGTGGATGCCGCACTGCGCGGCTGCGCTGGCGTTCGTCGCGTCCACCGCGGTTGCCTGGCCCGCCGGCCTCGTCATCGGTGCGATCGCCGCCGCGGCGGTGGAGATCCTCGTTCGCCGTGCGCAACCGGGGGCGGACAGGTCGCTGCGGCGGCGGCGTGAACGCGCGCTGCCCGAGGCGCTCCGGCTGATCGCGATCGCGCTCCGCGCCGGCCAGCCGCCGACGTCGTCCTTCGCGCTCGTGTCGGCGGCGACCGGCGGCCCGCTGTCGGACCAGCTCGCGCACGTCGCCGCGCTGACCGCGCTCGGGGCCTCGCCCAGCTCCTCGTGGCAGTGCTACGCCGACGATCCCGTCCTCGGTCGGGTCGCTCGGGCCGTGTCGCGGGCAAGCGAGAGCGGCAGCGCGCTCGCATCGACATTCGAGCGGCTGGCTGCGGACACCATTTCCGCGGCGCACGCCCGGGCCGAGGCGTCGGCACGCCGCGCCGGTGTGCTCGTGATGGTGCCGCTCGGCCTGTGCTTCCTGCCCGCGTTCGTCTGCATCGGCATCGCTCCGGTAGTCATCAGCATCGTCGGTCATGCGCTGCACTGAGGAACCTGCACCGAGGAAGCTGCCCTGGCCGCCTGCATTGCCAAGCCTGCCGACGACGCCTCCGTCGTCCGCCTGCGGCCGCTACCACATCCGTCGGCCGCGCGCTCGCTGTCGTCCACACCCCGCGCGAAATCCACAACCGCGCCCCTTGCGCCGTTCTCGACCCGCTGCGGCCGTGATCGTTGACGGCACGTCCGCGAACGCGGCCGGCTCGGCCAGCACCGCTGCCGAGACTCACAATCTGGAGGTGCCCGTGCGGGCGAAGCTCTCATCGCTAATCGGCACAGTGCGCGCGCTGCTGTTCGCTGTGCTGCTCACCAACGGTCGGACCCGCCGGCCGAGCGGCGACGCCGGCATGAGCACGGCGGAGTATGCCGTCGGCACCGTCGCCGCCGTCGCGTTCGCCGTCGTGCTGTACAAGGTCGTCACGAGCTCGGCGGTCATGACGGCGCTGTCGAAGGTCATCAAGTCCGCGCTGTCGGTTCACATCGGATGATGCTGGCCCGCCGTCCCCGAGAAGATGCGGATGCCGGGATGGTCACCGCGGAGATCGCCGCGGCGCTGCCGGCACTGATGGTGCTGCTCGGCGCGGCCCTCACCGCCGTGGCGGTGGTCGGCGGCCAGCTGGCGTGCGTCGACGCGGCCCGTGAGGCGGCCCGAGCCGCCGCGCGGGGGGAGCCAGCCGTGGTGGTCCAACAGCTTGGTCACGCCACCGCGCCATCCGGGGCGCGCATCGTCGTGATGCCGGCGGGTGCCGACGTTCGGGTCGAGGTGTGGGCAACGGTCCATCCGATCGGCGGTCTGCTGCCCGGGTTCGACGTGTCGGCGACCGCGGTCGCGTTGGCCGAGCCATCGGGTGGCGTCCCGTGACGGCGCTCGGCGCTCGCCCACGGGCACGACCCAGCAGCCGGTGGCCCGGTGATGACCGCGGCAGCGGGTCGCTGTGGGTGCTCGGCATCGGCCTGGTCGTGATCGCGGTGGCGGCCGCGACGGCGCTGCGCATCGGCGCCGTCGTCGCCCGGCACCGCGCCGAGACGGCCGCCGATCTCGCCGCGCTGGCCGGCGCCACCCTGATCGTCCGCGGCACGCCGACCATGGCGTGCCAGCAGGCCGCCGCCATTGCGGCGGCGAACGGCGCGCGGCTCTCCTCCTGCCAGGTGCGGGGGGCAACCGTCGTGTTGCGGGCCGCCGTTGCGGTCGGGGTCGTGATTGCGGGCCGGCACTGGAGTGCGTCGGCAATGGCCCGCGCCGGGCCGGTGGCGGCCTCGCCAACCGCCATCGGCGGGGCTACCCGGTGGGCTCGGCGTCGTCCTCGGCGCCGAACGGCGGGCCGTCGGGAGCCGGTTCGCCTGCCGCCGTGCGATCAGAGATGCGCGCCCCGACGGCGCGTTGCGCGCCGCCCGAGCCGACCTCGTCCGGCGACGGCCCCGGCGGGACCGGGTCAGCCGACCCGTCGGCATCGCCGTCGACCCTGCCGTCGTCGGTGCCGGCGACCTCAGTCATCTGCTCCAGCCGGGAATCACCCGGCTCCGCCTGCCCGGACGGTGTGTGCACGCCTTCGGCCTGGCTGCCGCTCTCGGCGTTCGCGACGGCGTCATCTACCGTCGGGCCACCCCGGGAGGGATCCGGCGCGCCGAGCGGATCGTCTGGACCTGCTGGGTTGTGTTCGCTGCTACTCATCGAGGCCTCCTCGATCGCGCGCTGGCCGTTTGGTAGGCGATCTGAGGGTGATGATGCCCGCCGACGGCCTTGCTCACACCCGAAACTCGGCTCGCGGTCGCCTCGTCGGCCCGTCAGGAGTTCGGCGGATCGCCGTCGATCGGGGCCGGCGCCGTCGGCATTGTTTCCGACGTCGGTGTCCGGCCGAGCCGCTTGTTCTCCCTGGCCAGCGCGCGATTCTCCTTGCGGACGCGGCGGGCCCGCCGCATTCCCGCCGCGAGCACCATCACACCGGCGACGGCGACCACCGTGGTGAGCAGGCCGGCGATGAACACCACCGACACCGAGAGATTCGAGATCCTCAGGCCCCACAGGTGCACGACCACGGACTGGGTGTTGCTCGTCAGCGCGGCCACGACGACCACGGCCGCGAGGATCACGAGTATCAGCCCGATCGCTACCATGTCGCACCTCCCGGTCCGGCCCGATATGGGTGGCCGGCCGACCCGCAGGCGGCCGCGGATGCTGCCGTCAGCACAAGGATGGCAGCAGATCCGCCGGTATGGGGGGATCAGCCGCGGCCGCGTCGGGCGCCGTCAGCGCAGGGCAGCGCCGACGACATCGAGCAGCCGGATCGCCGCGGCCTTGTCCAGCGGCTCGTTGCCGTTGCCGCACTTGGGCGACTGCACGCACGACGGGCAGCCGGACTCGCACTCGCAGGCCGCGATGGCCCGCCGGGTCGAGTCCAGCCAGACGTTGACCGCGTCGTAGCCGCGGGCTGCGAAGCCGGCGCCGCCAGGATGGCCGTCGAAGACGAACACGGTCGGCAGCCCGGTGTCCTCGTGCTGCGCGGTCGAGACGCCCCCGATGTCCCACCGGTCGCAGGTTGCGACCAGCGGCAGCAGCCCGATCGCCGCGTGCTCCGCCGCGTGGGCCGCGCCGGGCAGGTCCGCCCATGCGATGTCGGCGCGTTCCAGCGCGGCCGCGCTCACCGTGTACCAGACCGCCCGCGTGCGCAGCTGCCGTTCGGGCAGGTCGAGCGGCGTCTCATCGATGACCTCGCCGGAGCCGATCCGGCGGCGCAGGAACGAGGAGACCTTGCTGGTGACGTCGACGACGCCGTACCCCAGGGTCACGTCCGGGAGGCTGCGCTCGCGGATCGCCTCGACGACGCGCAGGTCGGTGACCTCGCGCGACTGGGTGGTCCAGTCCGGCTCCTCGGCATGCACGATCGCGGCGCGATCATCGAGGTCGAGCCGGTCGACGACGTAGGACGTGCCCTGGTGCAGGTACACCGCGCCGGCGTGCACGGTGCGGTGCGAGGCGTCCGCATCGACCGTGCCGAGCAGCCGTCCGGTGTCGCGTTCGACAACGCCGATCGGTTCGCCGCCGGTGCCGCGCAGGTCGAGCGTGGGTCGGTCGCGTGCGGTCCAGTACCAGCCGTTGGGCCGGTGCCGCAGCGCGCCGCGGCGGACGAGATCCGCCAGCAGCTCCGCGGCCGGCCCCCCGAACATCGGCAGGTCGTCGTCGGTGATCGGCAGCTCCGCGGCGGCGCACTGCAGTTGCGGTCCGAGGACGTAGGGGTTGTCGGGATCGAGCACGGTCGCCTCGACCGGCCGGCCGAACACGGCATCGGGGTGGTGCACGAGGTAGGTGTCGAGCGGGTCGTCGCGGGCGATGAAGATCGCGAGGGCGTCCCGCCCGGCCCGCCCTGCCCGCCCGGCCTGCTGCCACACCGAGGCGATGGTGCCCGGGAAGCCGACCAGGAGGACGGCGTCGAGCCCGCTGATGTCGACACCGAGCTCGAGCGCATTCGTCGCCGCGACGCCGAGCAGGGTCCCGTCCATGAGCTTGCGTTCTAGCGCGCGCCGGTCCTCAGCCAGGTAGCCCGCGCGGTAGGCAGCGACCCGGCTAGCCAGTCGCGGCGCCGCCTCGCCCAGCGCCCGCTGGGTCGCCCGCGCCACCGTCTCGGCACCGCGCCGGGACCGGACGAAGGTCAGGGTGCGGGCACCGCAGACGACGAGGTCGGCCAGCAGGTCGGCCGCCTCGCTGGACGCCGACCGCCGCACCGGAGCGCCGTTCTCGCCGGTCAGCCGGGTCAGCGGCGGCTCCCACATGGCAAACGTCGTCGCGCTCCGCGGTGAGGAATCGACGTCGACCGCCTCGACGACGACGCCGGTGAGCCGGGACGCGGCGACCGCTGGATCGGACGACGTCGCCGACGCGAGCACGAACACCGGTTCGGCGCCGTAGCGGCTGCAGATGCGACGGAGCCGACGCAGCACGTGCGCGACGTGCGAGCCGAACACGCCGCGATAGGTGTGGCACTCGTCGATCACGACGTACCGCAGCCGGCGCAGCGTCGAGGACCAGCGGGCATGCGCCGGCAGGATGCTGGCGTGCAGCATGTCGGGATTGGTGAGGATCAGCCGGCTGTGCGCCCGCACCCAGTCGCGCTCCTCCCGCGGTGTGTCGCCGTCGTAGCAGGCTGCCCGCACCGAGGTGAGAGCGAGCGACCGCAGGGACCGCAGCTGGTCTGCTGCAAGCGCCTTCGTCGGCGCGATGTACAGCGCCGTCGCCCGCTCGTCGTCAAGCAGCGCCGTCAGCACCGGCAACTGGTAGGCGAGCGACTTGCCCGACGCAGTGCCGGTCGAGATCACCACCGACCGACCGGACCACGCGAGGTCGGCGGCCTGGCGCTGATGTGCCCACGGCGCGTCGATGCCGCGCGCCCGCAGCCGCGAGACCAGCAGGTCCGGCGCCCATTCGGGCCACTGCGCCGTCGTCCCGAGCCGGGCGGGCACCGACTCGATGTGGGTCACCGAGGGCTCGGCACGCCCGGCCAGCACCCGCTCGAGCAGCGCGCGCCCGACGAGCGGTCGGCGCGCACGGGGGCCACCGATCCCGGACGGCGGGCCCGGACCGGTCAGCGGACCCGCACGCGGCATGGGTCAACTCTGGCACGGCCGGCGGGACGACACCTGGTTAGATCGATGACGCCCGGATCTCACCGGCGGGAGCCATCCCGCCGGCGGCCGGTCCTGCGCACCCGGCACCGATGTTCGACAACGCAGCGGAGGGTCCCGTGGACCTGTCGATGAGCGACCGCAAGGTCGGCGACTGGACCGTCCTGGAGGTCGGCGGCGAGATCGACGCCTACTCCTCGCCGGCCTTCGCAGACCGGCTCGGGGAACTGCTCACCGCGGAATCCTCCCGGCTGGTCGTCGACCTCGACGGCGTCGGCTTCCTCGACTCCACCGGCCTCGGCGTACTGATCGGCGGACACAACCGAGCCGGCGGGTTCGGCGGCGAACTGCGGGTCGGATGCGGTGTCGAGCGGGTGCTCAAGCTGCTCCGCATCACCGGCCTCGACGACGTCCTCGCGGTCTATGCGTCGGCCGCCGAGGCCCTCGCGGCGCCGCCGCCCTGCGAATCGCCATAGCCGGGCTATGCCGGCGCGGCGGGCTCCCATAGACTGCCCGGCGCCCGCGCGGCGTTCGGCTGCGCAGACTACAGAGCGCGCCACACTCGCCCGGCTCGGCGATCGTGGTCGGTGACCGTGCGGCGATCTGGCTGCCGCCCTGGACCCGATCCGCGGATCCGGTCGACGACGTGACGCCCGGCGTGGAGGTCCAAAATGCACCGGCCGTATCTTGCCGACGCAGCAAAGATCGGCGCGGGTGACTACGGGCTCGTCGCCGTAATCCTGCTGATCGGAATCGGCGCCCTGGCACTGGCTGTCTATCTGGTGCGGGAGGTGCTCGCCCACGGCACCGGAACGCCTCGCATGCAGGAGATCGCCCGAGCCGTGCAGGAAGGCGCGCGCGCGTACCTCGACCGGCAGTTCCGGACCCTGTCGGTGTTCGCCGTCGTGGTGTTCGTGTTGATGCTGATCCTGCCGGTGACCGACGGCGGCTGGTCGGTGCGCATCGGACGGGCCTTGTTCTTCCTCGTCGGCGCGTCCTTCTCGGCGGCCGTCGGATTCATCGGCATGACGATCGCGACGCAGGCGAACGTCCGGGTGGCGGCCGCGGCCAGGGACGGCGCCGCGCAACGCGGCTTCCGGATCGCCTTCCGCACCGGTGGCGTCGTCGGCATGCTCACCATCGGTCTCGGCCTGATCGGCGCGTCCGTCGTGCTGATGATCTTCAACGAGCATGCGCCGACGGTGCTCGAAGGTTTCGGATTCGGCGGCGCGCTGCTCGCTATGTTCATGCGTGTCGGCGGCGGCATCTTCACCAAGGCGGCCGACGTCGGCGCCGACCTGGTGGGCAAGGTCGAGGCCGGTATCCCCGAGGACGACCCGCG
>QHCD01000083.1 GCA_003244255.1 Pseudonocardiales bacterium | reverse complement strand
AAGATGTAGAACTCCGCCTCCGGCCCGAGGTAAGCGGTGTCGGCGATGCCGCTGCCGGCGAGATACTGCTCGGCCTTCTTGGCCACGTTTCGCGGGTCGCGACTGTAGGGCTCGAGGGTCAGGGGGTCGTGGATGAAGAAGTTCAGGTCGAGCGTCGGCGCGGCACGGAACGGGTCGACGACGGCGGTCGCGGCGTCGGGCAGCAGCAGCATGTCCGACTCGTGGATCTGCTGGAAGCCGCGGATCGAGGAGCCGTCGAAGGGCAGGCCGTCGGTGAACGTGTCCGCGGAGACGGTCGACGCCGGAACGGTGAAGTGCTGCATCACGCCGGGCAGGTCGCAGAAGCGCACGTCGACGAACTCGATGTCGTGGTCGGCGATGTAGCGCAACACCTCGTCCGGGCCGTCGAACATGGATCCTCCGTTGGGCTCGATGCCGGTGCCCCAGACTCTATGCGCGGCGCGTTGCTCCCGCGTATCTGCGGTGTTTCGGGCGCGTTACGGCGACGTCCCGGGCCCTCGTTACCCTCCAGGTGTGACGACGCCGGCCGGCCGCCATGCGATCGATCTGCCCGAGCGCGGGCCGGGTGCGCCCGCGTCGATGGGTTCGAGGGTGGTCGCGTTCGTGATCGACGCCGTGCTCTCCTCGCTCGTCGCCGCACTGTTCACCGCACCGCACCTGCCGGGGAACGTCAGCCTCGTCGTGTTCAGTGTGCAGTACGTCCTGTTCACGGCCGCGTTCGGCCAGACCGCGGGCATGCGGCTGTGCGGCGTCGGTCTGATCCGGGTCGACGGAGCCCGCTCGGTTGGCCTTCCGCGCGCGGTGATGAGAACCGTCAGCCTGGTGCTGCTGGTGCCCGCCCTGATCTACGACCGGCTCGGGCGTGGCGTGCACGACAAGCTGGCGGGCACCGTGGCCGTGCGTACCCGCGCCGAGCGGGCGTCCGACATCAGCGGCGACGGAGCATCCGCTCGTTGACCTGGCGCTGCCCTCGCTGCGGCACCGGCCCCTTCGGCATGCCACGGCTCGCGCCGCCCAGAGCCGAGAGCCGGGTCTCCAGCACGTTGATCTGCTTCGAGGTCACGTTGCGCGGCAGCTTGACCAGGTGCGCGGAGAGCTTGGAGATGGGCACCTGACCCTCGTCCTCGCCGACGACGACGTCGTAGATGGGGGTGTCGCCGACGATGCGGGCGACTCGCTTCTTCTCCTGCGCGAGCAGGCCGCGGACGCGGTGTGGCGCGCCCTCGCCGACCAGGACAACGCCGGGCTTGCCCAGCACCCGGTGGACGGTGTCCAGCGACGCGGTCGCGGCGGCCGCCGGCGTGGTCCGCCAGTCACCACGCATGCCCTGCAGCACCCATGCCGCAGCGCCGGGCTGCCCCTCGACCTGCGTGTACGCCGCGCGCTGCGCGCGACGCCCGAAGGTGATCGTGGACGCGAGCAGGCCGACGACGACGGCGAAGAACAGGAAGTAGAGCGGGTGGCCGAGCCCCCAGCCGATCGCCTCGATGACCGCCGCCACGACGAGGAACGTCAGCAGCATGAATGGCACCAGCCGCTTGTCGCGCTTGCGGGTCAGCGAGAACGCCTGCCTGACCTGGCGGAACCGCTCGCGGCGGCTCACCTTCTGGGCACCGCCCGCTGCGCCGGCCGGCTTCTTCGCCGGTTTCGGGTTCGATGTCTTGCCCTGCGCCTTGTCCCTGGCCATGAGGACCAAGGATAGGGCTACCGCGTGGCCGCCGCCGAGCTCGCCGTCAGCCGGCCGAGCCGGCGTCCGCCCGGGCCGCGACGGCCTGCCGGTAGAGGCGGCCGGCCCGATACGACGATCGGACCAGCGGACCGCTCATCACGCCCGCGAAACCGATCGCCTCGGCCTCGGCGCCGAGCTCGGCGAACTCCTCCGGCGGCACCCAGCGCTCGATGGGATGGTGCCGCGGCGAGGGGCGCAGGTACTGAGTGATGGTGAGCAGGTCGCAGCCGGCGTCGTGCATGTCGCGCATCGTGGCTGACACCTCGGAGCCGATCTCGCCCATGCCGAGGATCAGGTTCGACTTCGTCACCAGTCCGGCATCGCGGGCCATCGAGAGCACCTGTAGCGACCGGTCGTACCGGAAGCCGGGGCGGATCCGCCGGAAGATGCGGGGGACCGTCTCCAGATTGTGCGCGAAGACCTCGGGCGCTGCTTCGAAGACCTCGTCGAGCAGGTCGGGCTTCGCGGAGAAGTCGGGCGTGAGCAGCTCGACGCCCGTACCGGGATTGACGCGGTGGATCGCGCGCACGGTCTCGGCGTAGAGCCAGGCGCCTTCATCGGCCAGGTCGTCGCGGGCAACGCCGGTGACCGTGGCGTAGCGCAGGCCCATGGCCTGCACGCTCGACGCGACGCGGCGTGGCTCGTCGCGGTCGAGTGGGTCGGGCTTACCGGTGTCGATCTGGCAGAAGTCGCACCGCCGGGTGCAGGCGTCCCCCCCGATCAGGAACGTCGCCTCGCGGTCTTCCCAGCATTCGAAGATGTTGGGGCAGCCGGCCTGCTCGCAGACCGTGTGCAGGCCCTCGCGCGCCACCAGCGCCTTCAGCTCGTTGTACGCCGGGCCCATCCGCGCCTTGACCTTGATCCAAGCCGGCTTGCGCTCGATCGGCGTCTGCGCGTTGCGGACCTCGAGTCGGAGCAGCCGGCGGCCTTCGGGGGCGACCTCACCCTGGTCGGCATCCTGGACCACACGGCTCACGCCGTTCAGGGTACGCAGCGCCGCCGAGTGGCGACATTTGCGGGTTATCTCGCCGCGTGAATCCCGCAAATGTCGCCACTCGGCGAGAGTTGGGGGCGAAGGAGCGGGCTCGGTACGGTCGCGGCATGGACCTGCGCATCTTCACCGAGCCCCAGCAGGGCGCGACGTACGACCAGCTGGCCCGGCTCGCCCGCGCGGCCGAAGCCGCCGGCTACAGCGCGTTCTTCCGCTCCGATCACTACCTGTCGATGGGTGAGGTCGATCCGCTGCCGGGCAGCACCGACGCCTGGACCACGCTCGCCGGACTGGCCAGGGACACCTCGCGGATCCGGCTCGGCACGTTGGTGACCTCGGCCACGTTCCGGCTCCCCGGTCCGCTCGCGATCACGGTCGCGCAGGTCGACGCGATGAGCTCTGGCCGGGTAGAGCTGGGGCTCGGCGCCGGATGGTTCGAGGCCGAGCACCGCGCCTACGGTGTCCCGTTCCCGGCGGTCGCGGAGCGCTTCGACCGGCTGACCGAGCAGCTCGCGATCATCACCGGCCTGTGGCAGACGCCGACGGGGAAGAGCTTCAGCTACGACGGATCGCACTACCAGCTGGCGGATTCCCCCGGCCTGCCCAAGCCGGTACAGCAGCCGCATCCGCCGCTGATCGTCGGTGGTCGCGGGCCGACGCGCACGCCAGCGCTGGCAGCGCGGTACGCGGCGGAGTTCAACGTCGCGTTCGCGCCGGCCGACGCCGTGCGCAGGCAGTACGCGCGGGTCGACGACGCCTGCGCCGCCGCAGGGAGGGATCCGTCCGGCGTGCTGCGCTCGGTCGCCCTGACGGTGTGCTGTGGTCGCGACGACGCCGAGGTGGCCCGCCGCGCGGCCGCCATCGGGCGCGACGCCGGCGAACTGCGGGAAACCGGGGTCGCAGGCACGCCAGCGCAGTGCATCGACACGCTGGGCCGGTGGGCCGAACTCGGGGCGACGCGCGTCTACCTGCAGACGCTCGACGTCGACGACCTCGACCACGTCGAGCTGGTCGCGAGCGAGGTCGCACCGGCCATGCCCGGCTGATTGGCGGTGCGCGTCGTAGGTCTCACCGCGGCCGTCGACGACGCGGTGCGGCGGGCGCACCGGGCGGTCTACGTGGCGTTCATCGGCTCGGGATTCGCCTTCGCAAGCTGGGTGTCGCGCATCCCGCAGGTCCGCGACCGGCTCGACCTCTCACCGGCCGCTCTCGGCCTGCTGCTCCTCTCGATCGCCGCGGGATCGGTGATGGCGCTGCCGATGGCGGGTGTCGTCGTCAACCGGATTGGAGCGGCGCGGGCGGTTGCAATCAGCGCCGTGCTCTTCGCCTGCGGGCTGACGACGGCGGCGATCGGCTACACCTCGGGCATCGTGCCCGCGGCTGTGGGGCTGTTCTTCCTCGGCTACGGCAACGGCACCTGGGACGTCGCGATGAACGTGCAGGGGGCGGCTGTCGAGCGTCGGCTGGGCCGGCCGGTGATGCCGCGCTACCACGCCGGATTCAGCATCGGCACGGTCGCAGGAGCGGTTCTCGGCTCGGGCCTGGTTGCCCTGCGGATGCCGGTGACCGCGCACCTGCTCGGTGTCGCGGCCGTCGTCGCGGTCGCGGTGCCAATCGGGGTCCGGCAGTTCCTGCCTGCCGGTGCCGACGAATCGGCCGCGGCGCAGGAGCCGGCACGCACTCCGCTGGCCGCGTGGCGCGAACCACGGACGCTGCTCATCGGCGCGTTCGTGCTGTGCATGGCCTTCACCGAGGGCACGGGCAACGACTGGCTCGGGGTCGCGGTGATCGACGGCTATCACGCGGCACCAGCGCTCGGGTCGCTCGCCTACGCCGTATTCGTGGCAGCGATGACGGTCGGCCGCTGGTTCGGACCAGGAGTGATCGAGGTGTTCGGGCGGGTCGCCGCCCTGCGCGCCTCGGCCCTGGTCGCTCTGATCGGCCTGCTGCTCACCGTCTTCGGGCAGCTGCTCGGCGTCGCCTACCTCGGGACGCTGTTGTGGGGTCTCGGGGTGGCGCTGGGCTTCCCGATCGGGATGAGCGCAGCAGCCGACGAGAGCCGGCCTGCCGCGGGCCGGGTCAGCGTCGTCGCGTCGATCGGCTACACCGCCTTCCTGGCCGGTCCGCCGGTGGTCGGATTCCTGGGCGATCACGTCGGTGTCCTGCGATCGCTCATCGCCGTCGCGGCCGTGCTCGCCGTGGCCGTTCCGATCAGCGGCGCCTGCCGGCCACCGGTCACGGCGCCGCAGCGGCCAGCCGGCTGACGGCGGCCACCTCGAGCAGCCCCGGAAGCAGTTCCTCGACGACCGGGAGCGCATCGGCAACGGTGACGTCGCAGCCGAGTTCGGCCGTGAGCGAGGTCACGCCGGCGTCGCGGATTCCGCACGGTACGACACGGTCGAACCAGCTCAGGTCGGGCTCGCAGTTCAGCGCGAAGCCGTGCATGGTCACCCGCTTCGCGACTCGGATGCCGAGCGCGGCCACCTTGCGCTCAGGGCCGCGGTCGTCGGCGAGCACCCATACCCCGCTGCGTCCCTTGACCCGAGCGGTGGGGAGCCCGAAGCGTGCGCAGACCTCGATCAGCACGGCCTCCATCGCCCGGACGTACGCGACGACGTCGTATGGATCGGCGAGCTCGACGATCGGGTAACCGACCAGCTGTCCGGGCCCGTGCCAGGTGATCTGCCCGCCGCGGTCGACGTCGATCACCGGCGTTCCGTCGGTGGGTCGTTCCCAGGACTGGGTGCGTTTTCCGGCTGTGAAGGTCGGCGGATGCTCGAGCAGCAGGGCGGTGTCGCCGATCTCGCCGGCGACTCGGGCGGCGTGCAGCTGCCGCTGGCGTTCCCACGCCTGCTCGTAGGGCACCCGGCCGGCGCGGATCATCGTCAACGACGGCGGTGAATCCACCACGCCACCCTACGTCGGCGAGAGCTGGACCCGCCCGCTGCCGACGTCGATGGAACCTTTCGGCACCTCCCTACCCCCTTCTCCACCGAGGGGTTGATTCGCGCGCCGTGAGCCTCAAATACCGTTGACCGGTACTGGCCGACCAGAAACGCTGAGCCGATCGATCTGCCGGGAGGGACCGTTGTCGAAGTTCGCAACCGCGGTGACCACCCCTGCCGGACGCAGGGTCAAATGGGCGCTGCTGCTGCTCTGGGTGGTGCTGACCGTCGTCGTCGTGCCGCTCGCGGCGAAGTTCTCCGGGCAGCAGAAGAACGAGGCCACGTCGTACCTGCCGGGCAAGGCCGAGTCCACCCAGGTGCTGCACCTGCAGCGCCGGTACGGTCAGACCGACGCGCTGCCCGCCGCCGTCGTCTACATCCGTGACGTCGGCCTGACGGCGGCCGACCGCTCCGTCGTCGGCGGCGACCTGGCGCGGATCAAGGCCAACGGCCTGATGGCGGGGTCGGTCGCGGAGGCGACCCGGCCGGGCGTGTTCGGCCCGTTCGCGTCGAAGGACGGCAAGGCGCTCGAGCTGGTCTTCCCGATGGCCTCGGCCGACTCCGACAAGCTCGCCAAGAACGTGGCGAGCGTGCGCACCATCGTGGGGCGGCACGACGGGCTCTCGGCCTACGTCACCGGGCCGGCGGGCCAGGGTGCCGACAGCACCAACGCGTTCTCCGGGATCGACGGCAAGCTGCTGCTCGCCGCCGGCATCGTCGTCATCGTCATCCTGCTCGTCGTCTACCGCAGCCCGGTGTTGTGGATCGTGCCGCTGCTCTCGGCCGGGCTGTCGCTCGAACTCGCGCAGGCGGTCAACTACCTGCTCGCCCGGCATGCCGGCCTGACCGTGAACGGGCTCTCGGCCGGCATCCTCAACGTCATCGTGTTCGGTGCGGGCACCGACTACGCCCTGCTGCTCATCGCGCGTTACCGGGAGGAGCTGCACCGGCACGAGGACAAGCACGAGGCGATGCGGCTGGCCCTCACCCGCACCGCGCCGGCGATCATCGCCTCCGGCGGCACGGTGATCGTCGCCCTGCTGTGCCTGCTGCTGTCGGAACTGAACTCCAACGTCGGCCTGGGCACGGTCGCCGCGGTCGGCGTCGCCTGCACGCTGCTCGCGATGTCGACGTTGCTGCCCGCAGTGCTGGTGGCCTGCGGCCGGTGGATCTTCTGGCCGTTCGTGCCCCGCGCCGGTACCGACTCCCACGCCGAATCCAGCCTGTGGTCACGCATCGGCGGGGGAGTGGGCCGGCGACCGCGGGTGATCTGGATGACCACGACTCTCGTCCTCGGCGTGCTGTGCGTCGGCCTGGTCTCGCTGAAGGCCAGCGGGCTCACCGACGCGCAGCAGTACCCGAACAAGCCGGAGTCCGTCCGTGGGCAGGAGCTGGCGCAGGTCCACTTCCCGAGCAACTCGGCGGATACCGCCGACGTGCTCGGGCTGCGCAGCAGGCAGTCCGAGCTACAAGCCGCGATCGCGAAAACGCCTGGCGTGTCTGGGGTTACCAGCGCGGCCCCGCTCGGGCCATACGTCGACTTCGGTGCCAACATCACGGCCGTCGCGGACACCGGTGCGGCCTACGACACCGTCGTCGCATTACGTTCCGCGGTCCGTTCCGTGCCGGGAGCACAGGCGAAGGTTGGCGGCCAGACGGCCGCCAACTACGACGTGATCAAGGCGGCCGGGCACGACACCCGGCAGGTGATACCGATCGTGCTCGTCGTGGTGCTCGTCGTCCTGGGCCTGCTGTTGCGATCGCTGGTCGCGCCGTTTCTGCTCATTGCCAGCGTCGTGCTGTCGTTCGGCGCGGCGCTGGGAATCTCAGCGGTGTTCTTCAGGCACGTGTTCCATTTCGGCAACGCCGACCCATCGTTCCCGCTGTTCGTCTTCATCTTCCTGGTGGCACTGGGAATCGACTACAACATCTTCCTGATGACACGGGTGCGCGAGGAGGCCGTGCAACGCGGCACCCGGCGGGGGGCCGTCGTCGGACTGACTGTCACCGGTGGAGTGATCACCTCGGCCGGCGCGGTGCTGGCCGCGACGTTCGCCGTGCTCGCCGTGCTGCCGCTCGTGCAGTTGATCGAGGTCGGATTCGCCGTGGCGGTAGGGGTTCTGCTCGATACCTGTATCGTGCGCTCGATCCTGGTGCCGGCCCTGACGGTCGACGTCGGCCGCCGCATCTGGTGGCCGAGCAAGCTGGCGCAGAAGGCGGATGCCGGGGCTATGAGCTCAATTCGTCGATAGACCGCTGTCCGCGCATTGCCAGGCCCAGCGCGATCGCGCCGGCGATACAGCCGGCGAACAGCAGCAGGATCAACGGCGTCGCCCAGGTTACCGAGGCGCCGACGCCGAGCGCGTGCACGCTCGCGACGCCGGCGATGAGCCCGATCACTGTCCCCAGCACCGCAGCGAGCAGGGCGAGCAGCCCGGCCTGGGTGGCGAGGATGGCGCGTTGCCGGCGGCTGGAGAAGCCGAGCGAGAACAGTGACTGGTAGAACGGCCGCGCGTCCTCGCTCATCGCCAGCGTCGCGATGCCGACGGCGATGAAGACGAGCACGAACGACGTGACCAGGACGAGACGGTAGTCAAACGGCAGCGGCGGAAGACCGCCGTCGTGGAAGATCACCTCGCTAGCGGCGATGCCATGTCGCTCGGCGACGGCGCGCACCTTGTCACCGAGGGACGGATCGATCTGGCCGGGCGTCGACACGTTGATATATGAGGTGAACGTGGCCAATCGGTGCGCGGCGACGAATCCGGGCCCGGCAAGAAGTGTCGCGTCCAGGTGTTTGCTGTCGTGAACGGGATCGCTTGGTTGGGCGGCGGCCGATATGGGCGGTCCGACGTAGATCGGTGTCCCCACTGTCCGCGCCGCGTAGAAGTGTCCGGAGTGGACGATCGTGACCCGTGCGTTCGTCGGATATCTGGGCGGCACGTCGAGGGTGACCTGCGCGTCGTCCGAGCCGTTCAGCTGCAGCAGTGTGGAGGCCTGCAGCGTGTGCCACTCCGATTCCGACGGCCAGCGACCCACGATTCCGTAGAAGTCGTCCTTGGATTGCACCGCGTCGACCTGGCCGGACACCGGACGGCCGTCGACGGAATGCACCTCATAGACGCTGAGACTGAACCGGTCTGCGGGCACCGGCTCGCTCGCCGGGCGGAGTTCGGATCGAAGTCCCACCACTGCACCGTGCCCGGAGGCGGCTCGCAGATCGGCGACGAGCGAGGGCGTGACGCCTACCCGCCGCAGCGGCAGCGAAGCCTCGCCGGCGTGGGTGCTGCCTTCGTCGGCGGCGCGATCGATGGCCCGGAGGCTGCTGTAGTAGGTCAGTGAGCCGATGGCGCCCGTGAGCACGACCATCCCGATGGCCACCGCGGCTGCGGGTCGGCGTACGTCTCGCGCCAGCGCTCGGGCCGCGATGCGCGTGACGGCCGGCCCGCTGTGGGTGAGGCGGGAGAGGGCGGACAGCCCGGCCGGGACCAGGCAGACCGTGGCGACCAGCACGATGGACACGGTGATCGCCAGAGTGGGGCGGTCGTGGGCGGCGAGGCCGAGAGCGGCGCCGGCCAGCGTCACCAGCACGGCGACCGCGACCGCGATCGGCCGGGTTCGGCGCGGTGGCGGCGAGCCGTCGAATCGTGCCACGCCACGGCGCGCAGCGCGGGCGGGTAGCCAGGCCGCGACGACCGCAGTGGCGGCCACCAGCCCCACCGTGAGAAGAGCCGAGCTGGTCGAGAGGTGCCGGGTGGCAAGCTCGTGACCGGCCCCGGAGGCCAGTGCCGGGCGGAGTGCAAACGCCACCGCCGCCGAGGCAGCGACTCCGAGCATCGACCCGATGAGCGCCGTAGCGACCGCCGCCAGCCGCGACGCCGTGACCAGCGTTCCGGGCGAAATGCCGAGCGCGAGCAGCACCGACAGCTGTCGGCCGGATCGCCGGACGCGGACGATGAACGCAGCGGCGCTGAGCACCACGACGAGCAGCAGCCCCGGCGCCGTCACCGAGATGGACTGGGTACGAAACAGTGTGCGGTACTGCACTGTCTCCGCTTGCGAACGACTCGTCGCCGCAATTCCCGCGCGGTTGGCCGCCGCGACGACGCGGGCGACCGCCGCCGGCGGCCCGGAAAGTAGATATTCCGCAGAGGTTCCGCGCGCGGTGTTCCTTGGCGTGTGGTCGAGGACGGATCCGAGCGCGGCGGGGCCGAGCAGAGCGGTCGAAGCGAACGATGTCGGATCCTCCGCGCGGCCGACCACTCTTAACGGGCGCGCCAGCTGTCCCATCCGGATGGTGCCGCCAATGTTGGTGTCGAATGCGTGCAACGAGGTGGAGAGCAGCACCACCTCGTCGGCGGCCATCGGCCAGCGACCTGCCTCGAGGTTCCACAGCGAGCGCAGATCAGCCCGACGCCAGTCGCCGGTCCACACGGTGATGCCGCGCTCGATACCGCGTACGAAGACGGTCTGGCGGAAGCGCACCTGAACCGGTGTTTCGGTCACCTCGCCATTGCCGGTGGCAAGTACATCGGTGGGTGCGCCGAACCGCGGGTCGTAGCCGGGGATGACCCCGTCGGCGGCGCCCATTAGCGACTGCGCGTGCTGCTGTGGGCTCAGCACCAATGCGTGCACGGTGAAGGTGCCGAGGCCCATGAGGAACGCCGGCACCGTGAACAGCGCGATCAGCCTGGCTAGCCGCCGGCCGCGGCCGGCGACGACGCGGCGGGCGATCGAGCACGCGAGCCGCATCTGGACCGGCGTACAAACAGCTGGTCGCTTCGCCATGCTCTGCTCAACTCGCGGGCGAGGCGAGCGCAGCGCCGTCCGCACTGGCCCGCAGTCGGCCGTTGCGGATGGACAAGATCCGATCGGCCGCCTGCCCGACCCGCGGGTTGTGCGTGCTCACCAGTGCGGTGGCCCCGCGAGCGCACACCGCGCGGATTGTGGCGAGCACCTGATCGCCGGTATCGGAGTCCAGCGCGCCCGTTGGTTCGTCCGCCAGCAGAATCCGCCGATCCCCGACGACGGCCCGGGCGATCGCGGCCCGCTGACGCTCTCCGCCGGATACCTCGCCGGGAAACCGGTCGGCGAGGTCCGCGACGGCGACCACCTCGAGTTGGTCAATGGCGAGCCGCCGCGCCCGTCGCTGTCGGGTGCCGGTCGCCTCGAGCGGGAGCGCGACGTTCTCGGCCAGCGTCAGGTCCGGCAGCAGATTGATGTTCTGGAACACGTAGCCGATGCGCTGGAGTCGAAGGTCGGTGATGCGGAGCGCGCTCGCCGTAGCGAGATCGAGGCCGAGCACATTGATCGTGCCGCGCGTTGGACGCATGATGCCCGCGACGACGTTGAGCAGCGTGGACTTGCCGGAGCCGCTCGGACCCATCAGCGCGACGAACTCACCGCCCCGCAGCTCGAGATCGACGTCGACCAGCGCCCGAACCTCGTTCGGACCGTCCCGAAATGAGACGCCGACGCCGGTCGCGACGGCGACGCACCCCCCTAACACGCCGTGAGGTTTCCGTACGTCGCGACCACAGTGGCCGTGTCGTTCTCTTGCAGTGTCACCTTCTTGACCTTGACGTTAGGCGGCATGCAATGCGCACCGCCCATGAGGTTTCGATTCACGAACCATTCAGAATATCGCCCGCGGTGGTTGATCCAGGATGTCATCTGATCATTGAAGTTGATTGGCTGGGTATCCAGATACCAGTACAGGTCGGCATTGGCGGATGGGTTTGAGAAACCGCGGACGCCGCGGCCGAAGTTCCGGTCCTGGTAGATGCAGGTGTAGGTCGACGGGCACGGCGAGGCCGCCGCATTCGCAGAACCCGCACCGACAAGCTGAGCACCTGCCGCCATCGCCACAACCGCTACCGCCGCCGAGACGCGGTGCGGGGACCGGGACCGTTATCGTCCGGCATCTCTGCCTCCCCGAACTAGCGCGGGGCGGTCCCCCGCGTTAAGCGGGAGTATGCGCGCGGCGGAAGATTCTGTCAAGGCGACGCCCGGGAATCGACTATTCGATCATTAGAACGGTCGCGCGCTGCTGTTGATCATTGTCGCGGCCTGGTGTCGGTGCGCTGGGTCGGCTGTCGATTCGTCGGCTGCGGTGGGAATTTGCGGGCGTCCAAATGGCGCTACGAGGTCAGCACTCGAGTGGGGATCGGCGTTTCGACGGCTTCGCCGGCGGGGCTGCGGTCAAGATGATACGCCGAGACGCCGGCGGATTCGGCTACCGCCTCCACCATCTCGGTGCCGCGATAGATCACCGCGACGCCGTTGTCGGTCGCATAGCCCGGCCCGAACGTGCCGTCGGCGACGTAACGGTGATAGAGCGGCCGCCGTTGCTGCTCGCCGTCGTAATGCACGCCGTTGGAATATGGCAGGAAACCGAGGCAGTTGGTGACCGGGCGCAGTTCCGGGCCGAACGAGTCGGTGGTGCCGCCCTGGTGCCAGCACAGCGAGCCGGCCGAGACGCCGCCGAGAACGACCCCGGCCTCCCAGCACTCGCGCATGATGGCGTCCAGGCCGTGGGCGCGCCACACCGCCAACAGGTTGACCGTGCTGCCGCCACCCACCCAGATCACGTCCTGATCGAGCAGGTGGCCACGAACGTCGTCGACATTCGGCATCGTGAACAACGACAGGTGTGAGGTGAGGAAGCCGGCACCGCAGAAGGCCGCGTAGACCGCCTGCAGGAACGCCGGGTTGTCACCGCCAGCCGTGCCGACGTAGCAGATCCTCGGGTGCTCTCCGGCACCGGCGAGATCGGCGGCGTAGCGGTAGATCGGCCCGGCGGACCAGTCGAACGGGCCGCGTCCCAGGCTGTTGAATCCGATCGAACTCGCGACGATGGTCGGGGTGTCGGCAGGCATCCCGCGATCCTGCCGCAGTGCCTGTGGACGAGACGAGCGGGTTTCGGCTCGTCCCGCCTACGGTCGGACGGCATGGGCCTGCATTCCGATACTCCGAGCTGGACGGTGCGGGGCTACGAGGCCGTCGAGCTGATCGGGTTCGGCGCCAGTGGCGAGGTGTGGCGCGGCCGGTCGGTTCCCGGTGGCGACGTCGTGGCGCTCAAACGGCTGCACGGGGAAGGTGTTTCCGACGCCGCCGCCCGCGCAGCGCTGCGTCGAGAGGCCGACCTGCTCGCGGCGCTGGACCATCCGCACCTGCTGCGGATGCGGGAGCTGGTCAGCACCGCCGCCGCCGAGGTGCTCGTCCTTGACTACGCCGCCGGCGGCAGCCTCGCAACGCTGCTGCGAGCGCGCGGCCGGCTCGATCCCGGCGAGGTCGTGACCGCGATCGCTCCGGTCGCGGCGGCGCTGGCCTACGCCCACAACGAGGATCTGGTCCATGGCGACGTCGCGCCGGGAAACATCCTGTTCAGTGCCGACGGCCGGCCGCTGCTCGCCGACCTGGGCGTCGCCCGTGTCGGGGCCGACGACGACGTCGCCCGGCTGACGCCGGAATACGCCGATCCAGCCGTCGCGCGCGGTGGGCCGCCGGCCGCCGCGAGTGACGTCTTCGCCATCGCCGCCGTCGCGTTCCATGCGCTGACCGGCGTGCCCCCATGGAACGCCGCGACGGTCGAGGACACCCTGGCCGTCGCGGCCGACGGTGAACCGCCCGACCTGGCCGAGTTGGCTCCCGGCGTTCCACCCGGCCTGCTCGAGATCGTGATGCGTGGCCTCGCCGATGACCCCGCCGAGCGCGGCTCCGCTGCGGAGTTCGCGCTCGACCTGCGCTACGCGTGCCCGGCCGAGCCGGTGCGTCTGCCGGCCGGGCAGTCCGTGGTCCCGCGAGCCGCGCGCGCTGCGGCGCTCACGCACGGTGTTGGCAGGCGGCCAGGGACCGGACCTGCGGGTCGTGCCGAAGCGGCTCCCGATGGCGCGCGGCACCGCGCCGCGACGCCGACACCCGTGCGGCGACTGCGGCACCGGCTCACCGGCCGATCGCTCTGGCGCCCCGCCGGCCGCGTGCGGCTCCGCTCGGTACTGGCCGGTCTCGCCGCAATCGCGGGGATCGTGCTCGCCGGGGTGCTCGGCGTTGCCTGGGCCGGTGGCTCCGTCCGGCCCGACGCGAGTCCATCGACGGTGTCCGGGCCGAACCTGCCGCTGGTGGGCCCGTCGTCGACCGTGGGCTCGTCGCCCGCCCCGCCGTCCTCGACCGGCCCGACGCCGCCAGCATCGCCGTCGCGGCCGCCCAGACCGCCGACGCCGTCGCGCCCGGAGAGTCCGCCACCGACGTCTGACGCGCCGCGGCCGGACGCCACGGCCGACGGCTGGCGGCCGGTGCTCGCGCGGCTGGACGCCGCACGTGCCGCCGCGTTCGCCCGCGCGGACGCCGGCGGCCTTGCCGACGTCTATGCCGCACGCAGCCCGGCCGCCGCAGCGGACGCGACGACGCTGCGCCGCCTCGCCGCGCGTGCCCAGAGGGTCCGCGGCGCTCGCCATGTGGTGCACTCGGTGCAGGTCGTTCGGGCCGGCTCGCAAACCGCCGTGGTGCAGGCGGTCGAAGCGCTCGCGGCCTACGACGTCGTGGCGGCGGACGGCTCGTCGGCGCGCTACCCGGCCGGCGCCGCCCGCACCTACCGGATCGAACTGGTGGCGACCAGAGCCGGCTGGCGGATCAGCACCATCTCTGGAGGGTAAGGGGCAGCATCAATCGATCGCCCAGCGCAGCGCCGCGTCCAGGGTGTCGTGTGCGTACTCGTAGCCGGCACCCAGCAGGACCGTGGGCACGGCACGCTGCCCGGCCAGCACACCCTCGTCGGCGAACTCGCCCAGCACGGCGCGCAACGCGAACCGCGGTACCGGGAGCGTCGTCGGCCGGTGCAGGATCCGGCCGAGGGTGGCGGTGAACTCCGCGTTGGTCACCGGCGTCGGCCCGGCAAGATTGACCGGCCCGGCGACGTCGGTGGCGCTCTCGATCAGGAACCGCATGGCGCCGACCTCGTCGGCAAGCGAGATCCACGGCCAGTACTGCTTTCCGGACCCGAGCCGCCCGCTCAGACCGGCACGGAACAGCGGGCGCATCCGCTCGAGCATGCCGCCCTTGCGGGCGAGCACCAGGCCGGATCGCAGCAGCAGGACCCGGGCGCCGGCCTGCCGCGCGACCGACGTCGCGCCCTCCCACGACTCGCACACCTGCGCCAGGAAGCCGCTGCCAGCCGGCGCCGATTCGTCGACCACCCGGGCACCGCTGTCGCCGTACCACCCGACGGCCGAGGCCGACAACAGAACGGGCAACGGATCGGTGCGGGCGACGGCGTCGGCGATCGTCGTGGTGCCGTCGATCCGGCTGTCGAGCACGGCTCGCTTGTGGTCCTCGGTGAGCCGGTGGTCGGCGATACCGACGCCCGCGAGGTGCACGACGGCGTCGACGCCGTCGAGTGCGTCGGCTGGGATCGAGTGCGCGGCGGGATCCCACTGCACCTCGTCCGGTGCACCGGGCCTTCGGCGTACCAGACGCCGCACGTCGTGGCCTGCGCTAGCCAGCTCGCGCAGCAGCGCCGAGCCGATCAGCCCGCTGGATCCGGTGACGGCTACCCGCATGGCGCCGCGATCACGACAGGCCCAGCTCGGAGGAGAACTCTCCGGCCTCGAGCCGGGTCTTGATCGTCACCAGGAACCGCGCCGCATCGGCGCCGTCGACGAGCCGGTGATCGTAGGTCAGTGCGAGATAGGCCATCGAGCGCACCGAGATCACCTCGCCGAGTGTCGGATCGTCGACGACGACGGCCCGCTTCACCACCGACCCGGTGCCGAGAATCGCCGCCTGCGGCAGGTTCAGGATCGGTGTGTCGAAGAGCGCGCCGCGCGATCCGGTGTTGGTCAGGGTGAAGGTGCCGCCGGCGAGTTCATCCGGACCCACCTTGTTCTCGCGGGTGCGGGTGGCCAGGTCGGCGATCTTTCGGGCGAGGCCGCCGATGTTGAGGTCACCGGCGTCGTGGATCACCGGGACCATCAGGCCGCGCTCGGTGTCGACGGCGATGCCGAGGTGCTCGGCGTCGTAGTAGGTGACGGTGCCCGCCTCGGTGTCGATCGAGGCATTGACGACCGGGTGGGCCTTCAGCGCCTCGACGGCGGCGAGGGCGAAGAAGGGCAGGAACGACAGCTTGACGCCCTCGCGGGCCTCGAAGTCGGCCCTGGCCCGCTGTCGGAGCCGGGCGATCGCCGTGACGTCGACCTCGACGACGGACGTGAGCTGGGCGGTGCTCTGCAACGACTGCAGCATCCGCTCCGCGATCACCTTGCGGGGGCGCGACATCTTCTCGGTGCGTCCACGCAGCGCGGCCGCCGGGCCGGCTCCGGCAGGAGCCGGCGCCGGTTGGTGCGCAGGCTGGGTGGCGGCCGGCTGTTCTGGCTGGTCAGGCTGGGCCTGCTGGGCCTGCTGGGCGGCGGCGAGGACGTCCTGCTTGCGGATGCGTCCGCCGACGCCGGTGCCGCTCACCGATCCGAGGTCGACGCCGTGCTCGGAGGCGAGCTTGCGCACCAGCGGCGTGACGTACGTGCCGCCGGCGTCGTCGTCGGAGCTCTCCGGCGCAGCATGCGTGGATCTGCGCGCGGCCTGTTCCTGCGGGGCCGGTGCCTGGGCGGTCGCCGTCGGCGCGGAACCGGTCGGTGCCGCGGGCGCCTGCTCGGTATGGGCGGCAACCGGCTGCTGCCGGGACTCCTGCTGGGACTCCTGCTGGGACTCCTGCTGCTGGGGCTGCTCCTGCCGGGCCGGCTCCTGCTGCTCGGCCTGTTGCTGGTCCTGCTGCTCGGGTTCGTCACCCTGCTGCCCCGCGCCCGTCCCCGCGCCGGGGTCGCCCGCCTGGCCGGCGGCATCGCCGGCGTCGCCGATCACGGCCAACTCGACGCCAACCTCGACGGTCTCGTCCTCGCCGACCTTGATCGAAGTCAGCACCCCGGCCGCGGGCGACGGGATCTCGGTGTCGACCTTGTCGGTCGACACCTCGAGCAACGGCTCGTCGGCCGCGATCGTGTCGCCCTCCTGCTTGAGCCACCGGGTGACGGTGCCCTCGGTGACGCTCTCACCCAGGGCGGGCATGGTGACGGACGTCGGCATCGCGGGCTGGCTCCTTACTGCTGCGGGGCGGGCGGTTGCGGTTTGCGGTCAGCCGTGGACGTGTGGTCAGCCGTAGACGTGCAGTCAGCCGTGGACGTGCAGCGGCTTTCCGGCGAGCGCGAGGTGTGCTTCGCCGATTGCCTCGGATTGGGTGGGGTGCGGGTGGATCAGCGCGGCTACCTCCGCAGGCAGGGCCTCCCAGTTGTAGATCAGCTGTGCCTCAGCGACCAGTTCGCCGACCCGCGAGCCGACCAGGTGGACGCCGAGCACCCGGCCGTCCTTCTCGGCAACCAGCTTGCAGGCGCCCTGGGTCTTGAGTATCTGGCTCTTTCCGTTACCGGCCAGGTCGTAGGTCAGCGTGGTGATCTTGTCCGATCCGTACTGCTCGGCAGCCTGGGTCTCGGTCAGCCCGACGGACGCGACCTCGGGCTCGGAGTAGGTGATCCGCGGGACCCCGGCGTAGTCGATCGGCACCACGGGCAGGCCGGCGAGCCGCTCCGCGACCAGGATGCCCTCGGCGAAGCCGACGTGGGCCAGCTGCAAGGTCGGGATCAGATCCCCGACGGCCGAAACCGTCGGGACACTGGTCTGGCAGTACTCGTCGACGAGTACGAAGCCGCGGTCCATCTTGACACCGACGTCGTCGTAGCCAAGGCCTTCGGACACCGGCCCGCGACCCACCGCGACCAGAAGCAGGTCGGCATCCAGCGTCTTGCCGTTCTCCGTGCCGTCGGCCGTGCCATTCGCCGTGCCGGCCTCAAGACTCACCCGCACGCCGGAGTCGGTGCGCTGGACGCCGACGAAGCGCGCGCCCAGCTGGTAGGAGATGCCGCGACGGCGGAACTGCCGCTCCAGCGCCGTTGAGTTCGCCTCGTCCTCGAGCGGCAGCAGGTGCGGGAGCGCCTCCACGATCGTGACCTCCGCCCCGAAGGACCGCCAGACGCTCGCGAACTCGACGCCGATGACGCCACCGCCGAGGACGATCACAGAACCGGGCACCACGTCCAGGCGCAGCGCATCGTCGGAGGAGATGACGCGTTCGCCGTCGATCTGCAGGCCCGGCAGTGACCGTGGCACCGAGCCGGTGGCCAGGACCACATGCGCACCTTCGTAGCGCTCGCCGTTCACCTCGACTGCGGTCGGCGAGACGAGCCTGCCGCTGCCCTCGACGTGGGTGATCTTGCGCGCTTTGACCAGGCCTTGCAGTCCCTTGTACAGGCGGCTGACGACGCCGTCCTTGTAGTTGTTCACACCGGGCATGTCGATGCCCTCGAATTTCGTCGTCACGCCGAACTGCGCGCTCTCCCGGGAGCTGTCGGCGATCTCGGCTGCGTGCAGCAGGGCCTTCGTCGGGATGCAGCCCCGGTGCAGGCAGGTGCCGCCGACCTTGTCCTTCTCGATCAGCACGACCGACTTGCCGAGTTCCGCGGCGCGGAAGGCACACGCATATCCGCCACTGCCCCCACCGAGAATCACCACATCGGCGGTCTGGGTCACCGGCGCACCTGCCTCTCCCGATCCTGACCAATACCCTCTTCTGAGCGCAAGTCCGCCGTCACCCCGGGCGGGCAGGGCGCGGCGGCGTGCCGTTTCCCATCCTGTCACTCCATCGGGTGCCACGTCATGCGGCCAGCGGCGGGTAATGCGCCGGGCCGCTCGTTTCGTCCGGCGGGCGGGGGAACCAGGCCCTTGTCGAGCGTCCCGGGGGGTTGCGGCTGGTTCTGGGCAGCAGCGGCGCCGTCAGCCGTTGTCGGCTATCTCGCGCAGCACGGCCACGATGGTGCGCACCGGAACGCCGGTGCCGCCCTTCGGCGTGTAACCCCACGGCTCACCGGTGTTGAACGCCGGGCCGGCGACGTCGAGGTGCGCCCACTGCACGCCGTCGGCGACGAACTCGTGTAGGAAGGCACCCGCCACGAGCATGCCCGCGGCGCGGTCGCCTGCGATGTTCGCGATGTCGGCCACCGGTGAGTCGAGCCCGCGACGGCACTCCGGTGGCAGCGGCATCGCCCAGGCCGCCTCCCCGCATCCGGTGCCGGCGGCAGCCAGCCGGTCGCGGAACTCCTCGGTGCCCAGCACGCCCATCGTGCGGTTGCCCAGCGCGGTGATCTGCGCTCCGGTGAGGGTGGCGGCGTCGATCAGGTAGTCGGGCTCGTCCTCGGCAGCGCGGACGATCGCGTCGGCGAGTACCAGCCGGCCCTCGGCGTCGGTATTGCGCACCTCGACGTGCTTGCCGCCGTACATGTGCAGGACGTCGCCCGGCCGGTACGCCGATCCGCTCGGCATGTTCTCGGCGAGCGGCACGGTCGCGGTCACCGCAACCTTGAGCTTCAGGGAAGCCGCAGCGATCACGGCGGCGACGACGGCGGCCGCCCCGGCCATGTCGCTCTTCATCTCCTCCATCCCGGCCGCGGTCTTCAGCGAGAGGCCACCGGAATCGAACGTGACGCCCTTGCCGACCAGGGCGACCCGTCGGGTGGTCCGACCGCGCGGCTGGTAGCGGATCCGCAGCAGCCGCGGCGGGCGGGCCGAACCGGAGCCGACGGCCAGGATGCCGCCGTATCCACCCTTCGCGAGCGCCTTCTCATCCAGCACCTCGACGTCGAGATCCGCCTCCTTCGCCGCTGCCTCAGCGCGGGCGACGAATGCCTGCGGTGGCAGGTCGTTCGGGGCGGTGTTGACCAGGTCGCGCGCGAGCGCAACCGCTTCGGCCCCGGTGCGTGCGGTCGCGATCGCGGCCCGGATCTCGCGGTCCTTCGGGTCATCGACGACGAGCAGGACCGACCGCGGTGCGGCCGGCAGGTCGGCCGGGGATCCCGATCTGTAGTCCCGGAACTGGTAGGCGCCGAGCAGTGCGCCCTCGGCCGCAGCCGCGACCAGCTCGGCGCTGGTACGACCGGCGAGTGACGAGAGCGTCATCGCCACGGTGGACCGGCCGGCGAGCGCCCGCACCGCAGCACCGGCCGCCCGCCGAACGGTATCGGCGTCGTAATCGGCACCTTCGTCCAGCGCGTCGCCAAGCCCCACCGCCGCGACCACCGGCGCGGGCAGCGCGCCCATGGTCGTGATCAGGGTCACCTCATCGGCCCGCCCCGTCGCGCCCAGCTCCGTCAGCGCCTCCCGGAGTCCGCCGGCCAGCGCGGTGTCGACCGCGCCGGTACCCGATGCCAATACCAGCCCGGTCGGCGAGGCAGCGACGCCGACGACGACGGCGTCGGAACGCAATGACGGCGGCTGTTCAGCGGTGAGCGAGACGGTGGTCACGGTCCTCCGATCGGTCGCTCCGGCGATCGTATGCGGAGTCGGCCGGCGGCGCTGCCGACCGGACCGTCGCCAACGGTGCTGCCGAGCGGACCGTCGCCGACGGTACGGTGCGGCGATGACGGGTCCAGCGCTGCTCCGCTCGCCCCTGCACGATCGGCACGTTGCACTCGGTGCGAGGCTCGCCGACTTCTCCGGCTGGCAGATGCCGATCGAATATTCCGGTGGCGGGGTGGTTGCCGAGCACACCGCCGTCCGGGAGGCGGCCGGCATCTTCGACGTCTCGCACCTGGGCAAGGCCCGGTTGCACGGCGACGGCGCCGCCGACTATGTCAACGCCTCATTGACCGCCGACCTCGCCCGGATCGGGCCGGGTAAGGCGCAGTACACGATGTGCTGCGACGACGCGTCCGGCGGCGTCGTCGACGACATGATCGCCTATCTGCACGGACCGTACGAGGTGCTGCTGGTGCCAAACGCAGCGAACACGACCGAGGTGGTGCGCCGGCTGCAGGCGGCGGCTCCGGCCGGCATCGAGATCACCAACCTGCACCGGTACTACGGCGTGATCGCGGTGCAGGGACCGGAGTCGGCGCTGGTACTGGACCGGGTCGGGCTGCCCGTCGACCACGACTACATGAGCTTCACGACGTCGACGCCAGACATCGACGGGGTGTCGGAGACGGTGGTCTGCCGCACCGGCTACACCGGCGAGCGCGGCTACGAACTGCTGCCGGCGTGGGAGGAGACCGGTGCGCTCTGGGACGCGCTGCTCGCCGTCGGCGCCGGTTTTGGCGTGCGGCCGTGCGGGCTCGGCGCGCGCGACACGCTGCGAACCGAGATGGGCTACCCGCTGCATGGGCACGACCTCTCGCTCGACATCACGCCGGTGCAGGCGCGGGCAGGTTGGGCCGTCGGCTGGAAGAAGCCTGCGTTCTGGGGTCGCGAGGCGCTGCTCGCCGAGCGCGGCGTCGGACCGGCGCGGCTGCTGTGGGGGCTCGACGTCACCGGCCGTGGCATCCCGCGCCCCGGCATGTCGGTGACGTCGTCCGGCACTGCGATCGGCACGGTGACCAGCGGGACGTTCTCGCCGACCCTGCGTCGTGGCATCGCGCTCGCCCTGCTGGCGGCGGACGTGGGGATAGCAGCCGGCACGGAGGTGGAGCTCGACATCCGCGGCCGCGTGACGACGGCGACGGTGGTCAAGCCGCCGTTCGTCGCGATGCACGTCCGCTAGCCCCGCGCTCTTCCTCGAGTGGTGAGTCTTGCGGGCTCTTCCTCGCTGGAGACCCTGCATATCTCGCCACTCGGCGAAAAGGAGGCGGTAGCTCAGGGGGCGCGGGTGCCGACCACGGCCGCGCGCAGCAGCGGCACCGCGGCGAGTGCGCCGACGGCGGTGCCGAGATCGAGGGCGACCACCGGTTCCAGCGCGAGCGCGCCCAGCGCGCGATCCGCGAGCGGGTCGGCGGGCCGGTGCGCCGGTAGCCACCAACCCGGACCCTCGGGCGCGAGCTCGCGTGCGAGGAGTGCAGCGGCAATGGTCACGACGCCGTCGAGCAACACCGGCGTGCGCCGCGCGGCCGCGCCGACCAGCACGCCGGCGATCATCGCGATGTCGCCGGCGTCGGTGTGGACGAGCAGCTGCACGGGATCGGCGATAGATGGCCGGGCGCGGCGCATCAGCGTGCGAACCAACACCACCTTGCGCATCCAGCCGGCGTCGTCGATGCCGCCGCCACGGCCGGTAACGGCCGTCGGCTCCAGGCCGAGGAGCGTCCCGACGACGGCGGCGGCCGAGGCTGTCGCGCCCGTGCCGACGTTGGTGGCAATGATCAGATCGGTGCCGCGGTCGACCTCGTCATCGGCGATCGCCAGCCCGCGGGCCAGCGCCGCGCGCACGTCGGCGTCGCCCACCGCGGCTCGCGCGTACTCGCAACGGATGCCGACCCCGGAGATGGCGGCGACGGCGCACCGCGGATCGGTGCCGGCGTCGAGGTCGGCAGCCTGCTGCGCGCCGCTACGTAATGAGCCGGACACACCCTCGGCGACGACGTGATCGGCGACGACGACAATCGCTCGAGCCCGCTCGAAATCTGCCGGCGTGGATTTCCCTTGTACAGAGGCAATCCACCTGCCGAGCCGGTCGAGGTCGCCGTCGCCGGCCAGCTGCGGGTGGGCGGCCCGGCGGCGATCCTGTAACACCTGCGCGCTCTGCTCGTCGGTTTCGTCGACCCGGGCGGCGAGCGAGCCGACGTCGAGCTCGGCCTGGTCCGTCCACTGTGGACTCCGCTGCGAGGAGCCGACTTCGACGACGTCGCCGTCTCGGCGGACAACGGCACCGATGCGCGCGAGCTCGTTCGTCAGCCGGGCGGGTGGCGGGTTGCGGTGCGACAGGTGCACGGCGATCACCATGGTCTGTTCGGTGATCGCGCCCCGGCCGCGCAGGTCCTCGATCGTGCTGGCGAGGGTCACCAGATCGAGGTGCTCGCTGGGCCGCGCCCGTTCCAGCCCGAACGTCGCCTCGAGCAGCACGACGTCGAACGCGCGGCCCGTCATCGCCGCCAGTGTCTCCTCGCAGAGCAGCCCGGTATCGGTGCCGTAGAACAGCGTGCGGCCGTCGGGTCCGGTGATGTCGTAGAGCACGGCGTCGGCGTCGTGCGTGGCCTGCACCGGCAGCACGGCGTAGTCACCGACCTGCAGCCGCTCGCCGGGCACGGCGGGAGTCGGGCGTACGGCGGAATCCGTTGCGTGGTAGGGCGCGCAGCGCTGCAGCGCCGTCGGTGGGCCGACGAGGTCGACCGGGTCGCGCGGGCCGGCCCACTGCCGCCAGTAGAAGACCTCCGGGTGCAGATGGTCGGCGTGGGCGTGGCTGAGCAGGATGTGGCGCACGCCCGAGAGCGGGATGCCGAAACGGGCCGCGCTGCGCACGCCGTCGGGACCGAGGTCGACGAGCAGCGTGTCGTCGACGAGCACGCAGGTGTTGCCGCGCACATCGGCTGTCCCGCGCACTGCCTGGCAGGAGTCGCAGTCGCAGAACGGGTGCGGCCAGCCGGCGGAGTCGCCGGTGCCGAGGAACCGGATGCGCACGCCGTCACTCTCCCAGACCCGCTCCTGGCCGCCCCCGGCGTGCAGCGGACCTCAGGCCCGACGCCGCCGAACGCCGACGACCACCCCTGCCGCGACGACCACGACCACGACCACGACAACGACGATGCCGATCAGCAGACCCGATGATCCACCCGAGGACGTGTCCGGTGACTGCCGGCGCCGGCAGGCGTCTGCGCGCTCGACACGGTCCCGAAGGAGGCCGTCCCGCCGATGACGGCGACGACGACGGCGACGGAAACCAGGAACCGCCGCATCGATCGTACCGTCGGTCCCTTTGGGTCGTGAGTACCGCGACGATCCGACCATGCCCACGCCCGCGCGTCAAAGGACCGATACGGTCGCGCCAGCCGATCGGCGAGCGAGCGAGAGAGAGGCGCGATGACCTGGACCTGGCGGTACGAGGACGCCGGCGGCGGCGCCGTCACCGATCCCGAGCCCGAGTCGTTCGCCACGCGGTCCGATGCCGAGTCGTGGCTCGGTGAGGCGTGGCCGGAACTGCTCGACGCCGGTGTGTGCCGGGTCAGCCTCTACGAGGACGACCGGCTGCGGTCGGAACCGATGAGCCTGGAGCCGCCCGAGCAGTGAGAAGGCGGCCGCCGGATCTAGCCGCGCGCGGTCTGGGCCGGGTCGCGTTCGACGATGTCACCCAACGCGTCGTCGATTCGGCGCATCTGCTCCGGCTCGAGCCTCACGCCGGCGGCCTTGACGTTCTCGTGCACCTGCTCGGGCCGGCTGGCGCCGATGATCGCCGCCGCGACATTGGAGTTCTGCAGCACCCAGGCGATGGCGAGCTGTGCCACCGACAGCCCGGCGTCGTCGGCGATCGGCGCGAGCCGCTGCACGTGGGTCAATACCTTGTCGTTGAGGAACCGCGAGATCATCTCTGCGCCGCCCTTGTCGTCGGTGGCGCGGGATCCGGCAGGGTAGTCGCCACCCGGCTTGTACTTGCCAGTCAGCGCACCCTGCGCGACCGGAGACCACACGATCTGCCCTACGCCGGCCCGCTCGCTCGCCGGTACGACCTCACCCTCGATGACCCGCCACAGCATCGAGTACTGCGGCTGGTTGGAGATCAGGCTGATACCGAGGTCCTTCGCCATCCGGGCGCCGGCCTCGATCTCCTCCGCCCGCCACTCCGAAACGCCTATGTAGTGCACCTTTCCGGCGTGCACCAGATCGGCGAACGTCGACATCGTCTCTTCCAGCGGCGTGCGCGTGTCGAACCGGTGGGTCTGGTAGAGGTCGACGTAGTCGGTCTGCAGGCGGCGCAGCGAATTGTGCAGGCCCTCGGTGATGTGCTTGCGGGACAGCCCACGGTCGTTTCGGCCCTCGCCCATCGGGAAGTACACCTTGGTGAACAGCTCGTAGCCCTCCCGGCGCTGTCCCGACAGGGCCCGGCCGAGCACCTCCTCTGCCCGCCCGCCGGCGTAGACGTCGGCGGTGTCGAACGTCGTGATGCCGGCGTCGAGCGCCGCGGCCACACACGCCTTGGCGGCGTCCTCCTCGACCTGGCTGCCGTGCGTCAGCCAGTTGCCGTAGGCGAGTTCGCTGATGGAAAGGCCGCTGCGCCCGAGACGTCGAAACTCCATCCGTTGACCCTATTGCTGCCGCGCCGGGGCCGGGCGGCCGGCACCTTAGGTCGCCGGGGCTCAGACCCGATCGCCGGGCTTGACCCGCGGCTTCGGAAGCCGCCAGCGCCGCACCATCGTCGCGCGCTGCACGCCGTACCAGACCACGCCGCGGGTGTGGTCCTCGGGCAGCCGCTCGGTCAGCACCTTGCGGATCCGGCGGCCGAGGACGAAAGAGTCGACGATGATCACCAGGAACGCGGCGACCCAGAGACTCAGGGTGAAGCTGCGGACGCCCGCACTCGGCACGGCGTAGCTGAGGATCACGACGGCGGCGACCAGCAGGAACACACCGCCGGCGTTGCGCCGGGAGTCGACGATGTCTCGTACCAGCGCCTTCGCCGGGCCCTGATCGCGGGCCGGCAGGTAGCGGTCGTCGCCGGCGCGGATCCGGTCGCCGACCTGCGCGCGACGGGACCCGCCGACCTGACGCATCCGCCGGTAGGCCTCGCGCCGGGTCCGCGGTGGCGGCGGCACCGGGCCGGCCCGCTTGCCGGTGGCGACCCGGCGGGTCGGGGTCGGGCGGCCCTTGCCCTGGGTTGCCTTGGCAGCACCCGTCGACGGTTCGGGCGCGGCGCCACCTGCATCGCCGCTCGCCTTGCGTGTTCGCCGGAAGACCGCCACGGCGCCACGATACCGAGACGCGCCATGCCGTCCGCGGTGCGCGCCTCGGCGGTCGTCAGACTGGAGCGATGCGGGTCGTCGTCGCGCCGGACTCCTTCGGTGGAACCCTCACCGCGCCGGAGGTCGCCGCGGCGATCGCCGGCGGATGGCGGCGGGCCCGGCCGGGCGACGTCGTTGACACGCGGCCAATGTCCGACGGCGGCCCGGGCTTCGTCGACGTGCTGGCGGCGACGCTGCGCGGCAGCCGCGTACCGGTCGATACCCGCGGGCCGACCGGCCGGCCCGTCTCGGCGGACATCCTGGTGGTGGACGGGACGGCGTACATCGAAGCGGCCGCCGCATGCGGCCTCGACCTGCTGATGCCGGCCGAGCGTGATCCCGGCGTCACGACCACCCACGGCGTGGGCGTCCTCATCGCGACCGCCTTGGAGGCGGGTTCGCGCAGCGTCGTCGTCGGCCTCGGGGGCTCGGGCACGAACGACGGCGGCGCGGGCATGCTGGCCGCACTGGGCGTGGTGACCCGCGACTGCGCCGGCCGCCCGCTGCCCTACGGCGGTGCCGCGCTTTCGTTCGCCGAGCGCGTCGACGGCAGCCCGTTGCTTCGCGGTGCATCGCTGGTGGCCGCGAGCGACGTGGACAACCCGCTGGTCGGCCCCCACGGCGCGTCGGCGGTCTTCGGCCCGCAGAAGGGTGCCACCCCGGACCAGGTACGCCAGCTCGATTCGGCGCTCGCCCGGTTCGCGAGCGTGCTGGAGCGCGACCTGGCCGGCTGCCCTCCCGGCCTGGCGGTCCTGCCCGGCGGCGGCGCGGCCGGCGGTCTGGGTGCGGGACTGCTGGCACTCGGTGCCGTGCGCGTGTCCGGGGTGGGGCTCGTGCGGCGGCTGATCGGGCTGGACGACGCCCTCGCCGGAGCCGACGTCGTCGTCACCGGCGAGGGGTCGTTCGACCGGCAGTCGCTGCGCGGCAAGGTGATCACCGGTGTGGCCGAGTCGGCCGGCCGCCACAGAGTGCCCTGTGTCGTGCTCGCCGGGCAGGTCTCGGTCACCCGGCCGGAGATGGCTGCCGCCGGTGTCGCCGATGCCTACGCCGTTGCCCTGCATGCGGGCTCGGTACGGGCCTCGCTGGCCGAACCCGCCGGCGGGCTGGCCGATCTCGCCGCCCACGTGGCCACTCAATGGAGCCGATGAGCGGCAGACCACGTATGATCGGGACGTCGGCGGAACACTCCGGCGATCACGTCGGTTACGTCACAGACTTCGATCGGCAGCAGCGAGGGAGACCCCGAGATGTCGGAGACGACCACCCAGGCCCCGCAGGCGGCCGTGCTCACCGAGACGGCCGCGGCGAAGGTCAAGGCACTCCTCGACCAGGAGGGGCGTGACGATCTCCGGCTGCGCATCGCCGTCCAGCCCGGCGGCTGCTCCGGTCTGCGCTACCAGCTGTTCTTCGACGAGCGCTCCCTCGATGGCGACGCGGTCGAAGACTTCGACGGCGTCCAGCTCGTGGTCGACCGGATGAGCGTCCCGTACCTCTCCGGCGCCACCATCGACTTCGTCGACACGATCGAGAAGCAGGGCTTCACCATCGAGAACCCGAACGCCACCGGATCCTGCGCCTGCGGCGACTCCTTCCACTAACGTCCCAGGCGGAGGGATTTCCGACCCGGACACCGGAGTCGCGTGGTTACTCGCGGCGCTGCGGCGCAGCGCCACGATCCGAATGCGGCAAGACGGCGGCCACCGGGCGATGATCAGCGCCGGCTCGTACGCCCGGTGGACCATCGTGCGGTCCAGCCCAGCTGGTCACACTCGGTAACCGATTCCACCCTTGCAGTGCCCGAGCGCCGTTGTTGATCATGCGGTTTCGGGACGCGAAAACGGCGTGTCGCGTCCCGAAAGTGCATGATCAACAGTCCCGGGGGAGCCGCGGGGATCACGGTGGGTCAGCGGCGAATGGCCGGTCGCTCAGAGCGAGACGGGGTACGACGGCGCCGGTACGTCGGGACGGATCCGGCCTTCGACGAAGATGCCGTGCCAGATCATGAACACCAGCAGGGTCCAGATCTTGCGGCTGTGATCGAGCGGTCCGACTCGGTGCGCGTCGAGCAGCGCACGGACCGCATCCTTGTCGATCAGCCGGTCGGTGCCGGACTCGTCGATGATCGCGCGCGCCCAGTCGTAGAGTTGCTCGCGCAGCCAGAACCGGATCGGCACCGGGAAGCCGAGCTTGCGCCGGTGCAGCACATGGGCCGGTACGACGTCGCGCAACGCCTGCCGCAATGCGTACTTCGTCTCGTGCCGCGTGACCCGCTGCTCCACCGGCAGCCGCGAGGCGACGTCGAACACCTCCTTGTCCAGAAAGGGCACCCGCAGTTCCAGCGAGTTCGCCATCGTCATCTTGTCGGCCTTGACCAAGATGTCGCCGCGCAGCCAGGTGTGGATGTCGATGTACTGCATGCGGGTCACGGGGTCGAGGTGGCGGGTGGCGGCGTAGTGGTCGCGGGTCACGTCGCGGTAGGAGATCGATTCGTCGTACGTGCGCAGCAGCCCGAGCTCGTCGTCGCGGAAGATGCGCGCGTTGCCGTAGTAACGCTCCTCGATCGGGATGCTGCCGCGCCGTAGCAGATCCTTGCCGCGCATGCCCGCGGGCAGCCGGCCGGACAGCGCATGCAGGCTCCGCTTGACCGGGCGCGGCATCGCGTCGAACGGCCGGAGCGATCGCGGTTCGTGGTAGATGTTGTAGCCACCGAACAGCTCGTCGGCGCCCTCACCGGAGAGCACCACCTTCACGTACTTGCGGGCCTCGCGGGCGACGAAGTACAACGGCACCAGCGCCGGATCGGCCACCGGTTCGTCCAGATACCACACGATCAGCGGCAGCGCCTCGGCGAATTCATCGGGCGTCACGACGGTCGTGATGTGCTGCACGTCGATGGCCTGTGCCGTCTCGGCCGCGACGTCGATCTCGCTGTAGCCGGCGCGTTCGAAGCCCACCGAGAAGCTCAGCAGCTTCGGGTTGTGCTGGCGGGCGAGCGCCGCGATCGCGGTCGAATCGATGCCGCCGGAGAGGAACGCGCCGACCGTGACGTCGGCGCGCATGTGCACGCGCACCGAGTCGGCGAGGACGTCGCCGATCTCCTTCCACCGCGCTGCCGTGTCGGTGACCGGCTCGGTCGGAAAGGTCGGCCGGAAGTACCGTCGCGTCGTCAGCGCGCCGTCGGGGGTCACGGTGAAGCAGGTGCCGCTCTCGATCCGGGTGATGCCCGCCGTCATCGCGGCGGGCTCGGGGACGTACTGCAGGGTCAGGTACTGCTGTAGCGCGGCCGGTTCGGCCTGCACCGTCGTCCCGGACAGCGCCTGCAGGGACTTCTCCTCCGAGGAGAAGTACACCCCGCGGGCCGTCGTCATCGTGTACAGCGGCTTGATGCCGAACCAGTCGCGCGCGCCGAACATGGTGCGCTCCACCGAATCCCAGATGACGAAGGCGAACATGCCGCGCAGCTGGGTGACGCCGGCCTCGCCCAGGTACTTGTACGCCGCGAGCACGGCCTCGCCGTCGCCATGGGTCTGGAAGGTCGCGCCGAACTCCTCGGTGAGGCGAGCGCGAAGCTCGACGTAGTTGTAGATCTCGCCGTTGAACAGCAGCCAGTAGCGGCCGTCGTCGTAGGGGAGCGGCTGGTGGCTGCGTTCGATGTCGATGATCGACAGCCGCCGGAAGCCGAGCACGACGTCGTCGTCGCTCCACGCGCCGCCCTCGTCGGGCCCGCGATGGCGCATCAGGCGAAGCGCGTCTTCGACGTCCGCCTTCGCCGAGGCCGCCTGCCGCTGCGTGCTGAGGAACGCGAGCAGTCCGCACACGGCTGGCCTCCTCAAGTGTGGTGTCGCTCCAGTATGTCGGATCGGCCCTCGCGGACCCGCCAGCCCTACGGCGATAGGGCTGTGCCCGGGCCGCCCCGGGAGCCAACCGGGACTGCGCGGCGGGTATTGTCCGGGCCGGCGGGAAGCGGTCGATCCTGCCGGGCGGGATCACTAGTTCGCGGCGGAAGGGCGACGAGGTGCGACGGGTTCAGCGAGTCACCCGGCTGGCCGGCATCGCGGCGCTGCTCGCCCTCGCTGCCACCGGCTGCTCGTGGAACGACCTGCCGCGGTTCGGCTGGCCAAGCGGCATCACCCCGCAAGGCGAACGGATGCTGCACCTGTGGATCGCGTCGTGCATCGCGGCGCTCGCCATCGGAGTGCTGGTGTGGGGCCTCATGTTCTGGACGATCGCGTTCGACCGCAAGAAGGACGATCGCGTTCCCAAGCAGACGAAGTACAACCTGCCCCTCGAGCTCACCTACACGTTCGTACCGCTCGTCATCATCGCCGTGCTGTTCTACTTCACGGCCATCACCGAGAACTACGTCAACGACAACTCGAAGAAGGCCGCCGTCACCGTGCACACGGTCGCGTTCAAGTGGAACTGGGCGTTCCGGTACGACAACGTGATCAACCCGAACACCGGCCAGCCGGTCGATACCGTGGGTTCGGCGACCACCATCCCGATCCTGGTCCTGCCGGTGAACAAGGTGATCCGGATCGACGAGGAGTCCCGCGACGTCATCCACTCGTTCTGGGTGCCCGAGCTGCTGTTCAAACGCGACGTCATCCCGGGCCTGCACAACTACTTCCAGATCACGATCACCAAGAAGGGCGCCTACGTCGGGCGATGTGCCGAGCTGTGCGGCACCTACCACTCGGACATGAACTTCGAGCTGCGCACCGTCAGCTTCTCCGACTATCAGAAATACACGACGACCCTGGCGGCCTACCAGCCGGGCGATCCGCAGTACAACAACCGTCAGGCCATCGCGCTGGCCGCGATCGGGCTGCCGACGCACGCTGTCACCACGCACCCGTTGCCCACCGAGCGCACCGAGCGGCACGCGGGCTAGACAGACCACTAGGAGCAGGACGCGATGAGGGTTGAGACAGCGATCTTCGGCACCGTGTCGGCGTTCTGCTTCGTCACGGCCGTGGTCTACGGCGTCTGGTCGCACGAGCCGGTCGGCACGGTGGCGCTGGTTCTCTCCGGTGGTTTCTGCGGGATCATCGGCTCCTACTTCGGCTTCATCGTGCGGCGCATCGACGCCCGTCCAGAGGATCGCGGCGACGCCGACATCAGCGAGGGCGCGGGCGAACTCGGGTTCTTCAGCCCGCGCAGCTACTGGCCGTTCGGCATGGGGCTGGCGGCGATGGTCGCAGCGATCGGGACGGCGTTCTGGCAGGGCTGGCTGATGTTCATCGGTGGCGTCGCCGTTGTCTTCGCCATCGGCGGACTGCTGTTCGAGTACTACATCGGGCAGAACCGGGCCTGACGCCGTAGCCGGGCCGTTACACCGGCGCCGGGTTCGTTAGCGACGGCCGCCGGTGAGCTCCTTGGCCTTGTCTTCGCCGCCGTGGCCGTCGCGGTCATGGCCGTTGGCCGGAGTCTGCTCGACCGGTGTGAAGAAGCCGAGCGCCTTGCGGCCGAGGTCGCCGAAACCGTTCATCTTCTTCGGCACCGGCGCGCCGGCGTACTGCAGCACGCCGTGACCGTGGTCGTCCACCGGGCCGAGCGGCTGGTGGATCTCGATGAACTCGCCGGACGGCAGCCTGCGGATGATGCCGGTCTCGATGCCGTGCTCGAGCACCTCGCGGTCGTGCATCTGCAGGCCCAGGCACACCCGGTAGGTGATGGCGTACGCGATCGGCGGCGCCAGGATCAGCAGGATGCGCCCGATCCAGGTCGTGGCGTTCAGGCTGATGGCGAACTTGAACGAAATGATGTCGTTGCTGCCGGAGGCCACCAGCACGACCCAGAACGTGAGCGCCATCGCCCCGAGTGCGGTCCGTACCGGCACGTCCCGCGGGCGTTGCAGCAGATGATGGGAGGCACGATCGCGGGTCAGCCGCGCCTCCAGGAACGGGTAGATCAGGATCAGCGTGAAGAGCACGCCGGGCAGCACCACCGCGGGCCAGAAAATCGACGAGATCGTGTACCCCGGGAAGTGGGTTTCATATGACGGGAAGAGCCGCATCGAGCCCTCAGCGAAGAGCATGTAGAAGTCCGGCTGCGAGCCCGCGCCGACCTGCGAGGGGGTGTACGGGCCCCACAGCCAGACCGGGTTGATCTGCGTCAGCCCGCCGAGCACGGCGAGCACCCCGAAGACCAGGGCGAAGAACCCGCCGGCCTTGGCCGCGTACGTCGGCAGGATCCGCTCACCGATGACGTTGCGTTCGGTCCGGCCCGGTCCTGGGAACTGGGTGTGCTTCTGCTTCACGACCAGGGCCAGGTGCACCGAAATCAACGCCAGGATGATGCCCGGTATCAACAACACGTGCACGATGTAGAACCGGCCGATGATCTCGGTGCCTGGGAACGTACCGTCGAAAATGGCATAGGCCAGCCAGGTGCCGACGACGGGGATCGACAGGATGATCGAGAAGGCGATCCGCAGTCCGGTGCCCGACATCAGGTCATCGGGAAGGGAGTAGCCGAGGAAGCCCTCGAGGATTCCGAGCAGCAGCAGCGTCGAGCCGATCAGCCAGTTGGTTTCGCGTGGCTTGCGGAATGCCCCGGTGAAGAAGATCCGCATCATGTGCACGATCATCGCGGCGACGAACAGTAGGGCCGCCCAGTGGTGGATCTGCCGGATGATCAGCCCGCCGCGGACGTCGAACGACAGCTTGAGCGTGGAGGAATACGCCCGCGACATCGTGACGTCGTCGAGCGGCGTGTAGTGACCGTGATACTTGACCTCCGTCATCGACGTGTCGAAGAAGAACGTCAGGTAGGTGCCGGAGATGAGCAGGATGATGAACGAGTAGAGCGCGACCTCGCCCAGCATGAACGACCAGTTGTCGGGGAAGACCTTGTTCAGCAGGTTGCGCATCGGGCCGGACGGCCCGAACCGCTCATCGGCCCACCGTCCGGCCTTCTCCGCCGGGCTCGCCTCGACCTTGCGTCGCGACCGCACCGCTCTGGTCAATTCGGACGCTCCCAGAATGCCGGACCGACTGCCTCGTGGTATCCGCTCCTCGCGACGAAGTATCCCTCGTTATCGACGTCGATGGGCAGCTGGGGTAGCGGCCGGGCCGCGGGGCCGAAGACCGGGGTGCCGTCGAGCAACACGTCGAACTGCGACTGGTGGCACGGGCAGAGCAGCCGGTTGGACTGCTGCTCGTAGAGCGAGACCGGGCACCCGGCGTGGGTGCAGATCTTGGAGAAGGCGATGTAGGTGCCCCACATGAAGTCGCCCTGGCCGTTGCGTGCCGTCACCTTCTCACCGGCGCGCAGCCGGATCAACATCGTCGGGGCGTTGGCATCTTCCAGCCCGCCGGGCACGTCGGGGAAGACGGTCGCGAGCGAGCCGGGCTGCATGTCCTCCGGCCGCACCGGCCGGCCGTCGTACTGGATGAGCCGCACGCCGGCCGTCCACGGTGTGCGGAACAGCTCGCCTCGCGGCTTGCGCAGAAGTCCACCGAGCGGGAACAGTGCCATCAGTCCGACCGCGCCGGCTCCGACGCCGATGCTGCGTCGCAACATCGAACGCCGAGCGATGCCGGTGTCCTCGACCCCCTGCACGATCGTCGCACCGGTCGTCTGGAAGTCGAACGCGTCCGACGCCGGGTCGTGCCGCTCCTGGACGACGATCTCCTCGGGCATCAGTTTCTTGGCCCACAACACGGCGCCGGCACCGATGCCGAACAGCGCGATGCCCATACAGGCGCCGAGTAACGGCGTGAAGAACCGGTAGCTGTTGTTGCCCAGGTGGAACCTCCACGGCACCGCGACGTACACGACCATGAAGCCAAGTGCGCCCAGGGCGCCGAGCAGGAACATGGAGCTGACCAGGCGTTCCGCGCGTTTCTCAGCCTTCGTGCCCGGCGTCGGGAACCGCTCCTCGCGGCGGATGACATGCACGCCGCCGGCCGCTGCGCCAGCGAGCATCTTCTGCTCCTGGGACATCGCGGCGAGCTGCTCGTCGGTGGGCTGGACCGGCTCGTCGTGGTGCCCGTCAGACGACGTCATGTCTTGGCGCCGATCCAGAAGATGATGAGCAGCAACGCGCCGATGCCGACCAGCCAGACCACCAGGGTCTCGGGCACCGGGCCGAGCCGGCCCAGCCCCGACCCGCCCGGGTCCGCCTCGGCCCTGATGCCCTGGATGTAGGCGATGATCGCCTTCTTCTCCTGCGGCGTGATCTGGTTGTCGCCGAAGACCGGCATGTTCTCTGGACCGGAGAGCATGGCTGCGTAGATCTCCCTGTCCGAGGCCCGGTCCAGCGCGGGTGCATACTTGCCGCCCGAGAGCGCACCGCCCTTGCCGACGAGGTTGTGACACGACGCGCAGTTCAGCCGGAACAGCTCACCGCCGTCGGACACGCTGCCGCCGGAGAGGCTGCCGTTCGGCACCTGCGGTCCGTGGCCATGGGCCTGGACGTACGCGGCAATCTGCTCGATCTGCGTCTCGGTGAACAGCGTTGGCTTGCGGTCGGCCTGGGCGCCCTGCTGGGTCAGCGGCATCCGGCCAGTGCGCAGCTGGAAGTAGGCGGCCGCCTGACCGACGCCGATCAGGCTGGGGCCGCGGCCGGGCACCCCCTGCAGGTTCGCGCCGTGACAGCTGATGCAGGTCTGGTCGAAGATCCCCTGGCCGATCTGCACGTCGAGCGCCTCGCCCTTGGCCGGCGCCGCGCTGCCGCTGGGCGCGAAGGCCGCGTAGATCGAGCCCACGATGCCGAGCGCGATGAGCAGCGAAACCCCGCCCCGCAGCCGGCGGCCGAATCGGCTGCCCGGCTGGCGCAGGCGCGGCAGCACCCCGCGCCTCGTCCGTGTCGGCTCGGTCATCGGTCCGCCTCGGGGAATCGGGGACGGGCTGTGCTCGTCGCTCGGCTGCGGGTCACGCTCGTTGCACCGGTCATTGAGGCGGTCATTGCACAAGGTAGATCGTCACGAACAGGCCGATCCAGACGACGTCGACGAAGTGCCAGTAGTAGGACACCACGATCGCACTGGTCGCCTGCGCCGGGGTGAAGCGGGACAGCGTCGAGCGGATCAGCAGGAACACGAAGGCGAGCAGCCCCGCCAGCACGTGCATGCCGTGGAACCCGGTCGTGATGTAGAAGACCGACCCGAAGCCGGACGCCGACATCGTGGTGCCTTCGGCGATCAGCATGCGGAACTCGTTGGCCTGACCGAGCACGAAGGCCAGGCCCATCACGAACGTGATCGAGAACCACTTGCGCAGGCCGTAGACGTCGCCCTTCTCCGCAGCGAACACGCCGAACTGGCAGGTGACCGAGGAGAGCACCAGGATCGTGGTGAAGACCAGGGCGTACCGGATGTCGAGGTGGGTGGGCGGCTGCGGCCAGTTGTCCGAGTGCGCGGCCCGCACCGTGAAGTACATGGCGAACAGGCCCGCGAAGAACATCAGCTCCGACGACAACCACACGATGGTGCCGACACTGATCATGTTGGGCCGCGAGAGCGAATGCACCCGTGAGGCGTCGAATCCGGCGGCCGCGGCGGAGCTACCGGGGCCGCCGGGCTGGGTCGGGGTCGCCGTCGTCACGCGCGCCATTATGAACCCCGGCGGCGTCGGCCCTGCGCGGCGGGGTGGGGCCGGCGGGTCGGCTGCCGCGACCTGCCCGCGAGCGCTCGCGGTAGGTTGTGCCCGTCCGCGTTGAACGCGCCCGAAAGTGCGCCCGAGGAGGAGCTCCACGTCATGAGGCAGCCGGCCGATCACGCCAGCCACACGGTGGTGGTGTTCAGCCACGACGCCGCGATTCGCGAGCGGATCCGGTTCGCGGTGGGGCGGCGACCGGCCGCCGACGTCGGCCGGATCGAGTACGTCGAGTGCGCGACATCGGCAGAGGTGATCGGCGAGATCGACGCCGGTGGGATCGATCTCGCCATCCTCGACGGCGAGGCGAGGCCGACCGGCGGCATGGGAATCTGCCGGCAGCTGAAGTTCGAGGTCACCGCGTGCCCACCGGTGTTGGTCGTCCTCGGCCGACGAGATGATCGCTGGCTGGCGAAGTGGTCGCTCGCCGACGCGACGGTGACGCACCCGATCGACCCCGTGGAAGCGGCTGCCGCGGTGGCTGGCCTGCTGCGCGCCGGTGCCGTCGTCGCCGGTTGAGCCGGCGGGCCGCGAGCACGCCCGCTCCTGGCCGACGCTGCTCACCACTCTGCTGACCGGATCGGCACTCTCGGCCGACGACACCGCCTGGGCGATGGGCGAGATCATGTCCGGCGAGGCCACGCCGGCGCAGGTCGCGGGCTTTGCGGTGGCGCTGCGCGCGAAGGGCGAGACTGCAGAGGAGATCGCCGGTCTGGTGCGCACGATGCTCGACCGCGCGACGCCGGTCGCGGTGTTCGGCCGCGCCGTCGACGTCGTCGGGACCGGAGGCGATCGGGCGCACACGGTGAACATCTCGACGATGGCGGCCATGGTGGCCGCCGCAGCCGGCGCGCGGGTGGTGAAGCACGGCAACCGGGCGGCGTCGTCCTCCTGCGGCGCAGCCGACCTGCTGGAGGCGCTCGGCGTCGTCATCGAGCTCGACGGCGAAGGCGTTACCCGGTGCGTCGACACGACCGGCATCGGGTTCTGCTTCGCCCCGGTCTTCCATCCTGCGCTGCGGCACACCGCGGCCGCACGCCGCGAGCTCGGCGTGCCGACCGTGTTCAACTTCCTCGGCCCGTTGACCAACCCGGCGCGTCCTGCCGCTGCCGCGGTCGGTTGCGCGGACGCCAGAATGGCGCCGTTGATGGCTAACGTGCTGGCCGCCCGCGGTGGCGACGCTCTGGTGTTCCGCGGTGACGACGGCCTGGACGAGCTCACCACGACGACGACCACCCGCGCCTGGGCCGTCACCAAGGGCGCCGTCACCGTGTCTACTGTGGACGCATCCGCGTTGGGCCTGCCTCCGTCCACTGTGGACGATCTGCGTGGCGGGACCGCGACACAGAACGCCAAGGTTGCTCGCGCGGTGCTCGGCGGCCAGACCGGGCCGGTGCGTGACGCCGTGATCCTGAACGCCGCCGCCGCGCTCGCTGTCTTTGACGGCCTGGGTGCTGTCGGTTCACTGGAGGACGCGTTGCGCGCCGGGATGTCGCGGGCCACGACGGCGATCGACGACGGGGCGGTGACCCGGCTGCTAGACCGGTGGGTCGCGGCATCGAGAGCGGCGTAACCGTGTCCGTCGTTCGGGCGGCATGGGTCGGGCGGGTCGGCGGGGTGCGGTGATGGCGGCGAGAGGTCGCCGCCCGGTCGATGCCCGCGGACGGCTCGTCGATGACCCGTTCGACTGCCGCATCACCAAGGACGGCAGGGTATTGGTCTCACGTGGTGGCCGGCAGGTGGGCGTGATCGCGCCGCCCGCTGCCGACCGGCTGGTGAGGTCGCTGGCTGCCGCGGCCGACGAGCGAAGCCGGCAGCTGCTGCTGGCCCGAGCGACCGGAAGCTACAAGCGCGGCAACGAGCGTCGGTAGCCCGTCGGGACCGGCCCGCTCGGCGTCAGTCCGTGTCGTCGAAGCCGATGGCGAACGCCTGCTCGAGATCGTGCCGGCTGTAGGCGCGGAAGGCGATGTGTGTCTCGGTGTCGCGTACGCCGTCGACCTTGTTGATCTTCCCGGCGATGACGTCGGCGACGTCGTCGAATTCGCGGACTCGGACGATCGCGATCAGATCGACGTTGCCGGCAACCGAATAGACCTCGCTGACGCCGCGGATCGCGGCGATCGATGCCGCGACCTCGGGTATCGCGTCGGTGGCGGCGCTCACCATCACGATCGCGGTGATCACGGTGCCTCCTCCGAGAGCATTCCTGGCTACGACGCGATGCTAGTCGGGACCGGCGGGCCGACGTCGATGCGCCAGTGCGGGGCCAGCCGGCGCGCGTCAGGCGGTGGCGCGAGCGGGGCGGGTCATCGGGCGAAGCGCACGGCGGTCGGTGAACGGCTGGCCCGCGTCCCGACCGGCGTCGACCTGGGCGAGCCAGTCACGGAATCCGCCCGCGCCGTGGGCGGGACAGCTCCACGCATGCTCCGACTCCACCAGCCTGGTGCCGGGTCGTTCCAGCCACCGCAGGATGCATTCGGTCTCCTCGGCACTGGCCGCGGGCAACGGCCCGGTGCCGAGCGACACCGTCTCGGCCGTGGCGCGCAGCGCCTCGATGGTCGGCCACGGTGACGCTGCCGGCGCCGAAACGCCGGCCGCGACTAACCGCCCGCGCGCGACGACGGCGATCTCCCAGCCGCCCCGCGCTGCGGGGTGCGCCGCGATCAGCCGGGGCAGCGCCGCGAGCGTCGCGAGCCGCTGGAGCCGCGCGCAGGCACGCACGAACGTCGCCAGCCGGTCGCGGGCGCGGGCTGCCTCTTCGTAGCGCTGCGCAGCGGCGAGGGCCTCGACCCGGGCGAGTAGCGGACGCACCAGCGGCCGGACGTCGCCCTCGACGGCGGTGCGGTAGGCGGCCGTGTGCGCGGCGTACGCGTCGATCGTCTCCGAGCCGTCGCACGGTGCCCCGCAACGCCCGATCTCCGCCAGTGCACATGCGGTCCGGTGCGGGCGTTGGGGTAGCCGGCCGCTGCACTGCCGCAGCGGCAGGGCATCGAGCACGGCCGTCATCGCCTGCTCCGCCCCGCGGCGGGACCCGAACGGGCCCAGGTACGATGCGCCGTCGTCGCCGACGCGGCGCACCATTGTCAGCCGACCGAACGGCTCGACCGTCAGCTTCAGCCACACCGCGCGCTCGGGGAATCGGGACCGCCGGTTGTAGCGCGGCTTGTGCGCGGCGATCAGCCGCAGCTCGCGGACGTCGGCTTCCAGATCGTGGGCGCACACCACCGGGTCGACCCGCTCGGCGAGCCCAACCATCTCGGCCATCCGCGATCGCAGTTCGCTCGCGACGAAGTACGAGCGCACGCGCGAGCGGATGTCGCGGCTCTTGCCGATGTAGAGCGGCTGGCCGGCGGCGTCCCGGAAGACATAGACACCGGGCGCGTGGGGCAGCGGCTCGGCGAGGTAGCGCTTGCGGCGTTGTGCCGGACTGACCAGGTGCGTGAAGGTCGACAGCTCCTCGAAGGACTGGACGCCGAGACCGCCGACCCGTTCGAAGAGCGAATGCATCACGTCGACGGTCGCGCGTGCGTCGTCGAGGGCACGGTGCGTCGGCGCCCTCGACGCACCCAGCCGGGTGGCGAGCGTGGACAACTTGAAGTTCGGCACGTCGTCGCGGGTGAGCACTCGTCGGGCGAGGATGACGGTGTCGAGAGTTCGGAACCGTGGCCAGGCGCGTCCGGTGCGCTGGCATGCGGTCCGCAGGAAACCGAGGTCGAACGGCGCGTTGTGGGCGACCAGCACGCTGTCCGCCGCGAACTCCAGAAACGCCGGCAGCACCGACTCGATGCGGGGGGCCCCTGCGACCATCTGCTCGGTGATACCGGTGAGCACCGTGATGTAGGGCGGGATCCCGCAGCCGGGATCGACCAGGGTGGCGAACTCGCCCTGTACCTCGCCGCCGCGCACCTTCACCGCCCCGATCTCGGTGATCTCGCAGCTGGCCGGCGAGCCTCCGGTGGTCTCCAGGTCGACGATCACGAACGTGACGGCGGACAGCGGCTGCCCGAGCTCGTCAAAGGATGCCTGCACGTACGGCGCCATGGCGGCCGATGCCCGCGCCGGTGACCCGGATCGCCACCCGCGACCCGGGAACGGCCTCGCGGCGGCTATGGCGGGCATGAGCGCGACGTTAGGTCGGGGTGCTGACGAAACGGCGACGCCACGCCCGGCGACGGGAACTGTCGGTAGGTCGCCCTACCGTCACCGGCGAGCCGCGATGAGGAGAGGCCATGCTGATCGAGTGCGATCGATGCGCAATGCGCGACATTGCCTGTGACGACTGCGTGGTGAGCGTGCTGCTCGCGACGCCCGCGGTGCGGGCAGCCGATGGATCGCCCGCCGTGCCGGCAGCCGCCCCGGACTTCGACGACGCCGAGCAGGTGGCGCTGGTGGCACTGGCCGACGGCGGCCTGGTGCCGCCGCTGCGCTTGCTGCCAATCACTGCCCGTGAGGCAACCTGGACGCAACGTCGACGCTCGCCGGACGAATTGGCCGGATGAATCGGGGGCCGATGCGCATGCCCGGCCGGAGGTTGTGCTCGTTGGCAAAATTCTGCCGGGAAAGTTTGATCCGCGGCCGGTCTTGCGCCTAGGGTTGGCCGCGACCTGCCGGCCCCCCTGTCACTGGGACTTCCATGACACCGGAAGGTCACCGCCGAATTGAGATCCGATCACGTTTCGGACTCGAACCGAGGACCCATCCGTACCAATGGGGTGAATCGGTGCCGCCTTCGGGTGGCGCCGTAGGGCACACCTTCCCTGCCCGAACCCGTCAGCTAACCCGGTAGGCGGTTGCCGAGGAAGAGGAGAGCCGCCTCCGTGGCGACCCTGCAACGCGACGCCCGTCGACACCGCCGTACCGCATCGCTTCGAACCACACCGTTCCGCGCGACCGTTTCGGTCGTCGTTGGTGCGCTCGCCGCGGTGGTGTGCCTGGCGGCGGCGGCTTCCGGCGCTCCATCGGCGGCGGGCCAACTGCCGGCACCGAAGACATCTGCGCAGGGCCGCGCGCAGGTCACGAGGCTCGGCGAGGCGCTGGAGACGATCACCGAGCGGTACAACGGCGCCGTGATCGTCCTCGGAACACGCCGGGCCGCCGCGAAAGCCGCTGCCGCCGCCGTCGTCAAGGTCAACGGCGAGTTGCAGGCGCAGCAGGCGCAGGCGCAGTCGGTCGCGCGCACCGCTTACGAAGGCGGCAAGCTGACGTCGCTCGCCGCCTTCCTCACCAGCACCTCACCGCAGAGCTTCCTCGACCGTGCGAGCACGCTGGACGTGATCTCCGGCGAGGGCACCGCGGTGATGGCAGAGCTGGTGAAGACGAAGGCGCGTGCGGTGAGCGCGCGAGGCACGGCCCAGCACGCGGCGACGACGGCACAGCAGACCGCCGCGAAGCTCGCGACGCAGAAGGCTTCGATCAAGAGGCAGCTCGTAGCGCTGCGAGCCGCCATCTCGCGGCTGTCCGCAGCCGAGCGGGCAGCGCTGCTCGCCGCGAACGGCTCGACGACGCGTCCGAAGCTGACGCATTCGCCGAGCGGCCCCGGCACGCCAACCCACCCGAGCCCGAGCCCGAGCCGCCGCCGGTCGCCGCGGCGCCGCCGCAGACACCGTGGG
>QHCD01000082.1 GCA_003244255.1 Pseudonocardiales bacterium | reverse complement strand
GAGCACATGTTGCTCGACCGATAGCCGATCGTCCATCGGGCGGGACCGGGTTTCGCGAGCGAGCCTGGGAGCGGAGCTATCGGTCGAGCAACATGTGCTCTTCAGCCGCTGCGTTCGGATCGGTGCCGGCCAACCGCAGCAGCCCCAGGCCATCGGTGGGAACGCAGACATATAAGACGAATGTTCGACCACGGCGCTCCTCTTCGGCCCAGGCGAGGACCTCGGCCACGTCGGCACCGCTGATCTCATGCTCATCGCTGGCGCCGGACCGGTTGTGGAAGGAGACGCGGTACCGAGGCGCGTCGACTTCCCAGGTCTGGCCGCGAGGGTCGACTCCGACAATGGTCACGACCTCGATGTTGCCCTAGGCGTCTTCCGCGCGCGGCTCGGCGTGGAGCCGAACCGACCACGCTGCCAGGCGAGCGACCGCAACCGGTCAGGGATCCGGTCGAGGAAGGTCGTCGTGCGCGTGCGAGCCGTTGGGGGGGGCGGAGGAGCCTCTTGCTTCTCTAGGTCCACAGACCGGCAGGATGGCCACGTGACCGAGCTATCGCGCGACCGCTGGATTTACGTCGTCACCGACATCGAGGTGGACGGCCCGTGGCCGGGCCCGAACTCGATGCGGTCGTTCGCGTCCGTCGCCGTAACGGCCGACGGCGCGGAAGTCGGCCGGTTCGAGGCGGTGCTCGAGCCGTTGCCCGGCGCCGCCCCGAACCCGGACACCTATGCCTGGTTCCAGACCGTGCCGGAGGCGTGGACGGCGGCGACCACCGACCCGCGGCCAGTTCCCGAGGTGATGGCTGACTACGGCACATGGCTGCGTGCCCTGCCCGAACCACGGATGTTCGCAGCGTCTCCGATCGCCTTCGACGGCGGCTGGATCGACTACTATCTGCGGCGCTTCCTACGCTTCGGCTTGGTGCAAGGGCCGTACGAACACGACGTGCTCTTCCACGGGCCGGGGCTGTGTCTGCGCAGCTACGCAGCCGCGGTGACCGGGCGACCAGTCGCAGAGGTGTCGCCGTCGTCGCTGCCGGCCGAGTGGTTCGGCGACGTGGAACATACGCATCGCGCGATCGACGACGCACTTGGCTACGCCCACCTGCTCGGGGAATTGTTCCGCCGCTCGGGTGCGTGAAGCAGCGCGTGAGCCGTCAGCGCTGTCCATCGACGTGATCGCTGCGGCTACGTGCCGATTGGCCGCTCCCGGGAGCTGGCCAGGCCTGCCAGAGCCTCAGCCGGCGCCGCAACGGGATCGGTGAGGGGGACGGCTGGCGGACGCGCCTGCGGCAGCAGCGCGATCAAGCGCCCCGGGACTCCTGCGGGGCGGCGCGGCCAGTAGCGGAACCAGTCCGGGCAGTAGGGAACGTAGGCGCCCGGTGCGTTGACGCCACCCGCCGCGGATGCAAGATGTGACACGCGTGCGCAGCGGCCCGTACCGGCTCTAGACGCGGGTGCCGGATCGGCCGGTGGTGGCGTAGATGTGTCGGCCGGCGGCGTGGCCGAGGCGTAGTCCGGTGCGGCCGATGGTGGCACCCTTGCCGGGCGCAGGCGAATCGTCACCGTGCCCGCGATTCGCCGACCAGCTCGCGCTTATGCCGTTGAGCGGCGAGGCCCAAGTCGCGATATCATCGCCGTGTGGCGATGGTTGCTAGTACAGATGCGACGTTGTCTCGGACCGAGCTTGGCCCCGCCGCCGCGCTATTCCGGTCCCTTGCCGACCCGACCCGGCTGGCGATCCTGCGTCGGCTGGCGGCTGGGCCGGCCCGGGTTGTGGACCTTGTTGCAGCGCTCGGTCTCGCGCAGTCGACGGTCTCGAAGCACCTGGCCTGCCTACTCGGCTGCGGGCTGGTGTCACGTGAGCCGGTCGGGCGGGCGTCGTTGTTCCGGCTGGCCCAACCCGCGCTGTTCGAGATGCTCACCAGCGCCGAGGCAGTGCTCGCTGACACCGGTTACGCGGTCGCGCTCTGCCCCACCTACGGTTGCCTGCAGGACCGGACATGAGTTACGACGACGGCGACCGTGTCGTGCGTGCACGCATCGCCTCGGTCGAGGTGGCCGGTCGCGACGCCGGGTGGTGCGAAGCGGCGCGCAGGGTCCGAATCCTGTCCTGGCTGTCGTTGGTCTACATGGCGGCCGAGGGTGCCGTTGCGATCGTCGCGGCCGTGCTGGCCGGCTCGGTCGCTCTGTTGGGATTCGGCTTGGACTCCGCGATTGAAGGCATGGCCAGCCTCATCGTCATCTGGCGGTTCACTGGCGCACGCACCGTGTCTGAGACCGCGGAGAGCCGCGCTCAGAAGGCCGTCGCGGTCACCTTCCTGCTGCTCGCGCCGTACATCGCCTACGACGCCGTCGCGACTCTGATCGCGGGTGATCGCCCGCGGTCCAGCTGGCTCGGGATCGGGCTGGCGACGGCGAGCCTGATCGTGATGCCGGTGCTCGGGGCCGCCAAGAAACGTCTCGGTGCTCGTTTGGACTCCGGCGCCACCAGCGGTGAGGGTGCGCAGAACCTGCTCTGTGCCTACCTCGCCGCCGCCGTGCTGATCGGCCTGCTGGCCAACAGCCTGCTCGGGTGGTGGTGGCTGGACCCCATAGTGGGGCTGGGTATCGCCGCGCTCGCCATCCGCGAGGGGCGCAACGCGTGGCACGGCGAGGATTGCTGCTGAGCACCCGAGCGAACGGAGTTCAGGAATGACCGAGATGTGGGTGCCGCCCGCCTGCACGCTGCCGAGCGCTGAGCAGCCGACCCGGGTCGCGGAGTTCGACAGCCTGTTCCGCGCCGGGTTGCGCACGATCGACCGACCCAGCCCCGACCGCCTCGCGCTGGTCTTCCAACCGTTGCCCGGCCTGGCCGAGACTGTTCGGGACCTGACGCGGCGGGAGAGCGAATGCTGCTCCTTCTTCACGTTCACCGTCGTCGAGCACCAGGACCGCCTGATGCTTGAGGTCGAGGTTCCGACCGACCACGCCGACATCCTGGATGCGATCTTCGAGCGAGCGGCAGCGAACCGTCCGAACGCGTAGGCGGCGTCGTCAGTCACCGGGATCGGCGGTGATGCCGTGGTGGGTCAGCAGCTGACGCAGCCGGGCGATCTCCCCTTGCAGACCATCGATCTCATCCCGCAGTTCAGCTACGGTGTCCCGCCGCTGAGGCTCCCTGTCGATGTCGCGCCGCCGCGACCCGCCAGCGCCCTCACCGCCCGCGGATCCGGCCGGGACGAGGCCGATCACCACCGCTCGGGCGGCGTCGAGGTCGACGCCGAGATTGACCAGCACCTGCGCGGCGGTGCCCTCGCGCTCGCTGATCAGGCCGAGCAGGATGTGCTCGGTGCCGACGTAGTCGTGATTCAGCTCCGCCGCCGCACGCCACGAGAGCTCGATGACCTCCTTGACGCGCGGTGTGAACGGGATGTGACCGACCGGCGGAAGCTGGCCCCGGCCGACGACCTCCTGGACTTCGGCCTGCACCGCCGCCGGGGAGATTCCCAACCTGTCCAGCGCCTCGGCCGCGATGCCGGCGTCCGCGTGGCGCAGGCCGAGCAGGATGTGCTCGGTGCCGATGTAGTTGTGATCCAGCCGCCTTGCTGCCTCCTGCGCCATGACGATCACGCGTCTCGCGTCGTTCGTGAACCGCTCGAACATGCCGGCCCTCTCTGCACGACGAACCCAGAACAGGCTGTGCCCAGTCTCGCCCTGGGGCACGAATTCTTCCCGCAGCACCCGAAAACCCGCCTCGTTGAGCCAACGCCGGTAGGTGTCGACGTCGGCGTGGCTCCACCACATCGTCGCGTTCCCGTCGAGCCAGCTCGGCTCCGATCCTGTCCACGACTCCCAGCCCGCGGTGAGCAGAAGCAGGCCGTCGTCGACGAGCCAGTTCGCGATGGATCGCAACAGCGTGGGCTGCGACTGCAGCGGGACATGGATGATCGAGTACAGCGAGACGACCGCGTCATAGGACCGCGATGGAAACTCCAGCGTTGTGACGTCGGCCTGGATGAAGGTCGCGGCCGGGACGAGCTTGCGGGCTCGCTGGACCTGCACCTCGCTCACGTCGACGCCGATCACCTCGTGTCCTGCCGCGGCCAGGTCGCGGGAAACCGGTATGCCGCAGCCGCACCCAACGTCGAGCACACGGCTGGGCTCGGTGAGCGAGGTAAGCAGCTCGTCGATCCAGGGTCCGTAGTTCGCAGCGGATGCGTCGTCGGCTCGGTAGCGCCACGACAATGCGTCGTATCCGCGCCGCACCACCTCGGTGGCGTCTGCCCTGTCCGTCACCAACGGATTGTCCCGCAACGCGGGCTATCGCGACATCGTCGCTGATGTCCGCCGCAGGTACAGGTCGCGCAGTAGCGCGATCTCCGCGCCGTGGTGGGTCTGCTCGTCGATGAGGATCATCAGGACCGTTGCGGCGCTCTTGGGTGACCCCAGATGACTGGGTCGCATCTCGGCGAGATCCTGGCCGGATGCGGCGTCCAGCCAGTCGGTGATTGCTCTTCTGCTGTCGCGCCAGTTCTGCATCGCCGATGCAGCCGTCGATGGCACCGCGAGATCGGGGAAATTGCGTTGGCCCGGTCCGAAGGCGTGCTCCCAGTAGATCCAGTTGTCCGCCGCGATGTGAACCAACCGCCAGCCGATCGTGGTCACGGGCGCCGGGGTCGGGGCGGGCCATTCGTAGTCGTAGGTCCAGCCGCTGGGCGCGTCGGGGTCCGGCTTGACCGTCCAGCTCGACGGAGCAGGTTGCCAGCAGAACTCGTCGTCGGTCAGTCCTTCGCAGCGACGCTCCAACCGTGCTGCCGATTGGGCCCATTGCGCCCGCAGGATCGCCGCGGCCTCCGTCACAGCGTCGTGATACCAGCGGCGGGCGGGCAGGTCAACGCGGCCGTTGGCTTATCGCCCGGTGGCTCCGTCGATGGCCTCGCGCAGCAGATCGGCGTGACCGTTGTGTCGTGAGTATTCGCCGATCATGTGCACGTAGGTCATGCGCAGCGAGAACCGTAGATCTTGAGCAGGGTGACCCGCTGCCAGCGGAGGTAACCCTCGAGGATGGGCCGGTCGGCGCCCGAGAGCGGCCCATCCACGGGATCGGGCGTCGGCGCCGTCCACGTCATGGCCGGATCCTTGCAGCCGCGCTCGGGCGCTGGTGCGGTTCTGCCGTTCGGCGTAATGTCCGGCAGCGCAATGAGCAGTGCAGTCACGGTGAGAACGGAGCCATCCGGATGATTACACGGCGATCCGCCCGCGTCGCAGTCGCGATCCTGACGGTGCTCGCGACGATGGTGTTGACGGCCGCACCGGGAGTCGCGCTGTCGACCGACGCGAGCGCTCCGGATCGGTCCGGCGCTCCGGGCGCTGCCAGCGCGCTGTTCGCCGGCGCCGCGGCGCGCAGCGGTGTCCCGGCGGCGCTGCTGGAGACGGTCTGCTACTTCGAGGGCCGGCTGAGCATGCACGGCGGGCACCCGAGTGCCGACGACGGCTACGGCTGCATGCACCTGGTGCGCAGCGCGCGGGTCGACACCCTCGGCCAGGCCGGACGAGACACGAACGTCGGCCTCGCGACGTTGACAACGGACCTCGCCGCCAACGTCCTCGGCGGTGCCGACGTCCTGCGCGACGAGGCGCGCGCCGTCTCACCGACCCACAGCCTGCCCACGCGGCTGGCCGGCTGGTACGGCGCCGTCGCTGCGTACGCGCACGCGTCGGTCCGGTCGACGGCGCTGATGTACGCCGACGCGGCATACCGCCTGCTCAACACCGGGTTCTCGGGCCGCACCGACGACGGCCAGCCGCTCACCCTGCGGCCGCAGCACACTCAGGCGGACCGGGCCGCCGCGGCCGGCGTCCGAGACGGCGCCGCCGCCGTGCCGGCCGGCTGCCACGTCGACAACAGGGTCGACTACTCCGCCGCCGTCGACTGCATCGTCAGGCCGGCCAGCATCTTCGACTGCAACGTCAGCCCCTATCCGTATCCGGGCTGCACCTACCAGAGCGCCGACCGGCCGAAGGACTACAAGATCGACGGCGTGGTCATCCACGAGACCGAGGAAGGCCCCGTCCAGAACGCGATCAACACCTTCCAGGATCACAACAGCGGCGTCAGCATCACCTACCTGGTCGGCGGGGACGGCACCGTCTATCAGATGCTGAAAGAGAAGGACATCGCCTACCAGGACGGCAACTTCTGGTCCAACGAGCACACGATCGGCGTCGAGCATGCCGGCTACGACGCCACCGGCTGGCAGTGGTTCAACGCGATGGAGTACCTCGGCTCGGCGAAGCTGATCGCGTACGTGCTGAAGAAATATCACCTGCCGCTGGACCGGGGCGCTGTTGTCGCTCACGCCACCGTGCCGTCCGAGTACGCCGCCGGCGTGCCGAATCAGCACGTCGACCCGGGACCGTACTGGCTCTGGGACTACTACTTCAGCCTGATCCACCAGCAGGGTGTGCCGTATGCGCAGCCCGGCGGCGACCGGCATCTGCTGATGACCGAGCCGAAGGCCGACCAGCACCCATACGGTCGCAACGGCAGCGAGACGCCGGCGAACTTCGACTTCTCATACCTCTACCGGGGGCCGAGCACGGCGTCGGGTCTGATACCGCAACTCGGTAGCGGCTCGGACGTCACCGACATCTCGAACAATATTGAGCCGCGGATGGCGTTCTACTACCTCGCGAAGGTGCAGGACCCGGCCGGCACCGGGGACGAGATGTACGAGGTCTACTACGCCGAGGCCGACGGAGCTCACGACAGCACTCCGGACTACACCGAGCACGCGCACCTGGCCTGGCTCGCGGTTGCTCCCGGCGACAGGGTCGCCCCGGCGCCGGGACGGGCGGTTGCGCTGACCAACCCCAAGGGCGGCACCGTGACGGTCTACGGCGACCCGTACAGTGACTCGTACTACAAGCTCGGCACCGCGCCGAGCGGCTCGGTCTTCGCCTCGCAGCAGATACTGCACGAGGACGGCACTGGCCGGCTGTGGTACGAAATCAACTACAACCACCGGCAGGCCTACGTGCCGGCGAGTTCGGTCACCATCGTCCACTCGACGACGGGGGGATAGCTGGCGAATGAGGTCGGTGCGGATTGCCTGCGGTTGATGTCGAATGATGTGGCGCGCCGCTCGACGATCCGCGCGGGGGATTCGATCAGCCGCCGTCCGCGGCCGGCGCGCTGACCTCGCCGCGTCGTCGGCGCCGGACGGCGAGCACCAGCAGCACGACCGCGACCACGGCCACCACCGCCGCAATCACCACTGTCGGGCCGCGGAATGCATCGGCAACCGCGTTCCAGCGGCGCCCGACGACGTAGCCCGCGACGGCGAGACCGGTGGTCCACGGTATGCAGCCGGCGATGGTGAATGCGCCGAACCGCACCGGATTCATCGCGGCGAATCCGGCCGGCAACGAGATGAAGGTCCGCACGGCGGGCAGCAACCGGCCGAAGAAGACGGCGGCGGCGCCATGACGTTCGAACCAGCGCTGCGCGCGGTCGATATCGCGTTCGGAGAGCAGCACGAACCTGCCGTAGCGCCGCCAGGCCGGCTGGCCGCCGTAGCGACCGATAGCCCAGGCGATGTAGCTACCGATAACGTTCCCGAGGACGCCGACGGCGATGACCAACGTAAGGTTCAGGTGGGCGCCGTGGACGGCGCCGGCCGCGAGCGCCCCGCCAAGCGTCATCGTCAGCTCGGACGGCACCGGGATACACGCGGCCTCGACGGTCATCAGGATGAGGATGGCCAGGTATCCGTAGTGCGTAATGAAGCTCTGCATGGCTGCCTCTCCCGGCCGACCGACTACTACAATCGTTATAGTAGTTGACTTGAGCGACACTCACGGGCGGACGGCGGAGTTGATCCGATGATCGAGGCGCTGGCGGGGAGCGAACTGGGTGCGGGCTGTCGGCGCCTCGCCGCGCTGCGCCCGCCGAGTGTCGCCGTCGTCGCGACCGCGGTCCTGGCAGCCGTCTGGCTGGTATTCCTGTCCGGATTCGGCACCGACCTCTCCGCACAGGTTGCCTGGGCGCACTTCGTCGCCGCGAACCCGTTGGCCGCCTACGACTTCAGCTGGTACGGCGGCACCGCCCCGGCCGCCTACTCAGTGCTCGCGCCGTATGTCCTGGCGGCGATCGGGCCGCGAATCGGCATCGCGCTCGCATCGCTGTGCTGCGCGGCGGCGATGGGCCGCATTCTCGATCGCCACCACACTGCCCGGCCTCGGCTGGCCTCGATCTGGCTGGCGATCGGACTCTTTGCCGGAATGATCGCCGGTCGCGCAACCTTTACGCTCGGCCTCGCCGCCGCGCTGGCGGCCATCTGCGCACTCGAGGTCGGCTGGTCGCGTCCCGTGGTCCGGCGCGGCACTGCCGCTGCTGCTGCCGTCCTGTGCACCCTGCTCAGCCCGGTCGCGGGCATTTTCCTCGGCGTCGCCGCTGCCGCCTTCGGTCTGACCGGTCGGCGCGCCGACGGGGCGACGCTCGCCGTCGCGACCGGGCTGCCGCTACTCGCTCTCGGCATCCTCTTCGGCTCCGGCGGGGTGCAGCCGATCACGATCCTGTCGGCAGGTCCCGCTGCGCTAGCTGCGGTGCTGGTCGCTGCCGGTGCCCCGCGGTCCTGGCGGGTCGTGCGGGTCGGCGCGGTGATCTACGCGATCGGCGTCGTGTCGGTGCTGGTCCTCCCGACTCCGGTCGGTTCGAACGTCGAGCGGCTCGGCCTGCTGCTGGCCGGACCGCTGCTGGTGAGCATGTGGATTCGGCACCGCTCCGTGCTCGTCGCCGGAACACTCGTGATCGCGGCCTGGCAGATCGCCCAGCCGGTTCGCGACCTGCTGTCTGGCCGGCCGTCGCCGGCGAGCCAGTCGCAGACACGATCGCTGGTGCGCCATCTGCGGGCCGTGCACGCGGACACCGCGCGGGTGGAGGCCGTTCCGCAGTACGGGCACTGGGAATCGGCCGAGCTCGCCGCCGTCGTGCCGCTCGCACGGGGCTGGGAGCGCCAGGTCGACACCGTCCGCAACCCGCTCTTCTATCAAGGCACCCTGACCGCCGCCGCCTACCACGCATGGCTGCGCGCGGAGGCGGTGCGATACGTCGCGATCTCGGACTCCACACCGGATTACGCCGGCGTGCAGGAGGCGGGCATCGTCCGGCGTGGTGAGCCCTGGCTCATCCCGGCCTGGCACAACTCCGGGTGGACGCTCTACCGCGTGGCCGGCACGGCGCCGCTCGCGAGCCCGCCGGCGAGCATCATCGCAACGACGCCGGTCACAGTGACGTTGCGGATGCCGACCCCCGGCAGCACCGTGGTGCGGGTCCACTGGTCGCCGTTCCTGCGCGTTGACCATGGCGGCCGGCTCGTTGCAGCGGGCACGTGGACGCGGCTCCGCGTAACCCGACCGGGTCGCTACACGCTCTCCGCGGCGTACTGATACCGAACGTCGCGCCGAACGCGCGATCAGACGACGCGTCGGCGGAGCAGGATCACGGTCGTAGCGGCCGCGGGCAGCAGTGGCAGCCACACCGTGAGCAGCCGATACGCGACGACGACGGCGACCGCCGCGGGCAACGAGGATCCGACGGCGACCAGCGCGGCGACGAGCGCGATGTCGAGGCTGCCGAACGCACCCGGTGAGGGCACCAAGGCAGCGACCGCTGAGGCGCCGAGGTAGGCGATCGCGATTGACAGCGCGGGCGCCGCAATGTGCAGGCTGTTGGCGACGGCCAGCAGCACCGCGATGTGCAACGCCGGGATCGCGGCCGATCCGACGAGCAGCAGGGCGAGCCGACGCGGATCCCGCAGCACACCCGCTCCGGCGCGCACCGCCGCGACGAGTCGCAGGCCCAACCGCCGCGCGGGTGCGTACCGATGCATCACCACGACGCCCCCGACGACGATCACGGTCGCGGCCGAGAGCGCGGCGGCCGTACCGAGGAGCCACCAGCGGCTGATTGGCAACGGCGCGAGCGGCAGCAGGACGGCGAGTGCGGCGACATGGATGACGATCCCGGCCCCGGTATTGATCGCGACGGCGACGCGGGCGGAGCCGGCACCGAGCCCGAGCCGGCGCAGCATGCGCAGGTTGACCGCCACCGACCCGGCGCCGGCGGGCAGGACATGGTTGACGAAAGACGCGGCCACCTGCACGGCGAGGACCCGGGGGAGCGGGATCACCGTCGTCGTCGCCCCGACCTGCGAGCAGGCCGCGGCGAACCAGGTGGCCGACATCGCGATCATTGCCGCGACGAGCCACTCCCAGTCGGCGTGGCGGAGCGCATCGGCGCCGGCGTCCATCGTCGAGCGGTGCGCGACCAGCAGGGCGCCGGCCGCGATCGGCGCGAGCCAAGGCAGCGCGCGCCGTAGCGGCAGCCAGTTGACCCGAGCGGCGAGCATCAGCGCACGGTCGTCAACAGGATCAGGCTCACCAGTCCCGCGGCCGCGCAGTAGATGGCGAACGGGTTGAGCGTGCGAGTGCGGAAGTACCTGGTGAGGAACCGGACGGAGATGTATGCGGCCACGAACGAGGCGGCGCTGCCGGCGAGGACCTGCCCGTGGATTCCCCGGCCGAGGGGGCCGAACAGGTCGGGCACCTTGAGCACGCCTGCGGCGAGGATGACCGGCGTCGCCAGCAGGAACGAGAACCGCGCGGCGTCCTCGTGGGAGAGGCCGCGGGTGAGGCCCGCGACCATCGTGACGCCGGACCGGCTGATACCGGGCAGCAGCGCGAGGACCTGCGCCGTGCCGATGAGAACGCCGCGGCGGTAGGGGATGCGACCGATGCGCTCGTCCGAGGCGCGGTCGCGGTCGATCCTGTTCTCGTCGTCGTCGGGTGCGGTGACGGCTGGCGGTTCGACCGCCGGCCGGCCGTCGTCGTGCGCGCCAACAGTTGCCGGCGCGAGCGCCGACTGGCGGCGCAGCCGCTCGCCGGACCACAGCACGACGCCGTTGATCGTGAGGAACACCGCCGCCGGTATCGGCCGTCCCAGGGTGGTGCGGAACAGGTGCTCGAGCAGCAGGCCGGCCACGCCGACGGGAATCGTGCCGAGCACGAGGAGCCAGGCGAGGCGTTGTTCGGGTGTATCGGCGCGGCGATCTCGGATGGAGGTGAGGAGCCCGCCGATGATGCGCACCCAGTCGCGCCAGAAGAAGACCAGTAGGGCCAGCGCCGTCGCGACGTGCAGGCCGACGACGAAGGCGAGATACGGCGATTCCGGAGCGGACACGTTGAGATCGCGCGCCCAGGAGCCGCCGACGAGCGCGGGCACCAGCACCGAGTGTCCGAGGCTCGACACCGGGAACAGCTCGGTGACGCCCTGGAAGCCGCCGACGACGATTGCCTCCAGGTACGTCAGGTGTGCTGACAAGTCGAACTCCTAGCTGGTCGGAAAAACCCGGCTGCGCCTAGTTGTCACTAGCGAACCGACGCCGCTTGGGCCAGCTCGAAAAGGTGATTCGTGTCCCACGCCAGCGCCACTCCGAGCGCCGTCACGGCCGCCCATACGGCGACCAGCGCGAAGGCGACCGGCCGGCGTCGGCTCGGCGCCGGCAACAGCAGCGCGTGGGTCCGAGCGACGACGTCGCTCTGGGCCATCGCGAGCACCGCCGTGCGGCGCGGCGTCTTCGACGTGAGCAGCCCGGCGCGCGCGAGGGTCAGGGCGACGAGCCGCCGGTCGGCCACAGCAGTGGCTGCGTCCTCGTCGGCCCAACGCTCGACGCCAAGCCTGACAGCCGTGGAAACCTTGCGCAGCAGGGGATTCACGGCACCCGAGAGGTCGGCCAGCCGCACGTACAGATCGTGGCGGTGGCGCCGATGGGATGCCTCGTGCGCGAGTAGGGCGCGGCGCTCGGGGCCGGACAGGGCAGCGGCGAGTCCGGTGGTCAGGACGGTCTGGCCACGCAGGCCGAGCAGCGCATAGGCATCGGGCGTCGGGTCGTGCAGGATCACGACTCCGTCGTGGCCAGGCATCCGCCGGCGCAGCCGCTCGACGGTCGCGAGCTCGCCGATCATCCTGCTGCCGCGCACGCAGGCAGCAGCGACGGCGACGCCCAGCAGTCCGGCTGCGCCGACGGCGACGGCGGCAGGAGCAGGCTGGACCTCGTGCAGGAACCCCGCGGACCAGTGCCCGAGCCGCGCCGCCGCCGGCAGTTGGGCGAGCCAGAACAGCACCGGCACGAAGAGCACCAACCCGGTGGCGAGCGCGGTGATGACCGCGGAGAGGGTGAGTAGCCGAACGGCCACGGACGGCGGAAGTGCTGCTACAGCGCGTCTTCCGGCGACGGCGATGCAGCTGGGCAGCACCAGCACGGCGAGCAGGACGATGTTCATCTCGGCTCGTCGCCGTGCTCGTGGGCGCCGTCGAGCAGGTCGTGCAGGATCTGCTCGTCGCCCGGCTTCAGCTCAGCGACGAATCGGCGGAGCACGGTCGCCCTGTCGCGTTGGCCGTCGAGGAGCCGCCGCATCTGATGCGCCGCCCGGTGCGAGCCGAGCGCCTGGACGGGAGCGGCCAGCGCGTAGGCATATCCGCGGCCGACGGCGGTACGGGTGAGCGCGCCGGACGCTGTCAACCGCACCAAGGTTGTCATCACGGTGGTGTAGGCGAGGTCGCCGGGGATGTCTGCCTGCACCTGGGCCGGCGTCACCGGCGCGTGTGCCCGGGCAAGGCTGGCGAGCACCTCGCTTGCCAGCTCGCCCTTGTGGCGTCGCGGTGCCCGCATTGCCGTCCTCCGTCAGCGCCAACATGTACTACGTCCACTGTAGTACAACGAATCGGCGCGGAGACGCTTTCGGCGCATCGAGGTACCTGCGCCTCGGTGCGGTGTGGTACCCATGTCCCGGAACGGCCACCGGCGAAGGGATGCCACGATGAGTGTCGACCGAGGACTGCTCGCGCTGCTCGAAGCCAAGCCCGGCAAGGGCGACGAACTCGGCGCGTTTCTCGAACAGGGCAGGGCCCTCGCGGCGGAGGAAGCCGGCACCGTCACGTGGTATGCGTTCAAGATCGACGACACCACCTACGGCATCTTCGACACGTTCAACGACGAGAACGGCCGGCAGGCGCACCTGTCGGGGCTGATTCCCCAGGCGCTGGGCCAGGTGGGTCCCGACCTGCTTGCCAAGGACCCCGACATCAAGCCGGTCGACGTCATCGCCGTCAAGTAAGGCACTGCTCGGCTGCGCGCGGCCAAGGTCAGTACGGCGCCTGCAGGCCGGGAAACATTGGGAAGTGCCGGACATTGCACGTGAGCAACCGAGAGCCGATGCGGTTAGCCGTGGCAGCGATCGCGAGGTCGGCACCGTCAATGGTGTGGTGGCCGGGAAGCCAACGCCGGCCCAGGACTCCGGCCTCCTCAGCCACCTCGGCGTCAATCGGATGCCAGACCAGGGTCGACAGCAATGAGCGAGTGGTCTCCTCCTCGGCCGGGCGCATTCCAGCGAGGACCTCCAAGCGGGTGATCTCACTGGCGTGCAACGGTGCTGCCGCCTGCTCCCGCTCGAGAACCGGTGCGGCCCGCGCGTCACCACGCAAGTAGTCGATCAGCACGGACGTATCGACCAGGGCCGTCACGGGCGGCGACGTGATCCAGAGCGCAGTTGGTCTACCCATGCGGCGCCGTCCAGGTCGTGGCCCTTCCAGGAGCCGAACGCCCGACGCATGGCTGCCAGGTCGTCATCACTGGACCGCCCCGCCCCGTACACGGTCTTTACGGCGTCCCGGATGAGGGCGGAGATCGACCGACCGGTGCGGGCCGCGGCAGCATCGAGGACGCGCCGGTCCTCAATGGTGAGCGAAATCTGGGTGCGCATCATGATGTAAGGCTACATCACGTGGGCTGGCTGCCGTCGGTACGATCCGGCCTGGCTTCATCGCCACGGTCTTCGATGGTCGACCAGACCCGCAACATCGGGCCAGTGCATTGGTCGGCTCCGGGCTGAAGCCGGAGCCGGGCTGCTGCGAACTGTCGTAGCCCTCTGGTAGCTGGTTCCGCGTGGCAACCCCGCTCGTCGCGGCCGTTCGCAATCCCGATGTGCGGCGCCTGATCGGGGCGACGTCGTGTTCGGCGCTGGCGAGCGGGATCTTCTTGGGTGCACTGCCGCTCGCGGTAGCTGAGCGCGGCGGCGGTCCGCTGCAGGTCGGCATGGTGTCGGCGGCGCTGACGATCTGGTGGATTGTCTCGATGCCGCTCTCGGCTCTAGTCGACCGGTGGGGAGTCGGGTTGACGCTGCGGGTCGCGGCACCGCTGCGCATCGTCGCGCTGCTCGTGATCGCTGCCCATGCCGTCGTCCGTGGTGAGGCGAGCATCGCTGTCATGGGCGCGGGCGCGCTCGCGTACGGACTGGTCGACGTCGTCACTGACACCGCGGCGTCGGCGCTGCCTGCTCTCGTTGTCGACGAGGATCGCTACGACGAGGCGTATTCACTGTTCTACACGGTCAACCGGGTCGCCGATCTCGTGCTCGGTCCATCCGCCGGTGCCTTGCTGCTGGTGACGGAGCGGTGGCTGCCGTTCGTGCTCGCCGGCCTGCTGCTCGCCGTCTCCTACGCTGCGTATGCGCGTTTCTTCACCGATCCTCGCGCTGCGCGGGTCAGCTCGACTGGCGAGGCGGGCGGATGGTTCACCCGCATCACCGCCGGCGTCAGGCACGTTTGGGACGACCCGTTCCTGCGCGCTGTCGTGCTCACCCTGACCGGGATCGTCATCGCCGAGGAGATCGTCGCCGTCGTCGTCACCCCATACTTCCGCGACGGCTCTGGACGCTCCGACTGGGCCCAGATGCTCGGCTTCATCCGAAGCGGCACCGGCATCGCCGCGGTGGTAGCGGCGCTGTGCTCGGGTGCCCTGGCCCGGCGCTTCACCCGCACCCGAACGTTGTCGGTTGTCGCGCTGGGCGGTGCGCTGTGTCCGGCCGTGCTCGCGATCGCCCCGCACTGGCTGCCCGTGTTGGGCGCCCTGACGATCGCCGCCGTCGCCGAATCGCTCTGGGTGCCGCTGGTGCAGTCCGAGGTGGCCAGGCGGACGCCGCCGCATCTGATGGCACGCACCCGCGCCGCGATGATGTTCATCACGTGGGGCACGCTGCCGTTTACCAGCCTCGTGGGCGGCGGGATCGCGCAGGCCGTCGGTGTGCGGCCCGTCCTTATGGCCGCGGCGATCGCGGCGCTCGCCTCGTGTGCGTTGGGGATCTGGCGATATGCCGGCTGGCGTTCCAACGCCCGCCGTGCGGTGCGAGCCGAGCATTGATGTCTCTCATCGGCGTCGCCCCGAGGGCATGGATCTCGATCGACGACGAGAGGCGGCACCCAGTTCGGTGACGACGCGCGCGAGCGAGGCGAAGGTGTCGGCGGGCAGCAGGTAGTCGCAGTAGGGGAGCGCGGCCGCCATCGTCGGCACCAGCGGCGCGTACCCGGGTGCCGCGGCGCGCGGGTTGATCCAGACGATCCGGTGGGCCCGCCGACGCAGCCGGGCCATCGCCGCGGCGAGCTGGTCGGGCGGATCGCCGTCCCAGCCGTCGGAGGCCACCACGACGATCGCACCCCGGACCGCATTGCCGTGATGCGAGGACAGCAGCGCCTGCAGGTTCGTCGCGATGCGGGTGCCGCCGAAGCGGTCGACGACCTTCGCCGTCGCCGCGTCGATGGCGACCTGCGGTGAGCGGTGCGACAGCACGGCCGTCAGGCGGGTCAGCGTCGTCGCGAAGGCGAACAGCTCGGCATCGCGGCGCAGTGTGAGCACGCGCATCAGGTGGAAATAGGCGGTCGCCTGAGCCTGCATGGACTGGCTGACGTCGCACAGCATGACGACCCGCCGCGGCCGTCGCGCGGGCTCGACCCGAGCCAGCTCGATCGGCTCCCAGGCGGTATGCCGTGCGCGGGCAATGGTCGGACGGATCGCGATCCGGTGTCCGTTGCGGTCGATCGCGAATCGCCGCGAGCGGCGCGTCGACCAGGTCCGCACCGCGACCTGCAGCCACTGGCCCAGCATTGCCAGTTGTCCCGCGTCGAGGTCGTCGAACGGTGTATCGACGAGGCCGGCGAGAGCCGTCGGCAGCCGCTCGAGCACGGCGAGTGTGAACTCGGCGGCATCGGGGTCAGCTGCCATCGCCGGAAGCACCGCCCAGGGCAGGCCACCACTCCCGCCCGAACCGGTGGCGTCTCCGGCGACAGCCCGATTCCGTTGTGCGCCAGGCAGATTCGGCAACGGCACGCGGCGCGCATTCGGGTCCATCTCGAGCACCGCGTTGTCGAAGATCGCGGCGAAGACGGCGTCGAACACCTCGATCTCGGCGTGCCGCCGGATCAGGCTGACCCGTGCCGTCCAGTACAGCACCGACCGCGAGACCGGTGGCGTGGCAGAGAGCGCCCGGACGAACGTTTCGAACGCGGCGACGCCGACGGGCACCCCTCGCTCGCGCAGGCGGGTTGCCAGCGCAACGGCGAACGCGGCGCGGTCGATGCCGGCGAGCACCGTCGGGCTGGCCACGCCGTCAACCCGACATGTCTCGCAGGCGCCCCTGCTCGTCGAGCGAGCCGACGATCGTGGTGCGGTCGTCGGGCGTCTTTGCGATGGCACCCAGCGTGGTGACGATGTCTGCGCGGACGAGTTCCGAAGCGCCCAGCGTGCACAGTGCCGACACCCAGTCGATCGCTTCTGCCATCCCGGGTGGCTTGTCCAGGTCCAGTCGCCGGACTTGGCCGACAAAGTCGGTCGTCGATCGAATCAGCGGCTCGGCCGCCGACGGCACGGATCGGCGCACGATCTCGGCCGCGCGCTGCGGATCCGGAAAGTCGATCCAGTGATAGAGACAGCGCCGCCGCAAGGCGTCGTGCAGATCGCGACTACGGTTGGACGTGAGCACCACGACCGGCCGTCGCGCCGCGGTGAAGGTCCCGATCTCGGGAATCGTGATCGCGGCCTCGCCCAGGAACTCGAAGAGCAGCGCCTCGAACTCATCGTCCGCGCGATCGATCTCGTCGATGAGCAGGACCGGGGCGACCGGGCCGTCGTGGCGGATCGCCCGCAGAATCGGGCGCTCCTGCAGGAATTCCTCGGTGAACAGGTCGGCGTCAGCGAGCTTCTCCTGCCGCGACTCCGCCAGCCGGATCGCGAGCAGCTGCCGCTGGTAGTTCCATTCGTAGAGCGCCTCGCTCGCGGTGAGTCCTTCGTAACACTGCAGCCGCAGGAACGGCGCGTCCAGTGCCCTCGCGAGCGCCTTCGCTGCCGTCGTCTTGCCGACACCGGGCTCACCTTCGAGCAGCACCGGCTGCCCCAGAGCCAACGCGAAGTACAGCGCGGCGGCGAGGCCGTCGTCGACCAGGTAGTCGACCTCGTCCAGCCGCCGCCGGATGTCGGCGGCGTCGGTCACCGGTCCCGTCATCGCGGCGCCGCCGTGCGGTCACGGGCGAGTAGCGCGTCGTAATCCTCCCAGGTGTCAACGTCGGGCGGCACCGTGGCGTCGATGGGATGCTCGGCGACGTCGAAACGGCCGCTGTGCAACAGTTTCCATACCGCCTTGTCGCCGTGCAGCACGGCGAGATCGGCAAACAGATCGGGCCCGAACCAGAACGGATGGCCGAGGCCGTCGCGATAACGACACACACCGATGCCCGCGCCGCTGGCCGTCGCGATCAGACCGCGCACGGCTGCCACCTCGATGCCGGGCTGGTCACCGAGCAGGAGCACGACACCCTCGGCGCGCGGGTCGAGTCGACGGATCGCGGAACTGATCGACGAACCGCAGCCGGAGCCGAACGATGCATTCGCGACGACGTCGGCCCCGGCGAGATCGACGCTCGCGCGGATCGGTTCGGCCGAGCCACCGAGGATCACGAGCAGCTGGGCGAAGCCGCACGCGCCCGCGGTGTCCACTGTGGACTGGAGCAGGGTGGTGCCGCGGAAGGGCAACAGTTGCTTGGGTTGGCCGAGCCGATGCGACGCTCCCGCCGCGAGCACGATGCCGGTGACGAACAAGCTCTACTGCCCGACCGTCTCGGCGTAGCGATCCCGGCATTGCGACCCGCAGAACCACACGCGTTCGCCGTCGACCACCAGCTGGTGCGCAGCTGGCGTGGTCACGACCGTCATGCCGCATACCGGATCCACCGCCGTGCCAGCAGTATCCGCCACCGGCACCCGGTGATCGGTGTCCGGGGTGCGCAGCCAGGCAACGACCTCGGCAAGGATTGACAGCGCCACCTCGGGCGCGGTACGCGCCCCGATATCCAGTCCGGCCGGCGTGCTGACCCGCTCTCGCTCGGCCTCGCCCAGAGCGAGTGAGTCGAGCACCGCGGCGCCGCGCTTGCGACTCGCCAGCAGCGCGACGTAGCCGACCCCGGCGTCGAGGGCCGCTCTGATGCATGCCTCTTCGTCCTGGCCGTGGCTTGCGACGATCAGCGCGGCCGTTCCGTTCTGCAACGAGCCGGGCGGCGAGCGATGGGCGGCATATCCGAGCAGCGCGGCCATCGCGGCAACCGAATCGGCGACCGGACTGCGGCCGACGATCTCGATCAGCGGTGGCGGCAGTACCGGTTCCAGGAAGATCTCCAGGGCACCGCCGGACAGGCACGGGTTCACCACCACCTGGGCGCCGGGCGAGTCCGGAAAGTCCTCCGTCCCGTCCGGCAGCACGCGCAGCAGCACGGCCTGACGGTCCTGCAGCGCGCCCAGTGCCGCGATGCGGACCGAGTTCTCGGCGCACTGCCCGCCGACGAACCCGTCGATCGAGCCGTCGGGCAGCACGATGGCATCGTCGCCCGGATGCGCCGATGTGGGCACCGACGCGCGCACCACCGTCGCTCGCACGAACGGAACCCGCCGTGCGGTCAGTTCGATCCCGCGTGCGGCCAGCCGATTCGAGACCATCTGCTCGGCGTCAGATCGGCGGCTGCGGACGGCCCTGCATGGCGTCCCAGACTCGCGACGGAGTCAGCGGCATGTCGGCGTGCCGGATACCGAACGGCTTGAGCGCGTCGACGACGGCGTTCACGATCGCCGGCGGCGAGCCGACGGTGGCCGACTCGCCCACGCCCTTCGCACCGATGGGGTGGTGTGGCGACGGCGTCACGGTGAATCCGGTCTCCCAGTCGGGCACCTCCATCGCCGTCGGGATCAGGTAGTCCATCAGCGATCCGGAGGTGCAGTTGCCGTCCTCGTCGAACGCGATGATCTCCATCAACGCCATGCCGACGCCGTCGGTGAGGCCGCCGTGCACCTGTCCCTCGATGATCATCGGGTTGATGCGGGTGCCGCAGTCGTCGACGGCGATGAACCGTCGCACCTTCACCCGACCGGTGCCGGCGTCGACGTCGACCACGCAGATGTAGGCGCCGTTCGGGTAGGTGAGGTTCGAGGGGTTGTAGCAGATCTGCGCCTCGAGCCCGCCTTCGATCCCCTCAGGCAGGTCGCCCGCGCCATGCGCACGCATCGCGATGTCCTGGATCGTCACCGACTTGCTGGGGTCGCCCTTGACATGGAACGCGCCCTTCTCCCAGTCCAGCGCCGCCACCGACACCTCGAGCATGCCGGAGGCGATGATGCGCGCCTTGTCGCGAACCTTGCGCGCGACCAGGGCCGCCGCGGCTCCGGACACCGGTGTCGAACGACTTCCGTACGTCCCCAGGCCGAACGGGGTCTGGTCGGTGTCGCCGTTGACCACCTGGATGTCGGCCGGCGGGATGCCGATCTCCTCGGCGACGATCTGAGCGAACGTGGTCTCGTGGCCCTGGCCCTGGCTCATGCATGAGATGCGCAGGACCGCTTTGCCCGTCGGATGGACGCGCAGCTCGGAGCCGTCGGCCATTCCCAGGCCGAGGATGTCCATGTCCTTGCGGGGACCGGCGCCGACGGCCTCAGTGAAGAACGCGACCCCGATGCCCATCAGCTCACCGCGTTCGCGCTTCTGCGCCTGCTCGCGGCGCAGCTCCTCGTAGCCGGCGATCCGCATCGCCTCACGCATCGTCGACTCGTACTCGCCGGAGTCGTAGACCCAGCCGGTCTTGGTCTCGTACGGGAACTGCTCGGGTCTGATGAAGTTCTTCAGCCGCAGCTGCACCGGGTCCATGTCCAGCTCGTGCGCCAGGCAGTCGACTATCCGCTCGACGAGATACACCGCCTCGGTGATGCGGAACGAGCAGGCATACGCGACCCCGCCCGGTGCCTTGTTGGTGTAGACGGCGGTCATCTTGCAGTACGCCGCCTGCAGGTCGTAGCTGCCGGTGAACACGCCGAAGAAGCCGGCCGGGTACTTCACCGGCGCGGCGGTGCCGTTGAAGGCGCCGTGATCCGCGAGCACGTTCGTGCGGATCGCGAGGATCTTGCCGTCCCTCGTCGCCGCGATCTCACCGCGCATGACGTAGTCGCGTGCGAAACCGGTGCTGGTCAGGTTCTCTGAGCGGTCCTCCACCCACTTCACCGGCTTGCCGGTGAGCAGCGATCCGACGATCGCGCAGACGTACCCCGGGTAGATCGGCACCTTGTTGCCGAAGCCGCCGCCGATGTCGCCGGCGAGCACGCGTATCTTGTGCTCGGGCAGACCGGCGACGATCGCGTACAGGGTCCGGTGGGCGTGCGGCGCCTGGGTGGTTGAGTAGAGCGTGAGCTTGCCGTCCACGCCGTCGTAATCGGCTACCGCGCCGCAGGTCTCCATTGGAGCCGGATGCACGCGCGGATAGACGATGTCCTCTCTGACAACGACGTCGGCTTGGGCGAACGCGGCCTCGGTGGCGGCCGCATCGCCGGTCTCCCAGTCGAAGCAGTGGTTGTCGGTCTTGCCTTCGAGATCGTCGCGGATCACCGGGGCGTCGGCTTCCAGCGCCTTGCGCACGTCGATGACGGGGGTGAGCATGTCGTATTCGACGTCGATGAGCTCGAGCGCGTCACGGGCGGCATAGCGGTCCTCGGCGACGACGAACGCCACCTCCTGCCCCTGGAACCGCACCTTGTCTGTGACCAGGACGGCCTGGACGTCATTGGAGAGGGTCGGCATCCAGGCCAGGCCCTTCTCCGCGAGCATCGCGCCGGTGACGACGAGCTTTACCTTCGGATGCGCCGCAGCCTTCGTGGTGTCGATGCTGACCAGCCGGCCGTGTGCCATCGGCGCGCGCAGGATGGCCAGGTGCAGCATGCCGGGTAGCTGCACGTCGTCGATGTAGCGGCCCTTGCCGCGGATGAAGCGGGGATCCTCCTTGCGCAGCATGCGGCCGTAGCCGACGGGCGACTGATCGTTGTCCTCGAACGCGGTGACCGGTGTCTCGCTGACGGCGGTCACGACTGGGCTCCCGCGTCGACGGTCGTTCGGGTGCCGGCTTGTTCGGCGGCGGCCCACTGCACGGAGCGGACGATGGTGGCGTAGCCCGTGCACCGGCAGATCTGGCCGGAGATCGCCTCCCGGATCTCGGCCTCCGTCGGGTTCTGGTTGCGGTCGAGCAGAGCGCGCGTGGTCATCAGCATGCCCGGCGTGCAGAAGCCGCACTGCAGACCGTGACACTGCATGAAGCCCTGCTGGATCGGGTCCAGTTCGCCGCCCTGCTCGAGCCCCTCCACCGTGCGCACCTCGTGGCCGCCCGCCATGGCGGCGAGCACCGTGCAGGACTTCACCGGTTCGCCGTCGAGCCAGACGACGCACGCGCCGCAGTTGCTGGTGTCGCAGCCCCAGTGCGTGCCGGTGAGACCAAGGTGGTCTCGCAGGAAGTGCACGAGCAGCAGGCGTCCCTCGACCTCACGGGTGACCTCGTCGCTGTTGACGGTCATCGTTACCTGCATTCTCATGCCCTTTCGTTGATGCGGGCGACGGACCGGCGCAATGCGCGCCGGGTCAATTCGTCGGCGAGGTGTCGCTTGTAGTCGGCACTGCCCCGCGTGTCGGTGGCCGCATCGCAGCTGCGGGCGGCGATCTCGCCGGCGCGCGCGTACAGCTCCTCTGACGGCGCCTGGCCCCGCAACGCCGCGGAGATCTCGGGCAGTCCGGCGGTGTTCGCGCCGACGGCGGCCAGGCCGACTCGCGCGTCGGCGATGACGCCGTCGTCCATCCAGACGGCAGCGCCCGAGGACACCACGGCCCAGTCGCCGGCGCGGCGCTCGACCTTCTCGTACGCGCTGGATCCGTTGGGGCGTAGCGGAATTCTGACCTCGACCAGCATCTCGGCGGCGCCGACCGCCGTCTCGTAGGGGCCACGGTGGAAGTCCTCCATCGTCACGACGCGTTCGCCGCCGCGGCCCTGGATGACGCAGCTGGCGCCGAGCGTCGTGCACACGGCGGAGAGGTCCTCCGCCGGATCGGCCTGGCAGAGCGCCCCGCCGAGCGTGCCGCGGTTACGCACGACCGGATCGGCGATCACCCGTTCCGCATCGGCGAAGATCGGGAACGCCGCGCCGAGTTCGTTCGACTCGAGCAGCTCCCGGTGCCGGGCCATCGCGCCGATGCGAACCTGGTCAGCCTCGACCGTGATGTAACCGAGCTCGTCGTGCAGGTCGTTGATGTCGACGAGGTAGTCGAAGTTGGCCAGCCGCAACTTCATCATCGGCAACAGGCTGTGACCGCCCGCGACGATGCGCGCGCCGTCGCCCAACTTCTCCAGCAACCCGATCGCCTCCTCGACGCTGGTGGCGCGTTCGTATTCGAACGGTGCGGGAACCTGCATCCTCGACCCCTTGTCCGCTGCAGTGACGGCGTGCCTGACGCTTATTGGGCCCCGGCTCGGCAGCGATGTCAACGCCGCTCGGACCCGCCGTCCGGCGGAACGGCCCGGTGTCGCCCACTCCAGTGAACGGTGGCCGTCGAGGTGTTACCGCTGGACGGAGCGGGGCCGCCGCCCGGGCTGCGTGATCGCCTCGCTTCCACCCCGGCGGAAGCGTCCCGGCGCGAAGATGGGGCGATGACGATGACCCGTCCGTCCGAACCAGCTGGCGACGTCGACGTCGCGCGGGCGGCCGAGCTGTTCGCCGACCGCACCCGCGCCCGTATCCTGCGTGCCCTGCTGGACGGGCGGGCGCTGCCGGCCAGCGTCCTCGCGAGCGAGGCCGGCGTGACGCCGCAGGCGGTCAGCAGCCAACTCTCGCGGCTGCGCGACGCCGGGCTGGTGGCGGTCGAGCCGTCCGGGCGGCACCGTTACTACCGGCTCGCCTCCGATCACGTCGCGACCATCATGGAGGCGCTGGCGGTGATCGCCCCGGCCGAACCGATCCGGTCGCTGCGCGAAGGGACCCGAGCGGCCGCGCTACGCCGATCCCGCACCTGTTATGACCATCTGGCCGGGCAACTCGGCTGCGCCATCACCCAATCGCTGGTCGAGCACGGCGCGCTGACACCGATCGACGGGGACGGCTCGACCCGCCGCAGGCCCGGACAACGGCTGTCCAGTCCCGTGCCCGAAGCCCCATTCCGGCTGGGGCCGCGCGCCGCTGGGGTCTTCGGCCAGCTCGGCGTCGCCGGTCGGCACCTCGATGGCGCGCCCCGAGGACGCCGTCCGCTGTTGCGGTTCTGCCTGGACTGGACCGAGCAGCGCCACCATCTCGCCGGGCAACTCGGCGCCGACGTGCTTACGGCGATGATCGACGGCGGCTGGATAACCCGGCGGCCGCGCCACCGCGCCGTCGACCTGACCGACGTCGGCGCGACCGAGCTGCGCCGCTGTCTCGCGCTCGACGTGTAGCGGCGCCGATTCAGGCCCGTCGGAGGAACGACCGGTCTTCGGCGAGGATGCACCGCGCTGCCATGGCGTCGGCGACGTTCTGCTGCGCATCGGCATCGGCGCGCAGCCGCGCGCGGTAGACCTCGTAGTCGGCCAGCGACGCGAAGTCGATAAGCGCCAGCGCCCTATTCGTGGCCCCTTCCTTGGGCAGGAAGTAGCCGATGAGGTCGCCGCCGCAACGCTCGATGATCGGCGGCCAGCGGCGCGCGTAGTCCTCGAACGCGCTGAGCTGGTGCGGATCGAGGGTGTAGCGGATGCAGCAGGTGATCACGTCTGCTCCCCAGCGGCTCGTCGTCGATCGCGTTTCGACCGATGCTCCACGACTAACGGTTCCATGGGCACCGAAGCGTCGGGACCGTCGCAATGACCGGCGGTCAGCGGGTGCGCCGGCGCAGCGTCCCCGCCGCCGCCACCAGCGCGCCGGCGACGAACGCCGCGAGCACGAGCACATCGCGCGCGAAGGCGGCGTCGACGTCGGGCTGTGCAGCGACGTGCTGCAGGGCTTCGACGGCGTACGAGACCGGCATGACGTCGGCAACCCAGCGCAGCACGGTCGCCATCTGGGCGCGGGGCTGGAACAGCCCGCACAGCAGCACTTGGGGCAGCACGACCACCGGCATCAGCTGGATCGCTTGGAACTCCGTCGCGGCAAAGGCGCTTGCGAGCAGGCCAAGCGCGACGCCGAGCAGCGCGTCGCCGACGGTGACGACGACCAGCCAGCCGACCGAGCCTGTCACCGACAGGCCGAGGGCCAACGACACCGCCGTCGTCACACCGACCTGGACGAGCGCGACGAGGCTGAACCCGGCGGCATATCCGGCGAGCAGTGCCAGCTTCGGCAGCGGCGCCGTCATTAGCCGCTCCAGCGTTCCGGATGTCCGTTCGCGCAGCGTCGCGATCGAGGTGACCAGGAACATCAGCAGGAAGGGGAAGATCCCCAGCAGCGCCGGAGCAACGTGCGAGAACGTCGTCTTGGAGTCCAGGACGTAACGCAGCAGCAGCATCAGCAGGGCGGGGACGACGACGAGCAGCGCCACCGTCCGCGGATCGTGGCGCAGCTGACGCAGCACTCGCACGGTCGTGGCGATCACGCGACCGCCCTGTCCCCGTCGCCGCGCTCCGCGGCGCGGATCAGGGCGAGAAAAGCCTCATCGAGGTCGTCGGTGCCGGTCCGTCGACGCAGCGCATCCGGGGTGTCCTGTGCGAGCAGGGCGCCGTCGCGCATGAGCAGCAACTGGTCGCAGCGCTCGGCCTCGTCCATGACGTGGCTCGACACCAGCAGCGAGAGCCCGCCATCGGTCAGCCGCCCGAAGAGATCCCAGAGCTGTGCGCGCAGCACCGGGTCGAGCCCGACAGTCGGCTCGTCGAGCAGCAGCAACCGCGGCGCCCCCAGCAGGGCGACGGCCAGGCTCACCCGCGAGCGCTGCCCGCCGGACAACCGGCCGGTCAGGACTCGGCGGAAGGGCCGCAGGTCGACGGCGTCAAGCACCCGGTCGACGTCGTCGCGTGGTGCTCCTGTCACCGCGGCGAAGTAGCGGACGTTCTCCTCGACGGTCAGGTCGGTATAGACGGCCGCGGTCTGGGCGGCGTAGCCGATCCGGCGCCGTAACCACGGGTCGCCGGCGGACCTGCCGAGGACCTCCACCCGGCCGCCGGCGATGCGCTGGGTGCCGGCTATCGATCGGATCAGCGTTGTCTTACCGCACCCGGACGGACCGAGGAGCCCGGTCACGGCGCCCTCCTCGATGCGCGCTGAGAAGGCGGACAGGATCTGCACGCCGCCGCGGACGACCCGCAGGCCGGCGCACAAGACGACAGAATTAGCCATGCGGTTAATTTAGACCGAGTACGGGGGGATTGGTCAAGCCGGTCGAGCAGAGCTCTGGCGGGCTCGAAGTGTCACCGTGATCGCTACCGTGGTGGCTATGGATCGGGTGGACTACGTCGACACGTTCATCGCCGTCGCGCAGGACTGTATGGCGGAGCGAGGCACCGTCCCGGCATCAAAGCCCGGCAACCCATCGATCGCGGCCCGCGCCTTTGCAATGGTCTCCGAGCATCCGTATCGATACACGTCGGGCGACGTCATCTTCACGGTATACGCGGACCGACGCGGCATCCCCGACCAGGAGCGGGCGGCGGCACGTGCTGAGTTCTACGCGCGGAGCCAGGCATGCCTTCGTTCGTCGGATCTGGGCAAGCGCTATGGGTGGGGCATTCACGCCGACGCCGAGGGCCGCATCGCCCTGGTGGCGGTCGAGAGTTCCGAGTACGCCGACTTCCTATCCGGCCACTTACCCGCGGGGGGCGCGCCGGTCACGCTGACGAAGGCCATGCGCAGCTCACGGGCACCTCGATGACACCTCGACCACCCGCGTCGTAAAACCCAGAGCGGACCTAACCGGTGGATTCGTCTGGAAGGAGGTTCGATGGCGCGGGCCGGACGCCGGCCGGGGCCGGGCAGCACGAGCGACGACGTTCTCGCCGCGGCGCGCTCGCTGTTCGCCGAACGCGGTTACCGCGGTACGACGCTACGGGCCATCGCGGCGGCCGCCGGCGTGACGCCGGCGATGATCCACCATTTCTTCGGTAGCAAGCAGCGGGTGTTCCTGGCCGCGATTCGGATGCCGATCGACCCGACGGCGGTGCTGAGCGGCCTGCTCGACGGGCCGCGCGAGGACTTCGCCGAAGCCCTGGTGCGCACCTTCGTCGCCGTCTGGCGCAGCGACGCCACCGGACCGGGACTGCGCGGCATGCTGCGCTCCGCCGTCGCCGACGAGGAACAGGCAGCCGCCGTCCGTGCCTTCGCGGGCGCGATCGTGCTGCCTCGCACGGCGGCGGCGCTCGGGGTCCCGATCGAGCGCGTGGAAGCGGCCCTGTCGATCCTGATCGGGCAGGCCGTCACCCGCGCCATCATCGGCATCGAGCCGCTCGCGTCGATGAGCGATGACGACGTCGTCGCGCTGTTCGCACCGGCCGTCGCGGTCGTGCTCGGGCTTCGGGCGAGAGACCCGGCGTAGGCGTACAGACCGACCCGGCGATGCCGGAGATCGGTTAGCTGCCGTGCTGGCCGGGGCGGGCGGCGGTGTTGTCCACAGGGCGGGGTTCGGGGGGTCGTGCGGGTGGGTGAGGGCGGTTACGCTGCCCGGATGCGCGGGGTGGTGGTACTCGTCCTGGCCGCTGGGTTGGTGGCGGCCGGGTGTGGCGGGGGTGGGGACGAGTCGCCGTCGACGACGCTGC
>QHCD01000081.1 GCA_003244255.1 Pseudonocardiales bacterium | reverse complement strand
GGCGCAGCCTCCGCAGCCGGCGCGGCGTCAGCCTTCGGCGGGCCCTGGGAGGCTTCCTTGGCAGTGTCCTTGGCTGGGTCCTTGGCCTTGGTCGAGGCGCGCTTTCTCGGCGTGGTCGCGGGCCCCGACGAGTCCTCCTCGCCGGCCTGCTTGGCCGCCACTTCGAAGATCGCCCTGCGATCGGCCTTCGGCTTCGGCGTCAGCATCGGCTCGGGAGCGGGCAGCTTCTTGAACTTCTGCCAGTCTCCGGTGACCTTGAGGATCGCGGCGACCGCCTCGGTCGGCTGCGCACCAACTCCGAGCCAGTACTCTGCCCGCTCGGCGTCGACCTCGATGAACGACGGGTCGCTCTTGGGGTGGTACTTGCCGATCGTCTCGATCGCGCGGCCGTTGCGCCGGGTGCGGGCGTCGGCTACGACGATGCGGTAATACGGCGCGCGCACCTTGCCCAGGCGCATGAGCTTGATCTTGGTTGCCACGAAGCTGGTACTCCAGTGATCGCTGGGGTGGCCGCTCGCGCCCGCGTGGGGTGCAGGTGCGCGCTTACCTGAGGAAGCACCGGGCAGCGGTTAGAGGGCCGGCTACCAGGTGGGTACGCCGTCATTCTGCCAGATCCGGCGCGCCGTGCGTCGAGGGCCGACCCCGGCCGCAGATGCCCGACGCAAGTCCGGGGTCCCACCCAGACCTCGTGGTCACCGAACCGGGCATCCGTGCCAGCCAAGCCAGCACCTGTTGATCATGCGCTTCCGGGACGCGACACGCCGTTTTTGTGTCCCGGATGTGCATGATCAACAAGGATGGAAGGCGAGAGCGACGCGTCAGTAGGAGCGGCCCACGTAGGCGAGCAGGTCGGGCTCGTCCTCGCTGTCGGGAACGCTGCCGTCAGGGCGGGTGATGGTGCGCACCGTAATGCCGCTCGCGGCCAGCGTCTGCTCGCCCTCACCCAGGACCAGCGGGGCGGGCAGTGTCGCCCAACCGGTGGCGCCGGCCTCGAGCGCCTCGGCGATCGAGCTCACCTCCGCCGTGCCGCGCCGCAGCCGGTCCAGCGCCTCGTCGTAGAGCCGCTGCTGGCCCTCGATCAGCGCGGCCTCGACCGCGGCACCGACGCCGTCGAGGGGGACCTGGTCCCTGGTTCCCTCGATGCGTCGGACGAGGGTCGCAACGCCGCCGGCGAGATCCCGCGGACCGAGCTCGACCCGCACCGGCACGCCCTTGAGCTCCCAGTCGACGGCGCGCCGGCCGAACGCGGTGTCGGTGCGCGTGTCGACGGTCACCCGCGTGCCGGCAGCTCGCAGGGCCTCGGCGATGCGCCGCGACTCCTCCAGAGCCTCGTCCTTGACCGCTACGACGACGACCTGGGTGGGCGCCAGCCGTGGCGGCAGCCGAAGGCCGGCGTCGTCTCCATGGCACATGATCAGCCCGCCGACCATGCGCGTCGACACGCCCCACGACGTCGTCCACGCGAACGACCGCTGGCCCGCGGCGTCGGAGAAGTCGATCTCGAACGCGCGCGCGAAGTTCTGGCCCAGTTCGTGGCTGGTTCCCATCTGCAGCGCCTTACCGTCGACCATCATCGCCTCGCACGCCATCGTGTTGACGGCGCCCGGAAACCGCTCCGCTCCGGTCTTGCGACCGACGACGACCGGCATCGCCAGCTCGGTGACCATGAAGTCGCGGTAGACGTCGTAGAGGATCTGCCGCGCGAAGGCCGACGCGTCCTGCACCGTAGCGTGCGCCGTATGCCCTTCCTGCCAGAGGAACTCACTCGACCGCAGGAACAGCCGGGTGCGCATCTCCCAGCGCACAACGTTGCACCACTGGTTCAGCAGCATGGGAAGGTCGCGATAGCTCTGCACCCATCGCGCCATGCACTCGCCGAACAGCGTCTCGCTGGTCGGGCGCACCACCACCGGCTCCTCCAGCTGCTTGCCACCGGCGTAAGTGACGACGGCGACCTCCGGCGCGAAGCCCTCGACGTGCTCGGCCTCGCGGTGCAGGTAGCTCTCCGGCAGGAACAGCGGCAGGTTCACGTTCATCGCGCCGGCGGCCTTGATCCGGGTGTCGACGCCGGCCTGCATGGCCTCCCAGATCGCGGTACCCCACGGTCGGATCACTTGGGTGCCGCGCACCGGGCCGTTCTCGGCAAGCTCGGCCTTGGCCACGACGTCCTGGTACCAGCGCGGAAAGTCCGTCGCCTGCGGGGTGAGAACCGATGCCATGCCGAGCAGGTTAGTGGCAGCCGGCCAGCGGCCGCGCTCGATATTCGACGACCGTGACGCCGTTAACGAGCCCAGTCGATCTGCTCGAGCAGCCGTTCCAGGCGGGCGCCCTTCGCGGGGTTGAGCAGGCACGCCCAGGACACCCTGCCAGTCAGGTGCGCGCGGAAGTCCTGGTGCGAGCCTCGATTCTGGCTCGATGGTCCACTGTGGACACAGTTGTGGAGGGTGGCTCGCAACGCGTCGAACTCCCGGCGATCGAGATTCGGGTGGTCGTTGACGACGACGCCGGCGAGCCGCTGGCGGCGGCTCGCGGTCAGGACCGCAGTCTTCTGGCTGTTGACCGGGAACCCCTCGGCTGCGGCGATCGCTGCGATCCGGTCGATCAGGGCATCGGTACCCCACAGCAGCGAGCGCCCGCCCGAGAAGGCAAGGTCGTCGGCGTAACGCGTGTAGCGCATGCTCACCCGTCGCGCGAGCCCGGCGAGCCTGCGGTCGAGTGCGTAGGCACAGAGGTTGGCCAGCGCCGGCGAGGTGGGGGCACCGGCCGGCAGGTGCACCGTCCCGCATGCGGCCGCGAGCCGAAGCGCTCCGGTCCTGCGCACATCCGACCGGACAGCCGTCGGTGACACGTTCGTGCACAACCCGGTCAGGACGTGCGCTACGGCATCGGGGTAGCCCGCCCACCGGAAGACCGACCACACCCGCCCGGCACCGACGCGGGCGAAGAAGTCCCGCAGATCCAGGTGAATCACCACCCGACGGCCGGCGTGCGGCTCGACGTAACCGATCACCGAGCGGCCGGGCCGGAACCCGTGGGCCGCGTCGTGCACGGGCAGCTGGTCGAGCACCTCGTGCAGAATCCGGCGCTGGATCTCGCGCAGCTGCCACTTCGGGCTTTCGATCAGCCGGCAGCCGCCGATTCGCTTCTGCAGCAGGCGGTATCGGTAGTGGCGCAGGGTTTCCGCGCGCACTCGAGCCTCGTAGCCGCGGGTGTCTGCGAACCAGGCCAGCTCGCCCACGGTGAGCCCGAGGTACGCCGCGAGATCGCCGACGCCGTCCCACCGCGGCAGACCTGCCTGCAGCGCGACTACCCGCGCCGGCAGTGGCCGCCGGGCCAGCGTGGGCAACGGGCGCCCCGCCAATGCGTCGGCGGCAGCGACCTGCGGCAGCGGAGGACCGGCCAGGATCACTCGCCGGAGGCTCTCGGGGCTGTCGTGCGGCGCGACCGGAAAGCTGAGCCGGGTGATGCGCACGAGCTGCCGCACCCAGCGGCCCGGGCGGTCGAGGGCGGCGGTCACCCTCGAGACCATCGCGTCCGCCTCCCACTCGCCGTCGAGCAGGGCGTCGGCGAGGCTGCCGGCGACGCTGCGCAGCGACGGCCGCAGCACTGGTATCAGCGCGCGCACGTCGGCCGCCGTTGCACGGTGCCCGGCGGCGTCGCGGTTCACGGCTGGGTCGGGCGCGGCAGCGGGAGTCGACCTGTCTCATCGTGCGTGCGCGCGGGTGCGTTGTGGCGCACGTCGGCGCATGTGATGTGGAGGCGAGGGATCTTGTTCGTCCCCGGGGTTTCCCCGGAGCGATCGACGGGCGACCGGAATCGCGCATCGACCCTCTCGACACCCCGCTGCCGCACGAAACGCACGATAGACCGGCCGGCCGGTGCGATGTCGGCCCCGCGGTGGAGATGGCCAACGGATGCGGGTCGTCGGCCGCGGTCAGCGGGTGACGCGACCGCGCAGCACGATGTGCGCCGGACGGGCGAGCGCCGTGATGTCGACCCGCGGATCGTCGTCGTACACCACCAGGTCGGCGGGCGCCCCTTCCTCGATGCCGGGCCGGCCGAGCCAGCGCCGGGCGCCCCACGACCCTGCCGCGAGGGCGTCCACGATCGACATGCCGGCCAGGTGCAGCTCGCGGATCTCCTCGGCGATCCGGCCGTGGGGGAGCATGGTGCCAGCGTCGGTGCCGGCGTAGATGGGCACACCGGCCTCGTACGCCGCGCGCAGCCGGATCCGCGACGTGCCGTGCAGGCGGCGCATCCGCTCGGCGTAGACGGGGAACCGCGCGGCTCCATCGGCGATCGAGGGGAGGTTGTCGATGTTGATCAGCGTCGGCACCAGGGCGGTGTGCTGGGCCGCCATCGGGCCCAGCAGCTCTTCGGTCAGCCCGGTGCCGTGCTCGATGGAGTCGACACCGGCCGCGATCAGGTCCGGCAGCGCCTCCTCACCGAAGGAATGCACCGCGACCTTTGCACCGGCCTGGTGCGCGCGCCGGACCGCCTCGGTCAGCGCGTCGGCCGGCCACTCTGGCGCCAGGTCGCCCGTTTCGCGGTCGATCCAGTCACCAACCAGCTTGACCCAGCCGTCGCCGGCGTGCGCCTGCTGCTGCGAGGCGGCCGGCAGGTCCGCCGGTTCGAGCTCGATGGCGAGCCCACGGATGTACCGCCTGGTCCGGGCCAGGTGGCGGCCGGCCCGGATGATGCGCGGGACGTCGTCGCGGGCCTGCAACCATCGCGTGTCGACGGGCACGCCGGCGTCGCGGACGAGCAGGGCGCCAGCGTCGCGCTCCGCATGCGCCTGGGCCAGCTGGGTTTCCCGGTCGGCGGCGATGACGTCGGGCACCAGGCCGATGTGGCAGTGCGCGTCGACCAGGCCGGGCAGGATGAACCCCCGGCGGCAGACCGTCTCGGCGCCGGGCACCGGTTCGAACGTGATCGCGCCGTCGCGCACCCAGAGCTCGCGCCGCGCCTCGTCCGGCAAGACGACCCCGGTGAGGCGCAGGGCCGGCCCGGTCACTGCTTGGGGAACTTCAGCTTCGACAGGTCCGGCATCGGCTGACCGGGCATCCCGCCGCCAGCCATCCCGCCCATCCCGGGTGGCAGGCCGGCCGGCACTCGCGCCGCCGTCGGGCCCCGCACCGCCTTGCCCTTCTTGCCCTTCTTCGCCCCGCGGGTCGACTTGCGAGCGTTCTTGCGGTTGCTACGACGGGCACCGGGCAGGCCCATGCTCCCGGCCATCTGCGCCATCATCTTGCGGGCTTCGAAGAAGCGGTCGACGAGCTGGTTGACCTCGAACACCGAGACGCCTGATCCACGGGCAACGCGCGCGCGCCGCGAGCCGTTGATGAGCTTCGGATCCTCCCGCTCGCCCGGCGTCATCGACCGGATGATCGCCGCCGTCCGGTCCAGGTCGCTGTCGTCGACCTGGGCCAGCTGGTCCTTCATCTGGCCCATACCGGGCAGCATGCCGAGCACGTTGGACAGCGGCCCCATCTTCTTCAACGCCATCATCTGCTCGAGGAAGTCCTCGAGCGTGAAGGCGGTGCCGGTGGCGAGCTTGCCCGCCATCCGCTGTGCCTCGTCGGCGTCGAAGCTCGCCTCGGCCTGCTCGATCAGGGTCAGCATGTCGCCCATGCCGAGGATCCGGGAGGCCATCCGTTCGGGATGGAAGATGTCGAAGTCGCTGAGCTGCTCGCCGGTCGATGCGAAGAGGATCGGCGTTCCCGTCACGAACCGCACCGAGAGCGCGGCGCCACCACGGGCGTCGCCGTCGAGCTTGGAGAGCACGACGCCGGTGAAGCCGACGCCGTCACGGAACGCCTCGGCCGTCGTCACCGCGTCCTGGCCGATCATCGCGTCGACGACGTAGAGCGTCTCGTCCGGATCGACGGCGTCGCGGATCGCCGCGGCCTGCGCCATCATCTGCGTGTCGACACCGAGGCGGCCGGCGGTGTCGACGATGACGATGTCGTGCATCCGGCGCTGCGCCTCGGCGACGCCGTCGCGCGCGACGGCGACCGGATCTCCCGGCGGCCCGCTGATGCCGCCCTCGGCCGTACCCGGATGCGGCGCGAACACCGTGACGCCGGCCTGCTGGCCGACGACCTGCAGCTGGGTGACGGCGTTGGGCCGCTGCAGGTCAGCCGCGATCAGCAGCGGCGTGTGACCCTGGGCCTTCAGCCACTGCCCGAGCTTGCCGGCCAGCGTCGTCTTGCCGGAGCCCTGCAGGCCGGCCAGCATGATCACCGTCGGCGGGCTCTTCGCCAGCCGCAGCCGGCGCGTCTCGCCGCCCAGGATCTCGACGAGCTCCTCGTTGACGATCTTGATGACCTGCTGGGCCGGGTTCAGCGCCTTGGAGACCTCGGCGCCACCGGCGCGCTCGCGCACGGCGCCGATGAACTGCCGGACGGCGGGCAGGGCGACGTCGGCTTCGAGCAGCGCGATCCGGATCTCGCGGCAGGTCGCGTCGATGTCGGCGTCGGACAGGCGGCCCTTGCCGCGCAGCGACGTGAAGGCCTTCTCCAGCCGCTCGGACAGGGTGTCGAACACAGGACGTGGCCTTCCGTGCCGTCGGTCATGGGTGCTGCGTCCAGCCTAACTGCGCCCGCACCGCTTCGAGCCGGGCACCGCGAACGACGCGGCCGCCGGTCGTCACGGGCCGACAGCGGCCAGGATCGCGGCCTCCGCTCGCTGCCGGCGTCCGACGACGGCGCGGCCAACGGGGTCGACGACGTAGAAGGAGTCGACGACGGCGCGCCCGAGCGTGCTCACCCGCGCGTCGCGCACCTGCAGGCCGCTGCGCTCCATCGCCGCCGTCACCCGGTGCAGCAACCCGATCGAATCCCCGGCCCGCACCTCCAGCACGGTCGCGTCGGTGGCGGCGTCGTCGAACCACAGCGCCCGCGCCGCCGGCACCCCCAGGCCGTCGCGGTTCGGGTAGGACCGCTCCACCGCGCGCAGCCGGGCGTCGACGGACAGCTGCCCGGACAGCGCCCGGCGCAGGTCGGCGGCCAGCCGATCGGCGTCCGGTGGCGACCCGAACCGCGGCACGACGTGGAAGACGTCGACGACGACGGCGAGCTCGGTGGTGATGGTCGCGGCGTGCACGACGACGGGATCGGCGTGCGGGTCGACACCGCGCGCGAGCACCACCTCGCCGGACTGCTCGACCGCGTCCGCACCCACCGGCCGGCGGGCGGGCGCCCTGCGAGGTCGCCACCGGCGCGCATCGGCGTCGCGCCGGAGGCGCGCATCGGTAGCGCCGTCGATCCGACGGATCGCGCTGCCGAGCGCGAACGAGATCATCCGCCCGGCGTCGGAGACCGCCCGCAGCAACCGGTCCGCTGTGTCGAATCCGAGATCGACGGCGATCGGTTCCTGCTCCTGTTGCACCAACCGATCCAGGGCCCGACCCGCGCGCAGGTGCAGCCGGGTGCGCACGTCGAGCAACAACCGTTCGGCGTCGGCCACGGCTCCGCTCGGCTCGTCGACGAGTTGCGCCACGGCCAACGCGTGCAGGGCGTGTGTGTCGCGCAGCCCGCCCGCCGCCTGCTTCAAGTCGGGTTCGACGAGGAACGCGAGTTCACCGAAGCGGTCGGCCCGCTCGCGGGCGCCCGTCGCGACCTCCTCAAGGCGCGTGCGAGCCGCGCGCCGCCAGGCCTCCCGGGCTCGCGCCCGCAGTCCGGCCCCGGCGTCGGTGTCGCCACCGATCGGGCGCGCGGCCAGCAGGCCCAGCGCCACGGCGAGATCGCGGCCGGCCAGCGCGATGGCCTCGTCGGCGGTACGCACCGAATGGTCCAGCGCGATTCCGGCGTCCCACAGCGGGTACCAGACCTGTTCGACGGCCGACCGCACGTCTGGCTGTCCACTGTGGACGGCGAGCAGGTCGACGTCGCCGAACGGCATCACCTCCCGCCTGCCCAGGCTACCCACAGCCACCAGCGCGACGCCGTCGAGCGCGGGCATCAGGGCGGCCAGGCGCTCGTCGTAGAAGTCGGTCAGCGCGGCCCGGAGATCGGCGGCCGCGAGCCCCCGGCCGAGTAGTGCAGCCCGGCCGGCGCGCAGCTCGGCTGCTGGTGCGGCCGGACCGGCGGGTCTCGATCCGACGGGGTCAGAGGGCGTCGGGTCCCCGCTCGCCGGTGCGAACGCGCACGACGTCGTCGACCGCCGTGGTCCACACCTTGCCGTCGCCGATCGACCCGGTGCGCGCGGCGTCCACGAGCGCCTCCAGCACCTTGTCGGCGTCGAGGTCGTCGACCAGCACCTCCACCTTCAGCTTCGGCACCAGGTCGACGGTGTACTCCGCTCCGCGATAGACCTCGGTGTGGCCCTTCTGCCGGCCGAAGCCCTGTACCTCGCTGACGGTCACGCCCGCGACGCCGTGCGCCTCGATCGCCGCCTTGACGTCGTCGAGCTTGAACGGCTTGATGATCGCGGTGACGAGCCTCATGTCCCGACCCCTGTCGTCGGGACGGGCGGGCGGACCGCCGGCAAGGACTGCGTTCCCCCACCCGTGCCGCCGGCCGCGCCCAGCTCGTACGCCGATTCGCCGTGCATCGCGACGTCCATGCCGATGATCTCCTCCTCCGCGGTGAGCCGGCTGCGGATGACCAGGCTGATCACCTTGCCGATGACGAACGTCACAACGAAGGAGTAGCCCATCACGCTGACGACGGCGAGCGCCTGCTCACCGAGCAGGCCGAGGCCGCCGCCGTAGAACAGCCCGTCCTTGCCGGCGGAGTTGGTGTCGATGGTCGCGAACAGCCCGACGCACAGCGACCCGACGACGCCGCCGAAGAGATGTACGCCGACGACATCGAGTGAGTCGTCGAATCCGAACCTCGTCTTCAACCCGATCGCGAGCGGGCAGATCCCACCGGCGAGCACACCGACCGCGATGGAGCCGAGCGGGCTGACGAACCCCGCGCACGGCGTGATCGCGACCAGGCCCGCAACCGCTCCCGACGCCGCCCCGAGCGTCGTGGACTTGCCGTACTTGAGCTTCTCCACGGTGATCCAGCCGAGCAACGCTGCCGCCGTCGCCGTGTTCGTGTTGACGAAGGCATACGCCGCCAGGTTGTTGGCGCCGAGGGCCGACCCGGCGTTGAAACCGAACCAGCCGAACCACAGCAGGCCGGCGCCGAGCAGCACGAACGGCACATTGTGCGGGCGCATCTGCTCCTTGGGCCAACCCCGCCGCCGTCCGAGCACCAGCGCCATCGCGAGACCGGCGGCCCCGGCGTTGACGTGGACGACGGTCCCCCCGGCGAAGTCGAGAGCACCGCGCTTGAACAGCCACCCCTCGGGGGAGAACACCCAGTGCGCCACCGGTCCGTACACCAGGATCGACCACAGGACCACGAAGGGCACGAACGCGCCGAACTTCCAGCGATCCGCCGTCGAGCCGGTGATGAGGGCGGGTGTGATCACGGCGAACATGAGCTGGAACACCACGAACGCCATCGGGGGGATCACCTGCGCCCCGGCGCCGACGTAGCCCGGAACGGCCTGGCTCATGTGCTGCAGACCGGCGAAGTGCAGGTTGCCGACGATGTCGCTGCCGCCGCCGAACGCCAGCGAGTAGGAAACGACGACCCAGACGATGCTGACGATCGCGATGGCCGCGAAGTTCTGCATGAGCATCCCGAGCACGTTCTTGCCCCGCACCATGCCGCCGTAGAAGAAGGCGAGCCCTGGTGTCATCAGCAGGACGAGGGCGGCGCTCGCAAGCACCCACGCGGTCGCGCCCGTGTCGATCGCTGGCATGCGCGAAAGCCTGCCTGGCCTAGGTTTCACGACCAGCCGAAGCGTGTTTCGTCGGCGTGAATTAACGATCTGACATGTTGCCGGATCGTGTCGGGCCGGCGCGCTTGCCCGCGGTCGGCCCGGCCGAGCGGCCTCAGCCGGGCAACCTCAGCCGAGCAGGGCGTCGACGAAGGCCTTCGGCTCGAACGGCGCGAGGTCGTCGGCGCCCTCGCCGAGGCCCACCAGCTTCACCGGCACCCCGAGCTCGCGCTGGACGGCGAACACGATCCCGCCCTTTGCCGTGCCGTCGAGCTTGGTCAGCACGATCCCGGTGCAGTCGACCACCTCTGCGAAGACCCGCGCCTGGGTCAGCCCGTTCTGCCCGGTGGTCGCGTCGAGCACGAGCAGCGTCTCATCCACCGGGCCCTGCCTCTGCACGACCCGCTTGATCTTGCCCAGCTCGTCCATCAGCCCGGTCTTGGTGTGCAGCCGGCCGGCGGTGTCGACCAGGACGACGTCGACATGGTCCTCGGTACCCATGCGCACCGCCTCGAACGCGACGGAAGCGGGATCGGCTCCCGCGGCGCCGCGCACGGTGCGAGCGCCGACCTTGGCACCCCAGGTCTGCAGCTGGTCGGCGGCGGCGGCCCGGAAGGTGTCCGCGGCGCCAAGCACCACGCTGTGACCGTCGGCGATCAGGACCCGGGCGAGCTTGCCGCAGGTCGTCGTCTTCCCGGTGCCGTTGACGCCGACTACCAGCACGACCGCCGGAGCGTCGGCGTGCGGGAAGGTGTGCAGGGTGCGATCGGTGTCGGCGCCGATCGCCGCTACCAGCTCCTCGGACAGCAGCGCGCGCAGATCGCCCGGGGTCCGGGTGCCGAGCACGCGGGTGCGCTCGCGCAGCCGCTGCACGATCTCGCCGGCGGATGCGACCCCGACGTCGGCCTGCAGCAGGGTGTCCTCGATGTCCTCCCACGCCCGCTCATCGAGTCGGTCCCGGCCGAGCACGGCGAGCAGGCCCTTGCCCAACGTCGACTGCGAGCGCGCCAGCCGGGCCCGCAGCCGAATCAGCCGATTGGCGGTCGGCTCTGGCATCTCGAGCGCTGGCGCCTCGAGGTCAGGCGCCTCGACGTCAGGCGCCGGGATCGGAAGGGCTTGCGTCGGTGAATCGATCGACGGCGCGACGGTTTCGGTGGGGTTCGGCAGCGTCGCCGTCTCGCCGGTCGTGCTCGAGGGCGGCAGCCTCGCCATCTTGGCGCGGCGGGTGCGGGCCACGCCGGCGCCGAGGAAGCCGGCCGCTGCGACGACCACGACGACGATGGCAATGATCACGTATTCCATGCGCTCGATCCTGACAGAGACCGCGCACCGCACCGGACCGTGTCCGCACCGCCGAGGTGGCCCGTCCCGCTACCACATGGGCGCCAGCCGGGGGCCCGGTCATGTTGATCATGCACTTTCGGTACGCGAAACCGGCGTGTCGCGTACCGAAACCGCATGATCAACAAGCGTCGAGCGCTGACGGCGTCAGGACGACACGGGGGCGAGTTCCCGCATCCGCTGGCTGATCACCTTCGAGATGCCGTCGCCCTGCATGGAGACGCCGTAGAGCGCGTCGGCGATCTCCATCGTCCGCTTCTGGTGGGTGATGACGATCAGCTGGCTCGCCTCGCGCAGCTCGGTCAGCAGGCCGATCAGCCGGCCGAGGTTGGTGTCATCGAGCGCGGCCTCGATCTCGTCGAGGACGTAGAAGGGCGAGGGCCGGGCCCGGAAGATCGCCACCAGCAGCGCCACCGCGACGAGCGATCGTTCGCCGCCGGAGAGCAGCGAGAGCCGCTTCACCTTCTTGCCCGGTGGCCGGGCCTCCACCTCGATGCCGGTGGTCAGCATCTCATCGGGATCGGTGAGCACCAGCCGGCCCTCCCCGCCAGGAAAGAGGGCAGCGAACACAATCTCGAATTCCCTTGCGGTGTCGGCGAAGGCGGATTCGAAGACATCCCTGATCCGGACGTCGACCTCGTGCACGACGCTCAGCAGGTCGCGCCGGGTGGCCTTCAGGTCTTCCAGCTGCTCGGCCAGGAACCTCGAGCGTTCCTGCAGGGCCGCGAACTCCTCGAGCGCCAGCGGGTTGACCCGGCCCAGCATCGCCAGGTCGCGCTCGGCCCTCGCCGCGCGCTTTTCGCAGGTGGCGCGGTGATACGCACCCGACGCCGGTGCCGTCGCGGCCTCGCCGCGGGCAACGACGGTCTCGTACTCGGCCAGCTCGGCCGACGACGGCGGCATCGGCATGGCCGGTCGGTAGTCGGCGAGCAGCACCTCGACGTCGACGCCGTGCTCCTCCAGCGAACGGGTTTCGAGCGTCTCGATCCGCAGCCGCTGCTCGGTCCGGGCCACCTCGTCGCGGTGGACGGCGTCGGTGAGGGTCTCGATCTCGGTCGCAAGTTCACGGGCGCTCGCCCGCGCGGTGGCGAGGGCGCTCTCCCGCGCGGCACGGGTCGCAGCGGCGGCGTCCCGGGCGGCCTCGGCCGCGCCGAGCGATCCGGCCAGCCGGCGCAGTGCGTCGTCGGCGGCCGCGTGGACGGCGCGGGCGATGGTCGCGCCCCGCGCGCGAGCGACCCGGGCGGCCTCGGCGCGCACCCGGCGGTCCCGCTCGACCGCGGCCTGCCGACGCAGCGCGTCGTACCGCTCCGCCAGCGCGCGGATCCGCTCCTCACCGGTGCGCACCGCGAGGCGAGCTTCGACCTCGACCTGCCGTGCGTCCGCGAGCCGGGTGACCAGCTCGTCACGGCACCCGGTCGGCGGCTGGTCCCGCGTCGGTTCGGTGCTGGCGGCGTCGAGCCGCGCCGCCAGGTCGGTCAGGCGCGATCTGTCCTGCTCGGCCGCCGCCATGGCGTCGTCCCGAGCATGCTCGAACCGCTCCGCCTCGGCGGCCGCCGAACGCGCGGCGGAGCCCAGATGCGCAAGCTGCTCGGCGACCGCCGACATTTTCGCATCGGACTCGTGCAGCCTCGCGAGCGCCGCCTCGACTGCCCCGGCCGTGTGCTCCACCTCGGCCCGTGCCGCGGCAATCTCGGCGGCGGTACCCGCGGCACGGGTGGCGAGCTCGTCGAGTCGCCGCGCGGCGTCCGCCGTCGCCGCCTGCAGCTCGATGACGCTCGGGACGCTGGCCGACCCGCCAGCGGCGTGATCGGCGCCGAGCAGGTCGCCGGCGGCCGTCACGGCGCAGACCGCGGGTTCGTCGGCCACCAGTCTCGCCGCGGCGTCCAGGTCATCGACGACGGCGACCCGGTCCAGGGCGCGGGCGAGCGCGGGCCGGAAGCGGTCCGGCGCCCGCACGAGGTCGAGTGCCCAGCGGGCGCCCGCTGGCAGCGCCGGCCAGTTCGACCGGTTCGTTTCGCGCGGCGCCCCACCGATCAGGAATACCGCGCGGCCGCCGTCATCGGCCTTCAGCAGTCGCAGCGCGGCCACGGCGGCATCGGGGCTCTCGACGGCGACGGCATCGGCCAGGCCGGCAAGGGAAGCGGCGAGCGCCGCCTCGTGGCCCGGCTCCACCGAGAGCACCGATGCCACCGATCCCAGCACGCCGTCGAGCCGGTCGCCCGCCGAGAGCAGCGCGCCGGCTCCGTCCCGACGGGTCAGGCTGAGGGCCAGGGCCTCGCAGCGGGCCTCCAAGGTGGCGCGGTCACGCTCGATCCGGTGCTCGGTCTCGGTCAGCTCTCGCAGCCGCGACGCCGCGCGCTGGTGGGCGAGCACCGCGCCCTGGTGCAGCTCGTCCAGGCCTACCTCGCCCTCGTCAAGGGCGCCGACCTGGTCCTGCAGGCCGGCGAACGCGACCCCGGCGGTCTCGGCCCGTTCGCGCGAGTCGGCGGCGGCAGCAGCCAGCCGCGCGATCTCCTCGTGGCCGGCCGTGATGCGCGCCCGCAGCGCGTCGACCTGACCGGCCAGGGTGGCGCGTCCCTCACGCCGGTCGGCGGCGGCGGACGCGGCCGCGACGACCGCCCGTTCGGCCTCGGCCAGCCGCTGGTCCTGGCCGATGCGGTCGGCCTCGACAGCGGCGAGCCGGTCGCGATCGGCCGTCAGGGCGCACGCTACCTGCTCCCGCCGCTCGCCGAGGTCGGCGGCCGCCCGCTCCAGGTCCTCGGGGTCGCTGCCGGCGGCGTCGTCGGGTGGGGCGCACAGGTGCCTCGCGCGCTCGGCCGCGAGGGCGGCGGTGCCGCGGAACCGCTCCGCAAGAGCTGCCAGCTGGTAGCAACGGTCCTGCGCCTCGGCCAGCGCGGGCGCGTCGGCGGTCAGCGCCGCCTGCAGGTCGGACTCCGAGCGTTGCGCCGCCGCGAGCCGCGACTCGACGGCCGCTCGCCGTTCCCGGACGGCCGTCTCGTCGGCGACGTCTCGTTCGAGCGCCTCCCGCAACGCGAGCAGATCCTCGGCGAGCAGCCGCAGCCGGGAGTCGCGCAGTTCGGCCTGGATCGCGGCGGCGCGACGAGCGACCTCGGCCTGCCGTCCGAGTGGACCAAGCTGACGACGTAGCTCCGTGCACAGATCGGTGATGCGGGTCAGGTTCGCGCTCATCGCGTCGAGCTTGCGCAGCGCCTTCTCCTTGCGCTTACGGTGTTTCAGGACCCCGGCCGCCTCCTCGATGAAGCCCCGCCGGTCCTCCGGTCGCGCGGCCAGCACGGTTTCGAGCTGCCCCTGGCCGACGATCACGTGCATCTCGCGGCCGATCCCGGAATCGGAGAGCAGCTCCTGGATATCCAGCAACCGGGTCGCGTCGCCGTTGATCTCATACTCGCTCTCACCCGAGCGGAACATCCGCCGGGTGATGGATACCTCCGTGTAGTCGATCGGCAGGGAACCGTCGGTGTTGTCGACCGTCAACGTGACCTCGGCCCGACCGAGCGGGGCGCGCGCCGAGGTACCGGCGAAGATGACGTCTTCCATCTTCGAGCCGCGGAGCACCTTTGCCCCCTGCTCGCCCAGCACCCATGCGATCGCATCGACGACGTTGGACTTACCGGAGCCGTTGGGGCCGACGACCGTGGTGATGCCGGGCTCGAATCGCAGCGTCGTCGTCGATGCGAAGGACTTGAAACCCTTCAGGGTGAGGGTCTTGAGGTGCACGGCTCTCCGGCGTGGTCGGCAGACGTTCGACGGAACGGTCGGCCGACCCTACCCCGGGACCAGGACGCCGAAGGGAAGGCGCGCAACACCGCTGCGGACGCCGATCCGGACCGCACCGGGCGGCTCCCTGCGGGGGCGGGGTGCGGTCAGCGCAGCGAGGTTGCCGACTCCTCGACGGGCATCGGCAGCGGGCCGATGTCGTCGCTGATCTCGTCGAACGCGCGGTCCAGGGCGAGCGCGGCATCGCGCTCGGCACGGACCCGAGCCAGCTCCTCGGTCAGCCTGCCGACCTGGGAGCGAAGGTAGGTCAGTTCGTCGAGGAGACGACGGTCGGACATGGCAGCCAGATGACCCACCAAGGCCTTGGCCATCAGAGCGCCTCCATGCGCAGCTAAGCGGGGTCGCGCGTGTCCCTGAAGGTCTACGGCGCGGTCCGCCCAGGGTCCCACGGGCGGCGTGACCGGTCAACGGCGCTGCGTGTGCGACGCGAGAACATGTGGTGGCGCGGCCGGGCGCAGGAGCACTCCGGGCGGGGTTCACGTCAACCGACGGCGAACCCGCCGGCGTCGGCGGCCACGCCGTCCGTTGCGGCGCCGATCCGGTGGGTGAGGTTGCCGACCCGCCCCGGCGCATCCGGGCCGCGCAGTGCCTCGAGCAGCGCGGCGCAGGCAGGCGGGGCGCCGACGGCGATGACCTCGACCTCGCCACCGGCGAGGTTGGTGGCCGAGCCGGTGAGGCCAAGCGCCAGCGCACGCCTGCGCACCCAGTACCGGAATCCGACGCCCTGCACGTCCCCGCGCACCCAGGCGGTCAGCCGCACCCGCTCCGCGCTGGCGGCCGGCGGCGGATCGGCGCCCTCGCCGGCAGGCGCCCGATCGCCGCCGGTCACCGATCCGGCAGCTCGTGGTCGAGCGGCGTCTCGACCCACGTGCTGGTGCCCGGCTCGCGTTCGGTGTGACTGATCAGGTGGCCGTCCGGGGTGGTGATGGTCAGCTCGTCGGCCTTCCCGTCGCCGTCGGCGTCGGTGTAGTACTCGATCTGATGCGGAGCGACGATCACGGCCGTGTCCGGCCGGCCGTCGCCGTCGGAGTCGAGGTCGACGGCGCCGGCGTCGTATTGGTGGCCGTGCACGTCCATCTCGACGTGCCGCTCCGGCGGGTGTGTCACGGCCTCCGGTGCCTGCGCGTGATACGGCGTCTCATGGAAGACGCCGGTCCGGGGATCGAGTTCTGTGTGGCTGATCAGGTGACCGTCGGGGGTGGTGATGGTGAGCTCGTCGGCCCTGCCGTCGCCGTCGGTGTCGGTGTAGTACTCGATCTGCTTCGGCGTGCGGATGACGGCGGAGTCGGGATGTCCGTCGCCGTCGACGTCGGCGCCGAGCACGCCCGCGTCATAGTGCGTCGAGCCGTTCTCCATCTCGACGTGCTCGCCCGGCGGGTCGATCGATCCCGCATCCGGGCCCGCATCTGGACTCACCGTCGGGTCGTCGCCGGACGCGACGCCGGCCGCGCCGCCGACGTCCATCGCGTCGTCATGGCCGAAGTCGGTGTCCACGCCAGCTCCTGCCGTGTTGATGCCTGCGATGACGGTGAGAGTTCCTACACGGTAGACGTCGTCGAGCGCCAGGGGTTCCGCATTCGGCTACCAGCGAGGGCGTCGCGGGCGGGGCTGGCAGCGCGGGCAGCGGAAGCTCGACCGGTTCATGAACGGCTCACGCCGGATCGGCGTCGAACACCGGTCGCACGCGCGACCGGCTCGACCGTAGACGTGCAGGGAGCGGGAGAAGAAGCCGCTGGAGCCGTTGATGTCGACATAGAGCGAGTCGAACGACGTGCCGCCGGCATCGAGCGCCGAACCCATGACCGTCCGGATCTCCTCGAGCAGCCGGTCGACCTCGAAGCGGCGCATCGTTTCGGTCGGCCGGGCGTAGTGCAGCCGCGATCGCCAGAGCGCCTCGTCGGCGTAGATGTTGCCGACGCCGGAGATCAGGCTCTGGTCCAGCAGCGCTCGCTTCAGGCCCGTGCGCCGCCGCCGCAGCGCCGAGGCGAAGCGGCCGGCGTCGAACTCGGGATCGAGCGGGTCGGCCGCGATGTGGGTGATCAGGTCGGGCAGGCCGGTCGAGCACGGCTCGAGGGAGAGCCCGCCGAACGTGCGCTGGTCGACGAATCGCAGTTCGCAGCCGCCGCCCGTAAAGCCGAAGCGGATGCGCAGGTGCGGACCGGGCGGGGTGTCCGGCGGCAGCACCAGCAACTGCCCGCTCATGCCGAGATGGGCCAGCAGTGCGCGACCGCTCTGCGCCGGCTCGATCACCGGTAGCCACAGGTACTTGCCGCGCCGGTGCGCGGCTCCCAGGGTGACGCCGGTCAGGGCCGCCTCGAAATCGGCCGGCCCGGCGAGGTGACGCCGGACGGCACGCGGGTGCGCCACCTGCACGTGCGCGACCGTGCGGCCGGCCACCCACCGATGCAGTCCGCGGCGGACGACCTCGACCTCGGGGAGCTCCGGCATCCGGCGTCAGTTGCCGGGCGCCTCGGCCGCCGCGGCCGCCTTGGAGCGTGCATCGAGCGCCGTCCAGGCCATTTCGGCGGCCTTCTGCTCGGCTTCCTTCTTGCTCGAGCCTGCGCCCGTGCCGAGGCTCTCGTCACCGACCAGCGCAACCGCCGCGAAAGACTTGCGGTGATCTGGACCGGCTTCGGTGATCTGGTACTCGGGGGTGCCGATCCCCAGCTCGGCGCAGATCTCCTGCAGGCTGGTCTTCCAGTCCAGGCCGGCCCCGCGGGCCGCGGCGTCGAGCATCAGCGGCCCGAACAACGCGAGCACGACGTCGGTCGCGGCGCCGAGCCCGCGATCGAGGTAGATGGCGCCGAGCACTGCCTCCATCGCGTCGGCGAGGATGCTCGCCTTGTCCCGGCCGCCGGTGGTCTCCTCACCGTGGCCGAGCAGCACGTGCGAGCCGAGCCCTCCGGGCCCCAGGGTGCGTGCAACCGTCGCCAGCGCGCGGGAGTTGACGACCGAAGCGCGCAGCTTCGCGAGCTGGCCCTCTGGCATATCGGGGTGGGCGGCATACAGCGCGTCGGTGACGATCAGCCCGAGCACTGCGTCGCCGAGGAACTCCAGGCGTTCGTTGTGCGGCGCGCCGCCGTTCTCATACGAGTACGACCGGTGCGTCAGCGAGCGGGTGAGCAGCCCCGGGTCGACCCTGGTGCCGAGCGCGGCCGCGAGTTCAGCGTGCGGGCCTGCGGCTAGGTCCGCACGGGGATCCGCATGCGCCGTCGGCCGGTCCGACGCGGGCGATCGACCCGCAGCCGCTCCGACCACCCCCGCGACGCCGTCGGCCGAGGGCATCGGGCTCAGTCGGTAACGACTCGCCCGGCGTACTGCCCGCACGACGGGCAGGCGCGGTGCGGCAGCGTCGGCTGCCCGCACGCTCGGTTGCTACACGTCACCAGCGTCGGCGCGGTGGCCTTCCACTGGGCGCGGCGCGAGCGGGTGTTGGACCGCGAGGTCCGGCGCTTCGGGACGATAGGCACGGTGAGGTGTCTCCTGACTTCTTCGATGCGTGTCTAGCCGGTGCCGGTTTCAGCCCCGGTCCCGGTTCCGGTGCCAGGGCCGATTTCACCCTCGGTGCAGGTATCGGCCACGGTGGGGCCGGTGCCCGGTTCGAGCGCGGTGCCGGCGACGCGCTCGGCAAGCACCGCCCACCGCGGGTCAAGGATCTCATGCCGGTGGTCGGCGGGCAGCTCGTCCCACCGTTGCCCGCAGCCAGAGCACAACCCGGCGCACTCATCGCGGCACAGTGGGGTGAGCGGAAGCGCCAGCACGACGGCGTCGCGGAGCGCCGGTTCGAGGTCGAGTCGGTCGCCATCGATTCGGCGGATCTCCGTCTCGTCGGTGGTCTGCTCGGTCGCGCTGTCAGGGTAGGCGAACAGCTCGCCGACGTCGACGGTGAGCGGACGCTGCAGCGGCCCGAGGCATCGGCCGCACTCGCCGGTCAGCTCGGCGCTCACCGAACCGGACACGAACACGCCCTCGACGACCGACTCCAGGCGCAGATCCAGGTCGATTGGGGCTCCGTCGGCGACACCGACCATCTCTACCCGCAGGTCTGCGGGAGCCGGCACCGTGCGCCGCAGGGTCCGCATCGAGCCGGCGCCACGATGCAGCTCCCGGATGTCGAGTACCAGTGGGCGGCGCGGATCGACGCGCTGCAGCGAGACGGCGACTTCGGACATACCACACCAACGCCTCAGAGAGGGGATCGGCGGATCAGGGTACCCGACCTGACGGCTCAGCGTCGATTCGGCCGTTCGCCGGCGGGCGGCTGCCGGGCGTGCAGGGTGGCCCGACCGTTGCGGACCGACTGCAGCGTGCGTTCCAGCGTGTCGGCGAACGAAGCCAGCCGCTCATCGACGTACTCCTCCACCTCCAGCCGCATCCGCGCGACGTCGGCCTCGCCGGTGGCCTTCACCCTGGCCGCCGCGGCCTCGGCGTCGGTACGCAGCCGCGCGGACTCCGCCGAGGCCTGCGAATGCAACTGCTCGGCCCGGGTGACGGCGGCGGCGTGAACCGTCGTCTGCAGAACCAACCGGTCGTGCTTCGCCTGCGCGTCGGCGAGCAGCCGTTCGTGCTCCTGATGCGCCGCGTCGAGCAGCTGGGCGTGCTGCTCGCGCGCCGCCGCAGCGGCCTGGTCAGACTGCGCGTGCGCGGCCGAGACCAGCCGCTCGCCCTCGGCCTCGGCGTCGGCCACCAGCTGCTGCGCCCGGCTGCGGGACTCCGCGAGCATCGCCTCGCGCTGCCCGAGCACTGCCTGGGCGTCCGCCATCTCGGCGGGAAGCGCCTCGCGGACGTCGTCGAGCAGATCGAGCACGTCGGAGCGGGGGACGACGCAGGAGCCGGTCATCGGCACTCCGCGGGCGGTCTCCAGCTTGTCGACCAGCTGGTCCAGCGCCTCGAATACTCGGTACGACACCCGGCCGCCCTCCCGCGTCCCCTGTTGTTCGCTGATTCACGTGACCAGTCCATAGTGGACCGTTCAGTTCCGGCCCAGCTTCGCCGTCAGGCGGTCGAGCACCAGAGCTGGAACGAGTCCGCTCACGTCACCGCCGTACATCGCGACTTCCTTCACCAGGCTCGACGACAGGAAGCTGTACATGTTGTTGGTCGCCATGAACATAGTCTCGATGCCGGCGAGACCCGCGTTCATCTGCGCCATCTGCAACTCGTAGTCGAAGTCGGTGACGGCCCGCAGGCCCTTCACGATCACGGCGATCTGGTTGGCCCGGCAGTAGTCGACGAGCAGGCCCTGGAACGTGTCGACGCGGACGTTCGGGTAGGACGCCGTGGCCTCGGTGAGCATTTGCAGTCGTTCATCGACGCTGAACAGGCGGTCCTTGCTCTTGTTGATCCCGACGACGACAGTGACCTCGTCGAAGAGCCCGCTGACCCGCGCGATGACGTCGAGGTGCCCGTTCGTGACCGGATCGAAGGAGCCAGGGCACGCGGCGCGTCTCACGGTCGGCGACCGTACCAAAGCGCGGTATCGCCGTAGCTGCGGTGCTGCACCGCCTCGATCGGGTCCGGCCAGGCCCACGGCTCGTCCCGGCCGGACCGCTCGATGACGATGAGCGCGCCGGGAACGAGCCAGCCCTCGGCCAGTCGCGCGAGGATGCCGGCGAGGTGGGCCGCGGGCAGTTCGTACGGCGGGTCGGCGAGCACCAGATCGACCGGCCGGCACCAGCGCGCCGAGGCCACGATCCGCTCGACGGCACCCGCGCACACCGTCGCTCCCGCGAGTCCCAGCGCACGCGCATTGGCCCGGGCGACGCCGGCCGCCGTCGAATCGGATTCGACGAGCAGAGCGCTGGCGGCGCCGCGAGAGAGCGCCTCCAATCCCAGCGCGCCCGATCCGGCGTAGAGGTCGAGCAC